>NC_013856.1:610000-723779 GCF_000010725.1 Azospirillum sp. B510 | reverse complement strand
ATGAGAGTTCGAGGATGGGACGTGGCCGACGATAACCGGGACGAAAACCTGGGTGCGCTGTCGCAATTGCAGGCGATGCTCGACACCGTGCCCGACGGCATCGTCATCATCGATGACCGGGGCCGGATCCGGAGCTTCAACCCGGCGTGCGAGCGGCTGTTCGGCTGGACCGCGGCGGAGGTGGTCGGCCGCAACGTCAGGATGCTGATGCCGCCTCCCTATCGGGAGGAGCATGGCGGCTATCTCGAGCGCTATCACCGGACGGGGGAGCGGCGGATCATCGGCATCGGCCGCGAGGTGACCGGCCAGCGCAAGGACGGCTCCTGTTTCCCGATGGATCTGTCGGTCGGCGAGGCGAAGCAGGACGGCGCCCCCGTCTATATCGGCATCATCCGCGACCTGACCGCGTCCCGGCAGGCGGAGGCGGCGCTGCGCGAGCGCGAGGCGCGGCTGACCTCCATCCTGCAAACGGTGCCGGAGGCCATCATCGTCATCGACGAGACGGGCCTGATCGAATCCTTCAGCCCGGCGGCCGAACGGCTGTTCGGCTACGCGGCGGCGGAGGTGGCGGGCCGCAACATCAGCATGCTGATGCCGTCCCCCTACCGCGAGCAGCATGACGGCTATCTCGAGCGCTACCAGCGGACGGGGGAGCGGCGGATCATCGGCATCGGCCGCGTCGTCTCCGGCCAGCGGCGCGACGGCTCGGTCTTCCCGATGGAGCTGGCGGTGGGCGAGGTGCTGCTCGGCGGACGGCGCTGCTTCACCGGCTTCGTCCGCGACCTGACCGAACGGCAGGCCACCGAGCGGCGGTTGCAGGAATTGCAGTCGGAGCTTCTGCATGTCAGCCGGGTCAGCGCCATGGGTCAGATGGCCTCGACGCTGGCGCATGAGCTGAACCAGCCGCTGACCGCCGTCATCAACTACGCCAAGGCCGCCAAGCGCCTGATGGAGCGGCCGGAGACGGTGGCCAAGGCGATCGACATGGTCGACAAGGCCAGCGCCCAGGCCACCCGCGCCGGGCAGATCATCCGCCATCTGCGCAGCTTCATCGAGAAGGGCAAGACGCACCGTTCCGTCGACTCCCTCAACAAGGTGGTGGAGGAGGCGAGCGCGCTCGCCCTGGTCGGCGCCAAGGAGCGGGGGCTGCATGTGCGCTTCGACCTCGACGCCACCGATCCGCAGGTGATGATCGACAAGGTCCAGGTCCAGCAGGTCATCCTCAACCTCGTCCGCAACGCCATCGAATCCATGGCGGGGGCGGGCGCCGCCGGCCCCGGCGTCCAGCGGGTGCTGACCATCCGCACCGGCCCCGAACCGGGGGAGGCGGCGTTCCGCCGCGTCCTGGTCGGCGACAGCGGCCCCGGCGTGCCGGAGGAGGTGCGGGCCCAGCTGTTCCAGCCCTTCGTCACCACCAAGGCCGGCGGCATGGGGCTGGGGCTGTCGATCTGCCGGTCGATCATCGAGGCCCATGGCGGGCGCCTGTGGCTGGAGCCGCCGCCGGCTCCGCCGGCGACCGGCGCCAGCTTCGTCTTCACCGTTCCGCTGGCCGATCCCCCGGCGGACGCCGTGGCCGATCCTCCGGACACCTCCCCGGACGCTCCGGAAATCGACGATGCCCGCTGACACCGGACCACAGATGACCACCGACCTCACCGTCTTCATCGTCGACGACGACGACGCCATCCGCGATTCCGTCCAGGTCCTGCTGGAATGCGCCGGCTTCCGGGCGGAAGGCTACTCCACGCCGCTCGCCTTCCTCGACTCCGACGCCCCGTCGCGGCCGGGCTGCCTGCTGGTCGATGTGCGCATGCCGCAGATGAGCGGCCTCGACCTCCAGGAGCGGCTGGTGCGCGACGGCCATGCTCTGCCGGTGGTGGTGATGACCGGCCATGGCGACGTGCCGCTCGCCGTGCGCGCGATGAAGGCGGGGGCGGTTGATTTCGTCGAGAAGCCCTTCGAGGAGGAGGCCCTGCTCGCCGCCGTGCGCTCCGCCCTGGCCCGCGTGGCGGCCGGCGGGGCGCCGGCTTCGCCGTCGCCGCCCGTCGCCGCCGAAGCGCCGTCCCCGCCGCCCTCCGCCCCGCCGGAGGTACTGGCCCGCCTGTCGGCGCTGACGCCGCGGGAACTCGACGTTCTGCGCTGGCTGGTGGCCGGCAGGTCGAACAAGGTCATCGCGTTCGAGCTGTCGATCAGCCCGCGCACCGTGGAGATCCACCGTGCCCGCGTGATGGAGAAGATGCGGGCCGACAGCCTGCCGACCCTGGTGCGCATGGCGATCGCCGCCGGGGTGGTTCCGGGCGGCGCGTGATCTGCATCAAAAGCGCGCCGCATACGCAATCGTCCTTATATCGGCACTCCCCGCCGCATTTTATCTTCCATGACGCGCCGCTTCGTCGGCGCCGTCGTGTTTGCAGGGAAGTGCGGAGGCCGTCATGGATCACCTGGACAAGGGACCGGGCACTGGACCGGCCGGAGAGCCGGGTGCCGGCATCGTCCACATCGTCGACGATGACGAGCCGGTCCGCGACTCCCTGAAGGCCCTGCTGGAGGCGTTCTCCTTCGATGTCAGGGATTTCTCCTCCTGCCGCGAGTTCCTCGACGGCTTCGACGGCGATCCGCGCGGCTGCCTCGTGCTCGACCTGCACATGCCGGTGATGAGCGGGCTGGAGTTCCTGGAGCGCCATCGCGGCGACCTGCACGGGATGCCGGTGATCATGGTGTCCGGGCGCGGCGATCCCGCGACCTTCGCCCGGGCGAAGGAGGCCGGCGTCGTCGCCGTGCTGGAGAAGCCGTTCGACGAGGACCAGCTGATCGACATGCTGACCGGCCTGCTGCCTGATTCCGTCTGATTCCGTCCGACATGGCGGGCGCCTGCGGCCTTATACGTAGGTACAGTTACGTACGCAAACTTCCTTAGGTACATCACCGCACTGCACAGGATGGCGGGGGAGCGGTAGCGTCGGGCCATCGGATGCGGACCGAACCGGACCGCATCGCTCCGTCAAGGCCGAGGTTCCGATGTCCACGCACGCCGCCATTGCCGCCCACGCCAGCCGCGCCGTTCCTGGTTATCTGGTTTCCGCCCTGGCGTCGTCGCCGGCCGCCGGTCCGGGGGCCATGACCCAGGATCTGCTCCCGCAGCCGGCCACCCAGCCGGCTACTCCCGCCGACCGCTTCGCCAGCCTGGGCCATGCCAAGGTCCATGAGCGCGAGACCACGCTGTTCCGCGAGGGCGACGCGGCGGGGTCGGTGTTCCGCGTGCTGAGCGGCATGGTCCGTCTCTACAAGATGCTGCCGGACGGCCGGCGCCAGATCATCGGCTTCCTGCAAGCCGGCGAGATGATGGGGCTGGCCTTCGCCGACCAGTATCTCTACACCGCCGAGACGGTGACGGCGACCACGATCCAGCGCATCCCGCGCCTGGAGCTGGACGCCCTGATGGATGCCCAGCCCGCCTTCGCCCGCCGGCTTTTGTCGACGACCACGTCGGAGCTGATGGCGGCGCAGGACCAGATGGTCCTGCTCGGCCGCAAGACCGCCGCCGAGAAGGTCGCCACCTTCCTGATGCGGCTCGGCGACCGCAAGGGCGCCGGCAAGGGAGATGGCAAGGGAGACGGCCGCACCATCGATTTGCCGATGAGCCGCGGCGACATCGCCGACCATCTGGGGCTGACCACCGAGACGGTGTCGCGCACCCTGACCAAGCTGAAATCGACCCGCCTGATCCGCATCCTCGTCGGCGGCAAGCTGGAACTGCTGGACCGCGACGCGCTGGCCGACCTCGCCGGCGGCTTCTGACCTCCCACACCCGCGAAAAATCCCCTCCCCCCTTTCGGGAAGAGAGGATTTTCCCTCACTCAAGCCTTCGGTCCACCGCCCTCACTCCGCCGGCTGCGCCCCGGCATGCGCCGGCGCCTCCGCCCGCCGCTCCGCTCCGGCCAGCTTGCGCAGCAGCACATAGAACACCGGGGTCAGCACCAGGCCGAACAGCGTCACCCCGATCATGCCGGCGAACACCGCGACCCCCATGGCGTGCCGCATCTCGGCACCGGCGCCGCTGGAGGTGACCAGCGGCACCACGCCCATGATGAAGGCGATGGAGGTCATCAGGATCGGCCGCAGCCGCATCCGGCTGGCCTCGATCGCCGCCTGCACCACGCCGCGCCCCTCATGCTCCAGCTCGCGGGCGAATTCGACGATCAGGATGGCGTTCTTCGCCGACAGGCCGACCAGCACCATGAAGCCGATCTGGGTGAAGATGTTGTTGTCGCCGCCGGTCAGCCACACCCCGAACAGGGCGGACAACACGCTCATCGGCACGATCAGCAGGATGGCGAGCGGCAGGGTCAGGCTCTCATACTGCGCCGCCAGCACCAGGAAGACCAGCAGCACGCTGATCGGGAACACCCACAGCCCCGCATTGCCGACCAGGATCTTCTGATAGGTCAAATCGGTCCATTCCAGCTTGACGCCGCGCGGCAGCACGTCGGCCGCGATGCGCTCCGCCGCCGCTTCCGCCTGTCCCGACGAATAGCCCGGCGCCGGCCCGCCATTGACGTCGGCGGCGGTGAAGCCGTTGTAGCGCACCACCATCTCCGGCCCATAGCCCGGCTGCACCGTGACCAGCGACGACAGCGGCACCATGGTCCCCGCCGCGTTGCGCGTCTTCAGCAGCCCGATGTCGTCGGCGCTGTCGCGGAACGGCGCGTCGGCCTGCACCCGCACCTGGTAGACGCGGCCGAAGGCGTTGAAGTCGTTGACATAGAGCGACCCCAGATAGATCTGCATGGTGTCGAACACCTCGGCGACATTGACGCCGAGCTGCTTGGCCTTCACCCGGTCGAGATCGACGTCGAGCTGCGGCACGTTGATCTGGTAGGCGGAGAAGGACGGCCCCAGCTCCGGCGTCTGCGCCGCCCGTTTGACGAAGGCGTTCACCGCCTCGCTCAGCGCCTCGTAGCCGAGATTTCCCCGGTCCTCCAGCTGCATCTTGAAGCCGCCGAGCTGCCCCAGCCCCATCACCGGCGGCGGCGGGAAGATGGCGACGAAGGCTTCCTTCAGCCCGGCATAGCGCCGCTGCAAATCCATGGCGATGGCGCCGGCCGCCAGCGACGGGTCATGGCGTTCGGCGAAGGGCTTCAGCGTGACGAAGACGATGCCGGCGCTGGAGCTGTTGGTGAAGCCGTTCACCGACAGCCCCGGAAAGGCGACGGCGCTCTCCACGCCGGGGCGTTTCAGCGCGATGTCGGTCATCTCGCGGATCACCGCCTCCGTCCGGTCGAGCGAGGCGCCGTTGGGAAGCTGGGCGAAGCTGATCAGATACTCCTTGTCCTGCATCGGCACGAAGCCCGACGGTACCGCGCGGCCGAGCAGAACCGTGGCGCCGATCAGCAGGGCATAGACCGCCAGCATGACGCCCTTGCGCCGCACCACCCCGCCGACGCCGCGGCCATAGCCGTCCGACGCCTTGTGGAACACCCGGTTGAACAGCCGGAAGAAGCCGCCGAAAACCCGGTTCATCCCACGGGTCAGCCAGTCCTGCGGCTGGTCGTGGCCGCGCAGCAGCACCGCCGACAGCGCCGGCGACAGGGTCAGCGAGTTGAAGGCGGAGATCACGGTGGAGATCGCGATGGTCATCGCGAACTGCTTGTAGAACTCGCCGGTCAGGCCGGTCATCGCCGCCAGCGGCACGAAGACGGCGACCAGCGTCAGGGCGATGGCGATGATCGGGCCGCTGACCTCCTGCATGGCGCGGATGGTGGCGTCGCGGGCCGACAGGCCCGACGCGATGTTGCGCTCGACATTCTCGACCACGACGATGGCGTCGTCGACGACGATGCCGATGGCCAGCACCATGCCGAACAGCGACAGCGCGTTGATCGAGAAGCCGAAGGCCAGCAGCAGCGAGAAGGTGCCGACGATGGAGATCGGCACCGCCAGCAGCGGGATGATCGACGCCCGCCAGGTCTGGAGGAAGACGATCACCACCAGCACCACCAGCGCCACCGCTTCCAAGAGCGTGTGCACCACCGCCTCGATGGAGGAGCGGACGAACTGCGTCGGGTCGTAGACGATGGAATAGGCGACGCCGTCGGGCATGTCGTCCTTCAGCTCCGCCATCACCTTGCGCACCTCGTCGGAGATGGCGAGCGCGTTGGCGTCCGGCGTCTGGGTGATGCCGAGCGCCACCGCCGGCTTGTTGTCGAGCAGCGAGCGCAGGCCATACTGCGCGGCGGCCAGCTCCACCCGCGCCACGTCGCGCAGGCGGGTGACGCCGCCGTCGCCGCCGGTCTTCAGCACGATGTCGCCGAATTCGTCGGCGGTCTTCAGCCGGCCGCGCGCGTTGATCGACAGCTGCAACGGCACGTCGGGCGGCGAGGGCGAGGCGCCGATGACGCCGGCCGCCACCTGGACATTCTGTTCGCGGATGGCGTTGACGACGTCGGTGGCGGTCAGCCCGCGCTGCGCCACCTTGCCGGGGTCGAGCCAGACCCGCATGGCGTAGTCGCCGGCCCCCCACACCTGCACCTCGCCGACGCCGGCGATGCGGGTCAACCGGTCCTTGACGTTCAGCACCGCGTAGTTGCGCAGATAGGTCATGTCATAGCGGTCGTTGGGCGACAGCAGATGCACGACCATGGTCAGCGTCGGCGAGCTCTTGACCGTGGCGACGCCCAGCCTTTGCACGTCGGCCGGCAGCCGCGGCATCGCCTGGGCGACGCGGTTCTGCACCAGCTGCTGGGCCTTGTCGGGATCGGTGCCCAGCTTGAAGGTGACGGTCAGCGCCAGATTGCCGTCGCTGTTGGCCTGCGACTGCATGTAGAGCATGTTCTCGACGCCGTTGATCTGCTCCTCCAGCGGAGAGGCGACGGTCTCGGCGATCACCTTGGGGTTGGCGCCGGGGAACTGGGCGCGCACGACGACGGATGGCGGCACCACCTCCGGATATTCGGAGATCGGCAGGCGGAACACGGCGATCGCCCCCGCCAGGAACAGCGCCACCGACAGCACGCCGGCGAAGATCGGCCGGTCGATGAAGAATTTCGAGATGTTCATCTGGGGTCTCCCAGGGTGCACGCTTCGGTTCCCTCTCCCGGGGCGGGAGAGGGCTGATAAAGGCGCACGCCCGTCTTGTTCGTGTCTTAGCGGGCCGCCGTCTGGGTCTTTTCCGTCCCCATGGCGACGGTCTTCGGCGTCACCGTCATGCCCGGCCGGGCGTGCTGGGTGCCGTTGACGACGACGCGCTCGCCGGCCGACAGGCCGTCGGTGACCACGCGCAGCCCGTTCTGCGCGGTGCCGAGCTTGACCGGCCGGTATTCCACCTTGTTCTCCGCCGTCACCACCAGGACGAACTTCTTGTCCTGGTCGGTGCCGATGGCGCGGTCGTCGACCAGCAGCGCGTCATAGGGCTTGGTGCCCCCCACCGTCACCCGCGCATAGAGCCCCGGCACCAGCGTGCCGTCGTCATTGTCGAAGCGGGCGCGCACGCGGATGGTGCCCGACACGCTGTCCATCCGGTTGTCGACATGCTCCACCATGCCGGAGCGCGAATAATCCTCCTCGTTGGCGAGGCCGAGCCGGACCGGGATCGTGCCGGAATCGCGCATCGGCGCGATGTGGCGCAGATAGGTCTGCTCGTCGACATCGAAGGAGGCGTAGATCGGCGACTGCGACACCAGCGTCGTCAGCGGCTCCGCCGCCGCCCCGGCCGCCACCACGTTGCCGACCGTGCGTTCGGCCCGCGACACCCGGCCGGACACCGGCGCCGTCACCCGCGTGTAGCCGAGATTGAGCCGCGCGATGTCCAGCGCCGCCTGCGCCGCCTTCAGGTTGGCGGCGGCCTCGCGGGCGGCGTTGTCCTTCTGGTCCATGGTGCTGCGCGAGATGGTGTCGTCGCGCACCAGCTTCTGGGCGCGGTCGAGGTCGGCGACGGTCAGCCGCACCCGCGCCTGGGCCGCCGCCACCTGCGCCTCGGCCCGCGCCACCTCCGCCTCATAGGGGCGGGAATCGATGGTGAACAGCACATCGCCCTGTTTCACCAAGGCGCCGTTGCGGAAATGCACGGCGACGATGGTTCCGGGCACCTGCGGCCGGATGTCGACGCGGTCGACCGCCTCCAGCCGCCCGGAATAGGACTGCCAGTCCGTCACCGGCCGGGCGAGCACGGTGGCGACATCCACCTCGGCCGGCGGCGGGGCGGGCGATGCGGTTTGCGCTTCGGCCGGGCTGCGCAGGGTGGCGGCGCCGGTCAGCGCCGCCACCGAAACACCGGCCGCGATCAGGAGGGAGAGTGTCTTGCGGGACATGGCCTTTACCTTTGGCTCGAAGTGTCGGGACGGGCGCCGGTCAGGCGGCGCCGGAAGAAATCGGCGGCGGCGGCGAGCGCCGGCGGGTGGTGGGCGAGGCCGGCATGGCTGACCCCCTTGAAGCGGGTGACCTCGGTCGGCACCCCGGCGTCGATCAGCCGGGCGGCGTAGCTTTCCGCCTCCGGCCGCAGCGCGTCGTTCTGCGCCGTGGCGATCAGGACCGGCGGCAGCCGGCCGAGCCGGCGCGATTCCAGCGGTGCCGCATAGGGATGCAGCCGCAGCGCCGCCTCCGGCAGATAGGCGCGGTAACAGCGGGCGCAGTCCGTGGCGCTGCCCTCGCCGTCCTCTTCGCCATGGGCGAGCCGCGTCAAGCTGGGATCGAGCATCGGCCCGAGCAGCGCCTGCGCCGCGATCTCCGGCCCGCCGCGGTCGCGGGCGAGCAGGGTGAGCGACACCGCGACATGCCCGCCGGCATCATGGCCGGCGACGCCAAGCGGCCCGGCCCGCTCCGCCAGCCAAGTGGCGGCGGCATGGGCATCCTCGATGGCGGCGGGAAAGGGATGGGCGGGGGCCAGCGCATAGCCGACCGCCACCACCAGCGCCGGAATGCTCTCCGCCAGCGTCGCGGCCGTGATCTCCACCTCCTCGACGGAGCCGGAGGTGAAGCCGCCGCCATGGAAATACAGCAGGCCGGGCAGCGGCCCTTCCCCTGCCGGCCTGAACAGGCACAGCGGAACCTCGCGGCCCTCCACCCTCAGCGACGCGCGTGAACGATCCATCCCGATCCGGCGACCAGCGCCCCTCCTGCAATGCGGTAAGAGGGATAGTGGCTAACCGACCGGCCAGGATAAAGCCGCCGCGCCTGGGAACAGAATTCAGCCGGGACGAACAATCGGGGCGGGGCGGGGGTGGCTGTTTGTGGGGGATGGGCTATTCGGGTGGGGCGCCGTCCTGGCGCGAAGGGAGCATGAGCCCTCTCCCCCTCGGGGAGAGGGTGAACCGCACCGGGTTTGCTGGGATAGTGTCCGCGAACGTGGTGGAAATTCGGATGCGCGCTGAGGTGGCCATTGTTCAGGCGGCCTTTGGTGGAAAGGTGATGGCCGGTTGGCTTTCACTGGCCGGCGTCAGCTCGGCCATGGCCTCGACCTGCATGTAGCGGTTCTGGGTCTGCCATTCGTCATTCTGTTCGAGGAGCACCGCGCCGATCAGTCGGATGATGGATGCCTCACTTGGGAAGATGCCGACGACGTCGGCGCAGCGTTTGACCTCCTTGTTCAGGCGTTCCAAGGTGTTGGTGCTGTGCAGCTTGGTGCGATGCTGGGCGGGAAAGCCCATGTAGGCGAGCACGTCATGCTCGCTGCTGTCCATGAAGGAGGCCAGCTTGGGCCATCGGTCGCGCATCTGCTCGGCGATATGTCGGAAGGCTTGGTGAGCGGCTTCGGCGTCGGGCTGGAGAAAGGCCTGGCGCAGAGCGGCGGCGGCCATGGAGTTCTGGGCCTTGGGCACATAGGCGAGCGCGTTGCGCATCCAGTGGACTCGGCAGCGCTGCCAAGTGGCGCCCATGACACGGGCGATGGCGGCCTTCAGCCCTTCATGGGCATCGGAAATCACCAGCTTCACGCCCTTCAGGCCGCGGGCCTTGAGTTTCTTGAGAAAATCGCTCCAGAACACCTCGGCTTCCGACGGGCCGATGTGCAGGCCGACGATCTCGCGCTTGCCCTCGGTGTTGGCGGCCACGGCGATTATGGCGGCGACGGAGACGATGCGTCCCCCCTCGCGCTGCTTGAGGTAGGTGGCGTCCAGCCACAGGTAAGGCCAGTCGCCCTCCAGCGGACGGTCGAGGAAGGCGTTGACCCGCTCGCCGATGTCTCGGCACAGCTTGGAGACCGTCGACTTCGAGATCCCCGACAGCCCCATCGCCTGGGCCAACTCGTCAACGCGGCGGGTCGAGACACCGCCGATCCAGGCTTCCTGGATCACCGCCACCAGGGCTTTCTCGCTGGTCTTGCGGGCTTCGAGAAAGGGGGGGAAGTAACTGCCCTGACGCAGCTTGGGGATGCGCAGGTTCAGCGTGCCCAGGCGCGTATCCAGCGCCCGGTCGCGGTAGCCGTTGCGGTAGGTCTGCCGCTCGGCGCTCCGTTCGTGACGCCCGGCGCCGATCTGGCCTTCGACGTCGGCTTCCATCAGCATCTGCAGCACCGTCTCGGCGACGGCGCGCAGAAAATCGCCGTCGCCGGCCTTCTGGAGCAGGTCTGCCAGTGCCATACTGTCCTCGGTCATTGGGGTGGTCCTTCGGGCAAGAGGAAGTGCGCAACTCCACTCTAGCCGACCGGCCCAATGACCACCTCTTTCGCGCAAGGCGCCGCCCTGGGGGTGGGGCATGCCCCACCCCCAGGGCGATCACCAAATTTCCACCACGTTCGCGGACACTATCGGCGCTCGCGGTCCAGGAGCGCCAGACGGTGCTCGCCCTTCTGCGCGAGCCGCGCTTCGTCGATCTCGCCCCGGCGGAAGTCTACGCCACCCTGCTCGATGAAGGCGTCTATCATTGCTCCATCCGCACCATGTACCGCCTGCTGGCGGAGCATGACGAGGTCCGCGAACGCCGCGACCAGCTCCGTCATCCGGCCTACCGGAAACCCGAATTGCTGGCCAAGGCCCCGAACGAGGTCTGGTCCTGGGACATCACCAAGCTGATGGGGCCGATGAAGTGGTACTACCTCTACGTGATCCTCGACATCTTCAGCCGCCGCGTTGTCGGCTGGTGCGTCGCCGATGCCGAGAGCGCCACCCTGTTCAAGGCGCTGTTCGAGGAGACGCTGGCCAAACACACCGTCCCGCCCGGCCAATTGACCCTGCACGCCGATCGAGGCGGCCCGATGAAGGCCAAGGCCACCGCTCTCCTGCTCGCCGACCTCGGCGTCACCAAATCGCACAGCCGGCCACACACCTCCAATGACAACCCGTTCTCGGAGGCCCACTTCAAGACCATGAAATATCAGCCGCAATTCCCCAAGCGCTTCGGCTCCATCGAGGATGCCAGGGCCTTCTGCCGGGACTTCTTCACCTGGTACAACCGGGATCACCACCATGCCGGCATCGGCCTGATGACCCCAGACCAAGTCCATTACGGCCAAGCCGACGCCGTCCATGCCGCCCGCCAGCAAACCCTCGACCGTGCCTTTCGCCGCACACCGGAGCGTTTCGTTCGCAAAGCGCCTCAACCACCCGCAAAGCCAATCGAAGTCTGGATCAATCCGCCGCAAAAGCCGGAGAGCATCCAAGCCTAACCGGGAAAATTCATGAGGGTTGGCGGGTGTAGCGGCATCCGTTGAGCGGCCGTAGGATTTGGGTGCTGACGCCAACTCCTGCCGTTTCCGGAGCGCCCACCCGCCATGGTTGATCATACCCTGCCGCTGCCCGGCCTGTCACCCGTTGCTGGAAAGCCGGTGATCGGGCGCTTTGATGGCGGCCGCCTGTCCTCCGATGGCGGGCTGCTGGTGCTGCGGGAGGTGGCGAAGCGGCTGCGGATTGCCGATCGGCTGGCCGCCTGTATTGAGGACCCGCGCGATCCAACGCGCACCGTGCATTCGCTGGCCGACATCATCGGCTTTCGCCTGCTGGCCATCGCGGCGGGCTACGAGGACGGCAACGACGCCGGCAGTCTACGCTCCGACCTGCTGTTCAAGATGGCCCTGGAACGCCTGCCGTCCGAGCGTGACCTTTGCTCGCAAGCCACCATCTCACGCCTGGAGAACCTGCCGGATACCCGCGCCCTGCTGCGCATGGGCCGGGCTCTGGTCGATCTCTACTGCGCCTCGTTCCGCCAGGTGCCCAAGCGCATCGTGCTGGATGTGGACGACACCTTCGACGCGGTGCATGGCGGCCAGCAGTTGCGCCTGTTCAACGCCCATTACGACGAGTACGGCTTCCAGCCCATCGTTGTCTTCGACGGCAACGGCCGCTTTGTCACCGCTGTGCTGCGCCCAGCCAAGCGGCCCAAGGGGACGGAGATCCGGACCTTCCTGCGTCGCCTGCTCCGCGCCATTCGGGCAAACTGGCCCAAGACCGAGATCCTGCTGCGCGCCGACGGCCATTACGCCTGCCCGGAGGTGCTGGACTGGTGCGAGGCGGAGGGGCTCGACTACGTGCTCGGTCTGCCGACCAGCAGCACACTGCGCCGTCACGTCACCACGCTGGAGGCCAGCACCGCGGCGCGCTTCCAGGCCATGCCCGGAGCCGACAAGGTGCGCCGCTTCAAGGAATTCTATGACGGGGCCAGCACCTGGAGCCGGGTCCGCCGCATCGTCGCGCGCGTCGAGGCAGGAGACCAGGGCACCGACAGCCGCTTCATCGTCACCAACCTACGCCACGGCACGGGTCGCTGGCTGTATGCCGGCCTGTATTGCGCGAGGGGACAGGCGGAAAATCATATAAAAGCCTGGAAATCCCACCTTGCCGCAGACCGGACCTCCTGCACCAAGGCGACGGCCAACCAGTTCCGCCTGTTCCTGCACGCCGGGGCGTACTGGCTGCTGTGGAGCCTGCGCTCGCTGATGCCGAAACGCTCCCGCTGGCGCACGGTGCAGTTCGACACCTTGCGATTGCGCCTGGTGAAGATCGCCGCGCGCATCGTGGAGATGAAGGCGCAGATCAAGGTTCACCTGCCGACCAGCGCGCCCGATCAGGCGATCATCCACCTCGCCCTCGGCCGCATGCCCCGGCTCATCTGCTGAGCACCGGGGCAGCGTGCCCCAGCCGTCACCCAATCCCCTCCACCACCAACTCCGACACCGTCACGCCGCCGTCAGCGCGGCGGCCGACGACGCGCGCCCATACAGCCCAACGTTGATCATCTCAACGCGGCGACCAGACCGCTCGCCACCCTGGTGAATAAAGGCGGCTAATTCATAACTCGGGCTGTCTCACAGTCGTTGACACGTTCCGGACGGTTCGGTGTCGGACGGTAGCGAACACGCTCTCGATGGGATTGCTGGTCCGGATGTGATCCCAGTGTTCGGCCGGGAAGTCGTAAAAGGCGAGCAGCTCGGCGCGGTCCTTGGTCAGGCACTCCACCGCCTTGGCGTACTTGATCGCGTATTTCTTCACAAACGTCGCCATGGCGGTTTCCGCGGCGGCGCGGTCCGGCGCCATCCAGATCTCGCGCAAGTCCTGCTTCATCGCCGGCTGCACCGTTTTGGCCACCTTGTTCAGGACGTTGGCGGTTTTGTGCACCCAGCACCGTTGCTGCCGGGTGGTGGGGAAGATCTCCTCCAGCGCCTTCCAGAAGCCGAGCGCTCCATCGGCGATGGCGAGTTCCGGGGCGATGGTGAGGCCGCGCGCTTGGATGTCCACAAGCAGTTCGCGCCAGCTTTGCGCGCTCTCACGCACGCCGACCTGGAAGCCGACCAGTTCCTTCCGGCCCTCCGGGGTGGCGCCGATGATCACCAGCATGCACTCGGCCACCGGCTCCATGCGGGCCTGCAGGTAGACGCCGTCGGCCCAGATGTAGACGTAGCGCCGGGCCGACAGGTCGCGCCGTTGCCAGCGTGCGTAGTCGGCCGCCCACTCCTCCTTGAGCCGGCCGATCACCGAGGCTGACAGGTTCGGGGCGTCCTTGCCGAGCAAGGCGCTCAGCGCCTCCTGGAAGTCGCCGGTGGAGATGCCGCGCAGGTAGAGGATGGGCAGCAGCGCGTCCAAGCTCTTGGTACGCCGTGCCCAGCGCGGCAGAATCCCCGAGGTGAACCGGATCCGCTCGCCGTCATCATCGGCCCCGCGGTCGCGCACCTTGGCCCGCCGAACCTCCACCGGCCCAATGCCGGTCTGGATCGCGCGCTCCGGGCCGTAGCCATGTCGGACGACCCGCTCGCGGCCGTCCGGCAGCTTGAGGTCGTTGACACGTTCCGGGAGGCCAGGAAGCTTTCCACCTCCGCCTCAATGGCCTGTTCAAGCAATCGGCGCGCTCCCGCGCGCAGGATGGCCGTCAGTGGATCGCCGATCTCCTCCGGCTGACGTAACCGGACAACCTTGCTATCCTCGGTCATGGCGTATCGCTCCTCTGGAGGTTCGGGCAGGCTCGTCACCCGCCTCGATACGCCGCCTTCCTCACACCGTCATCACCCACTTTCCCGCATAGCTCGGGCATGCCCCACCCCCAGGGCGATCACCAAATTTCCACCACGTTCGCGGACACTATCGGCTTTCTCAGCAAATTGTTCGCAAAGCTTACTTTTCTATTGAAGCGGTGCCCCGATTCAGGCACTCTCGCTAAATAAGGCGAGTGCCTGAATTCGGGTTGTGGGCTGGCCATTCTCATAACCGCTAAGAATCCACTGAAAAATACGGAGCGGGCAATGGTGCACGATGCACTTGCAGTGTTCGGACTCAGCGGCAAAACGGCGATCGTTACAGGAGCCGCGTCCGGCATCGGTCGAGCCACCGCCACCTTGTTCACCGAAGTCGGGGCGCGGGTTCTGTTCGTCGATCTGGACGGCGAAGGAGCGCGTCAGGCGGCCGAGGAGGTCGGCGCCGATTGGGCGGCCTGCGACATCGCTGACGAAGCGGCCATCCGCAGCCTTTACGATCTTGCGGCCGAACGGCTCGGCCACGTCGATATCCTTGCCAACGTCGCCGCCTATCGGCGCAAGGCCGACACCATGACTATGCCGGCATCGGAATGGGACATCATGCATGCGGTCACCGCGCGGGGCACCTTTCTGATGATGCGCTCGGCGATCGACGCGATGCGCCGGCAGGGGACGGGAGGCTCGATCGTCAACGTGTCCTCGGTCAGCGCCAAGCACCCGACCATCTTCAGCAACACCCATTACGATGCGGCCAAGGCCGGGGTGGATGCGATGACCCGCGCTGCGGCCATCGAATTCGCCAGCGACGGCATCCGGGTCAATTCAGTGCAGCCGGGCGGCACCGCCAGCGGCGGGGCCAAGGCGATGACGGTGGAGCAGTTGCCGACGGGGCCAATGACCCAGCCGGGCAGGATTCCGCTCCGCCGCATTTCCGAGCCGGTGGAACAGGCCCGTGCCATTCTGTTCCTGGCCAGTCCGGCGGCCAGCTACATCACAGGGCATCATCTGACGGTCGATGGCGGCTACCACGTATCGTGACGCCTTTTCGTTGCCGCATGCCCTTGCCTCATCAAAGATGGAGGTGTTTCCGATGATCGCCGAAGCCGCACTCGGCCTGTTGCCTGATCCCAGCCTGCTGATCGGCGACCGCAGACTTGCCGAAGCGAGCGGCGGCCGGTATGAGCATATTTATGCTGCGACCGGCCGGCCGACCGGCACGATTCCTCTGGCCG
The DNA here is from genome assembly GCF_000010725.1 of Azospirillum sp. B510. Classification (NCBI taxonomy): domain Bacteria; kingdom Pseudomonadati; phylum Pseudomonadota; class Alphaproteobacteria; order Rhodospirillales; family Azospirillaceae; genus Azospirillum; species Azospirillum sp. B510. The sequence continues at coordinate 708,155 of NC_013856.1, read as the reverse complement.
GCGAAGCCGAGATCGATCTGGCCGTGGCCGCCGCCCGTGCTGCGGCGCCCGGTTGGGCGTCTCTCCCTGGCGACCAGCGCCGCAACTTGCTTCTGCGGTTCGCCAGCTTGCTGGAGCAGGAAGCCGACACGCTGGCCCGACTGTCGGTGATCGACAATTCGATCGCCATCGGCATCGCGAAATACGGCCCCTACGTCGCGGCGGATTCGTTCCGTTACAATGCCGGCTGGGCCGACAAGATCGGCGGCGAGGTCATCTCGACATGGCCGGCGGCGGCGCTCGACTACACCCATGACGAGCCCTATGGCGTCGTCGCGGTGATAGTGCCGTGGAATGGTCCGGTCTATGCAATGGGAATGGTTCTGGGGCCGGTGCTGGCGGCGGGCAATACGGTGGTGGTCAAGCCGCCCGAACTGGCCCCCTACGCGGTGCTTCGGTTGGGCGAGTTGTTCCTTCAGGCGGGGTTCCCGCCCGGCGTGGTCAACATCGTGCCCGGCGGGCCGGCGGCTGGCGCGGCGCTGACTGCCCACCCCGACGTCGACAAGATCCACTTCACTGGCAGCGGCCACACCGCCCAGCACATCCTGGCGAACGCGGCGAAGCGGATGACGCCGGTGCAACTCGAACTCGGTGGCAAATCGGCCTCCCTGGTGTTCGACGATGCCGATCTCGATGCGTTTTCCGGGCAGGCGCTGGCCGGCATCGTCAACAATTCCGGCCAGGGCTGCATCAACCCGACACGGCTGCTCGTGCAGTCCGGCATCTATGATGCGGTGATCGAACGGCTGCGTGGAATTGCCGACGTCCTGACCGTCGGCGATCCGACCGATGAGGCCACGGTGATGGGGCCGGTGGTGGACCAGAGGGCGGTCACCCGGATCATGGGCATGGTCGGTCGTGCGGGGGCCTGCGGCGCGCGGTTGCTGACCGGCGGGCACCGTCTGGGTGGAGCGCTGGCCGACGGTTATTTCATCGCGCCAACCGTGTTCGCCGATGTGCCGCCCGATGCCGAATTGGCACAGACCGAAGTGTTCGGCCCGGTGCTGGCGGTCACCCGTTTCGACACCGAGGAGCAGGGGGTCGCCATCGCCAATGGAACGGTGTTCGGTCTGGCTGGCTATTGCTGGACTCAGGATCTGAAACGTGCCCACCGCGTCGCCCGGTCGCTGACGGTCGGAAACGTCTGGATCAACGGGTTCACTGGCATTCCGGCCTCGGTCCCGTTTGGCGGTAACCGGCAGAGCGGCTATGGCCGTCTCGGAGGGATTCATGGCATTCGTGAGTTCCTGCGGCCGAAAAATGTGTGGATTGCCCTGTGACCGGGGAGCTTGTGCCCGACGTCATCATCGTCGGCGCCGGCAGCGCCGGGTGCGTTCTGGCTGCCCGGCTGTCGGAGGATCCGCGCCGTACCGTGATCCTGCTCGAAGCCGGTGGGAAAGGTGGTGGTCTGCTGGTCACCATGCCCGCCGGAAGCTTTGCCCTGATGGGCAGGGCCAACGCGGATTGGAATTACCGAACCGAGCCGGACCCGACGATCGACGGGCGGACTCTGACCTGGTCGGGCGGGCGCATGCTGGGCGGATCCAGCGCGATCAACGGCATGGTTTATTCGCGCGGTCAGCGCCAGGATTACGACCGATGGGTGGCCGATGGCGCTGCGGGCTGGAGCTGGGATGAGGTATTGCCTTATTTCCGCAAGTCGGAACGCATCGCCGGGCCGGACCGGATGGTTCGCAACGCTGAGGTTCACGGCTCCTCCGGCCCCCTTGTGGTCGGGCCGAGCGCGGTTCGCCATCCTTTGACCGATGCGGTGCGGGATGCTTTCGTGGCGGTCGGGATCCCCAGACGGGACGAGTATTGCGCAGGCGATCAGCATGGCGTCTATGATATCCTGACAACGGCGGTCGGTGGGCGGCGTTGCAGCACGGCCATCGCCTTTTTGGAGCCGGCGCTGAAGCGGCCGAACCTGCGCGTCATCACCGGCGCCATCGCCGACCGCGTGCTGGTGGAAGACGGGCAGGCTGTCGGCGTCGCGGTCCTGCGCGACGGCATGCCGATGGAACTGCGCGCCCGCGAGGTGGTGGTGAGCGCCGGGACCATGGGCTCCCCCGCCATCCTGATGCGTTCCGGCATCGGGCCGGCCAGTCATCTTCGCGAGTTGGGGCTTACCGTTCACGCCGATTTGCCGGTTGGGCGCAATCTTCAGGAACATAACGGCTTCGCCATCAGCAAACTGGTCGACCGGCCGACCTACAACAGCCCTGCGGGGCCGCTGACCATTGCTTCCAATCTCGTGCGCTGGCTTGTCGCGAAGAATGGGCCGATGGCTTCGGCGGCGGTGCATCTGATGGCCGGGTTCAAATCGAAACCGGATCTGTCGGAGCCGGACATTTCCTCCAGCTTCCTACCGCTGGCCATCGATCTCAGCACCGGGCGGCCGCGCCTGCATCCCAAACCGGGCATCACCGTCGGGGCCAACTGCATGCGTCCCGACAGCCGCGGCGAAATCAGGTTGCGCGACACGGATCCGCGCAGTCCGCCGGTGATTGAGCACCGGCTGCTCGGTGACGAGCGCGATGTCCGGCGTCTAGTCGCGGCCGGTCGGATACTGGCCACTGTCTTTGCCGCCGCTCCGCTGGCGAAGCATGTCGTAGGCGCGTGCAACCCCTCGCAGATTCCGGAGAGTGACGCGGATTGGATCGCCTACATCCGATCTTCCGCTGTTATTGGCTATCACCCGGTCGGCACCTGCCGGATGGGTGGTGCCGGATCGGTCGTCGATGCGGCATTGTCGGTGCATGGGATACGCGGATTGCGGGTGGCTGACGCCTCCGTGATGCCGACCCTGGTTTCCGGGAACACCAACGCCGCGGCGATCATGATCGCCGAACGGGCCGCCGACTTCATCGCGGGACGCGCCACCGCCTGATGGTGCCGTCGCCCCTCCCGTATATGGGATTATTACTGTTAAGGCAACTGCCCTAATCCCATCTTTCAACCGATCGATCTGGAGTGCGATCATTTTGCTCAATGCCTTCGATCTTTCTGGACAGACGGCGCTGGTTGTCGGCAACGGGAAGATTCCCCATGCTATCGCCCGGCTGTTCGCTGAAGCCGGCGCCGTGGTCACTCACGAGCCGGAACCCGCCTTCGACGAAGCTGCCATAGCCTCGCTGGTCGGGGCGCATGGCACCCTTGATATTCTGGTCAACGGCGCGGTGCGGACCGGGTTCTGGCCGCTCGACGGGTTGACCATGGAGGAATGGGATCGCGTGCATGCGGTCAATGCACGAGCGGCGTTTCTGCTGATGAAAGCTGCGGTGACAGTCATGCGCGCGCATGGTCGTGGTGGCCGCCTCATCAACATCTCCACCATCGGATCGGTGCATCCCGTGCTGAACGGCAACTACGCCTACGGAGCTTCGCGAGCGGCCACCAACGCCTTGACCCGCCAGTTCGCGCTCGACTTCGCGGCCGATGGCATCCTCGCTAACGCGATCCTGGTGGGTGCCGTCCTGTCCGATCCGTTTCCGGACGGATGCCAGATGCCACCGACCGGGCCGGGCGCGACGCCCGGCCGGATGTTGCGGGGCCTCGGTTCGCCCGAGGATATCGTACCGACCGCCTTGCTGCTCGCTTCTGCGGCGGGCCGCTACATCACCGGGCAGACCATCGCGGTGGATGGCGGGTTCCTGGTCTCCTGAGTCGCCGCTTCATTCATCGCAATCCAGTTCGTCGCGGCCTTTACAATAAGCGAGGACAGATCATGGCAGAGTCCGCAGAACAGGGACCTTATGTCGACGCCAATGCGATTTTCAGGCGTGTGCCAGCGCCGCCCCACATTCCCGCCGACCGGATGATCGATTTCGACTACCGGCATCCTGCCGGACTGGAGGAGGGGGATGTCTACACCGCGCTGAAGCGGTTGCAGGACGGGCCGGAGATCGCCTGGACTCCCCACAATGGCGGACATTGGATCGTCACTCGTGGCGAAGATATCAAGTGGGTACAGGAAACCTATGAGATTTTCAGCCACGAGGAGTTTACCATTCCGCGGGGTGCCGCGCCGATCAAGATGCCGCCGCTCACCACCGATCCGCCCGATCATGGTCGTTTCCGGTCGGTTCTCAACCCGGCGTTCACGCCCGTTCAGGTCAACAAGATGCGCGACAAGGCGCGTACGCTGGCCATCGATCTGATCGAAAGCCTGCGACCGGAGGGGACATGCGAATTCGTCGGCGACTTCGCCAGGGTCATGCCGGTCACGGTGTTTCTCGGCATCGTCGACCTGCCGCTCGATCGCCGCGAGGAATTCGTGGAGTGGGCCCTCACCTTTATGGTCGCCGATGACATGGCGGATCGGTTGGCGGCCCAGGGCAAGATCGTCGCCTATCTAAGGACCGTGCTGGACGAGCGTGAGCGCAATCCCGGCGACGATCTGTTGAGCCGCATCGTTGCCTGGCGGAAGGATCCTCGTTTTGGCGGCGAGCATGAAGTGATGGGCATGGCGCTGCTGGTCTTCTTCGGCGGGCTGGATACCGTGGCGAGTATGCTATCTTTCGTCGCGCACCATCTTGCCAGCCATCCCGGCCATGTCCGTCGGCTGCGGGAGGAACCCGGCATCATTCCACGCGCTGCGACAGAATATCTGCGGCGATTCGGTCTGTCCAACACCGGCCGGCTCATCAAGAAGGACACCACGTATAAGGGTGTCACCTTTCTGAAGGACGAGATGATCATGGTGCCGATCGGGCTGTCGAGCATCGATGACCGCCTCTACGATGACCCGTTCACTGTGAACTTCGACCGCGAGGTATCGGTGCTCAACACCTTTGGCAACGGCCCCCATCGCTGTGCCGGGGCGCCTCTGGCGCGGGTCGAGCTGGAAATCTTTCTGGCGGAATGGACCAGCCGTATGCCCGATATACGTCTGGATCCCGATCGCCCCGCCATCACCCACGCCGGTGTGGTCAATGGTGTTGAACGCCTGCATCTTCTCTGGGATGTTTGATCCGTAAGGTTGCCCGCCATTTGGTGGTGATGGGCGACGGCGGGCGGTTGGACGGTGGCCGAGGATGCTGGGAACGCGATGAGCAAAGCGCGCTGGAACATTGCCTCCACATCGACTGCTCTGGTCGATACGGCGGAGGTCCTTTTTGCCCGTCATGGATTCGAAGGGGTTTCCCTTCGCAGCATCTACAATGCCGCAGGGGTCAGCAACAAATCAGCTGTCAGTTATCATTTCGGCAGCAAGGACGACTTGGTCATGGCGATTTGGAAGCAGAGGCTTCCAGAGCTTGAAAGGCGGCGCAAAATTCTGTTCGAGGAAGCCCGCGCGGCTGGTCGTCTGGACGACCCCGTCACCTTGATGACGCTGCTGTTCCAGCCCTTCTGTGATCTGACCGACTCTGAGGGCCGGCACACCTACGCCGGCTTTTTCCGTCATGCCTTGCGTTCTCCGAAGGTATGGTCCCAGCGGATGGCGATAATGGATCCGTCGGAAACCGGCGGTGAAGTCCTGGCTCGTCTCGAGCGCCAATTGCATGTGCCGAGGTATGAATTGTTTCTCCGGCTCCGGCTGTTGTCCTGCGCCTTCTGCGATCTGCTGGTCGAACGCGATGACGACATCGTGGAAGGGAGGCCAGTGAAGACCGACGATGACTTCCTTCGCGATGCCATCGATATGGTGGTGGGTGGATGCAGCTTTCAGCGCAAGGCCGATGTGCGGCCATAGACAACGGTTCTGCCGCTTCAGGACACGGCCCGTGCTGTGACGTTCAACCCCCGGGCAACAACCTCCAGCGGCTCATCGCGCAGCAGGCGCGTGACAGCCGCCACCTTGCTTGCGTGCCGCGGAGAAGCGTTGGGGCGTGCTGGCGTCCGCGTTCGAGGGGGCGCCTACGCCAGCGTTTTGGGCGCGCTTCGGCGCCCCCTCAGGCTTACGTTCCTGTTCCTTGTCCATCTCGAAGCCTTCCGGCTGCGGTGCAATCTACCACAGCCGGGTGTCCCACCGAACCGTGCCGCTCCCCAATCTGCTGTTCAGTGGTCGATACCGTAGGGGGTTCCTGTGTGAGCCCGCAACGTGACGGCGGAGATCTCGGCAAGATATTCTATTATGTGAACGACATTCGTTTTTCTTGACATACCGATGTGCCGATAGTTAGATGATGCTGATAGTTTGGCATTGGCTCTGTAAGCGCTCTTATGAGCTCAGTTTGATAAGAGCGCTGCAAAACTTCAAAAAATGCAAGAGCTGGAAGGGGAGGCCGGTAATGGGTGATCGATCAAACAAAAATGAACAAAAAATGAGGAGTGACATTGCTCTCTGGGTTTTTCTAGTCGGGACGGTGATCAGCCATTCCGCAAGCGCACTGGAATTTGAAACTGGAAATTCCGATTGGTCCATCCGATTGGATAACACCATCAAGGGCAGTTCCGGGATGCGGGTGGGCGGGCGGCAAAGTGCGATCGCAAACAACCCAACATTCGACGAAAGTGATTACAAATTTGATCGCGGCGATTTTGTAACCAACCGCATTGATTTGCTCAGCGAGTTGGACATCACGTATCAGCGTGTCTATGGAGTGCGCGTCAGCGGCGCGGGGTGGTATGATGCCGCCTATAATAACAAGACCAGCAAGCAGAATCCTACTTTGGCTGCGGCTGGGTACAGCGGAAGCTATTTTTCGAACAAATACTCTAAAGAAGTCGAGCGTTTCTATAATGGGCCGTCTGGCGAACTGCTCGATGCTTTTGCTTTCGGAAAGATCGACGTGGGCGATTCACCGATCAATTTCAAGATCGGTCAGCATGCGATCTCATGGGGAACCTCGACCTTCGATTTCTTCCAGAACGGCATCGCCTATGGTCAGGCACCGATCGATGGTCGGAAGGCCCAGGCGGTTCCAGGGTCCACGCTGAAGGAAATCCTTCTTCCCGTTGCTCAGGCCAGCGCGCAATGGAGTGCCACGCCCAGCCTGTCACTGGCTGCCCAGGTCATGCTCCATTGGCGCCCGTCACGTTTTCCCGAGGGAGGCACCTATTTCGGTTCGGCCGACTTCCTGTTTAGCGGACCTGATCAGTTTCCCCTGGCCCCTGGTTTGAATGTACCCCGCCAGTCGCCGTTGACTCCCAAGAAGGCCTTCAATGGCAGCTTCGGGACCAGTGTGGCTTGGTCGCCGGAGATTCTTGAGGGTGGCACTCTGACCGGTTATTATCGTCAGTTCGATGATCCGACGCCTTGGCTCGCTCCGCAGGTTCTTCTCAGAGGGGTACTGCCCACCGGCTATCGCATGGTCTATCCGAAGGATATTCGGATGGTCGGCACGAGCCTAAACGTCGATATCGGGGGTTACAGCGTCGGCACCGATATTTCCTTCCGCAGCAACGCGCCTTTGTTGGCCTCCGGGATAAGCCCCGTCGACAATGAGGGGCCGCGCGGCGATACTGCCCACGTCAACCTCAACGCCGTCGGCGGTCTGACGCCTACTGCGCTCTACGACACAGGTACCTTTATCGCGGAACTCTCCTATGAGCGCCTGATGTCCGTGACCAAGCACGCCGAACTCTTTAACGGAGTTGGCTACGGCGGCTGTTCGAATGGAACCCGCACAGGGCCGGGTAGCAAACGCGACGGTTGTGCCAGCCGCGACTTTGTGGGTATTGGCGTTCAGTTCTCGCCGCAATGGCTTCAGGTTCTGCCTGGTATCGACCTGACGATGCCGCTCACCGCGAGCTACGGCCTTTATGGCAACGGCGCCACTTCTCTCAGCGGTAGCCAGGGCTCCTATACCTACTCGGCATCGCTGAAGGCTGACATTCGCCAAGCCTACACCGCGACGCTGACCTATGCCAAGAGCCATGCCGACATCAACCAAATCGTGAACGGAGTCGCCATCAGTGGCAACGGGAACTATGCCGGCAATGACCGCAGCTGGGTTTCCCTGTCCGTGCAGACCACTTTCTGATCAAGCTCGGAGTGAGCCAACCATGTTTTCCCGGATGTTTCTAAGCATGGCTTTCACCGCAGCTCTCGCGAGCTCGGCGACGGCGGCGGTAACGGCTGAAGAAGCCAAGGCGCTGGGCGCCACCCTGACGGAATTCGGCGCTGAAAAGACTGGGAATGCCGATGGTAGCATTCCCCCTTACAGTGCGGAGGCGGCCAAGATCGCTCCGCCTTCCGGTTCGGATCCCGCCAAGGGAGTGCTGCCCAATCCATTCGCCGATGACAAGCCCCTGTTCACCATTACCCAGCAGAATATGGCCCAGTATGCCAAATCCCTCGATGAGGGGGCACAAACGCTTCTTAAGCGCTGGCCCGATTTCAAGATCAACGTTTACAAGACCCGCCGGACGACGACCTATCCGGACTGGGTTTTGAAGAACACGGTGGCGAACGCCACCCGCGCGTCGCTGGTGAACGTCGGCGGCGATGGGGTGCAGGGGGCTTATGGCGGTATTCCGTTTCCGATTCCCAAATCAGGACTGGAGGTTTTGTGGAACCACCTGTTGTCGTGGCAGCCGCTTGCCACCGAATTGACGGTGGATGGTTATATGGTGGATGGCGCGGGCATGGTGACGGAACTCAACGTCTCTAACACCTATTTCGAAACGCAATATTACAACCCCGACAAGACTGCACTTGAGGGTGCCTATAACATGATGAAGGCTTCGACGATCGCTCCGCCGCGATCCGTCGGAGAAATCAATGTCGTCTGGTACTCCGGTGATTACAAAAAGATCGATCAGAAAGCCTGGGTCTATTCACCGGGACAGCGTCGTGTCCGTCTTGCTCCGGAGTTCGCATATGACACGCCCGCCGCGCCTTATGGCGGGGTCCTGTTCTATGATGAAATCTACATGTTCTCCGGCCGTCCCGACCGCTTCGACTGGAAGCTGATTGGGAAGAAGGAGCTTTATGTTCCTTACAACACATACGATCTTTATAACGGTTCCGCAGACAAGACCTTCGGGCCGCAGCACCTCAACATGGACCGGGTGCGCTACGAGTTGCATCGTGTCTGGGAGGTAGAGGCAACCCTGAAGCCGGGTGCGCGGCATGCGATGTCCCGCCGGAAGTTCTATTTCGACGAGGACAGTTGGAAGATTTTGGCGACGGTCGGTTACGACCAGGCGGGGCAGACCTATCGCATCGGCAACCAGTACTGCGCCCAGATTTACGATCCGAAGACGCCCTTCCTGGATTGCAGTTTTGCGATCTATGACCTGGCCAAGAACCAGTATATGCTGACGCCGCAGTATGGGGATCGCGGAGGGATCAAGCATGTTGCCCCTCTGCGCTCTCCGTCCGAGACGACGGCGGCCGGCATGCAGGGCGGCGGCGTGCGGTGAGCCAGGGTTTTTCTCCGGCTGATAGCGTCCACGGACGTGGTGGAAATTTGGTGATCGTCCTGGGGGTGGGGCATGCCCCACCCCCAGGACGACGGCCTGTTCGAAAGAGATGGTCATTGGATTGGTCGGCTAACCTGGAAAATTCATCAGGGCTGGCGGATGTAGCTTAACCCTCTGATTTGGCATAAGATTTGGTTGTCGAAGCCAATCCCCGCCATTTCTGGACGCCACACCCGCCATGATTGAGACTACCCTACCGCTGCCAGGGCTGTCATCCGTCGGCAGCAAGACTGTTGTTGCCCGGTTCGATGGCGGAGAGCTTTCGTCGGATGCCGGGGTGCTGGCCGTGCGCGAGATCGAATCCCGGCTTGGCGTGGCGGCTCGGCTGGCCGCCTGCCTGGACGATCCGCGCGCCCCGGATCGGGTGGTGCGTACGCATCCGGTGAGTGACGCGGGTGCGGATCGAATCGTTCAGCGTGCTGCTCGGTGGATTTGGATGAGTTCCTTAAGGCTTTCGACGCCATCTTCGGTCAGGGCATGGAACCACTGCTCGCCTGGGCCGAACACGGCCAGGCAACCGTCCTCCGGCTCCAGCTCGATGGCAATGTCGATCAGCCATTCGACGTCCTCGCCGAGGATCTCGGCGACGCGCTCCATGGTCACGAGGTTGCGGGTTCTGGCCATGGTTCCTCAGATCGCCGTGGTCGCCTCGTGCAGCCGCTTCCATTCCCAGGGCAGCAGTTCGTGCAGCTTGGTCTGCGGCAGATCGTTGATGCGGGCCAGGACGTCGGCCAGCCACGCCTGGGGATCGATGTCGTTCATCTTTGCCGTCACGATCAGGCTGTACATGGCGGCGGCGCGCTGCCCGCCTCGATCCGATCCGCAGAATAGCCATGCCCGTCTGCCCAGTGCGATGCCGCGCAACGCTCGTTCGGCGGCATTGTTGGTCAGGCAGACCCGTCCGTCGTGCAGGAAGCGGGTGAAGCCTTCCCAGCGGGTCAGCATGTAGTCCATCGCCTTGGCCACCGGCGCGTGCTTCGTACCCCTCCGCCGAGCGCCGCCTTGTGACCGAGCGGGGAAGCTGAATCATTGTGCCTGTCCCTATGGCTATCCCTATGGCAGTCCCTATGACTATCCAACGCGTCGAGGTGATCACGGGCCAGGAGCGGCGGCGGCAGTTCAGCGACGAGGAGAAGCTGCGGCTGGTCGAAGAGGCGTTCCAGCCGGGCGTCAAGGCGACCGAAGTCGCCCGGCGCCTGGGCGTGGACGTCAGCCTGCTGTACCGCTGGCGCCGCCAGTTCTTCGGTCAGCAGCCCCGGCTGCCCGCCTTCATGCCGATCACCGTCGCCACCGACGCTCCGGCACCGGAGGAGGTGGCAGAGCCGACAGCGGCGCCAGCGGCCCCACCAGCCGGTCTCATCGAGGTCGAATTCGCGACGGCGCGCTTGCGCATCACCGGCCCGGTCGATCCGGCCCTGGTCGGCACGGTGATCGCCGCGCTGTCGGGACGGTCGGCATGATCCCGGTCCCCTCGGGCGTTCGGGTCTGGCTGGCGGGCGGGGTCACCGACATGCGCTGCGGGATGAACTCTCTGGCGCTGAAGGTCCAGGAGGGTCTTGGCCGCGATCCCCATGCCGGCGATTTATACGTCTTCCGTGGACGTCGCGGGGATTGAGCGTCATTCAGCATACAGTTTCGAGTCGGCTCGCGTGGAGTATCCGTGGCACCCGCTGTACGGGAAGACATTGAGGGTGGTGAGCCGGACAGTACGTGGTGGTCACTCCGTCCTGTGGCTCGAGGAACGCCCTGATACCGCCCGGGAATTGCCGGCCTGGATGTGCGACGCGGCCTACTGCCTTGATATGGCGGCATTGTGTCCGCCGCAGACCACAGTCGCAGCCCTTAGCGCATTGGCGGCAGTTCTCTCGGATCTGCGGGACTCGATCGGCGACGGCGCAGCATCGGACAACTCACCCACGGAGGAGGTTGCCGATGACCAGACGACCGCGGCCGACGTCCCAACTCTCGCTCGCTCTCTCTGTTCCGCTTCAGGACATCGCCGTTCCGGACGAAGTCGTGCAAGTACTGGCGGATCTCCTCTTGGAAGCTGTGGGCGCCCATCTCGACATGGAGAACAGGGAGGAGGCCCATGAGCACCAAGATCACCGTTGATCATCTGGGCCGCGGTGCCGCGATCTATGTTCGCCAATCCACACCTGGTCAATTGATCAACCACACGGAAAGCCGTCGCCGACAGTATGACTTGGCTGATGCCGCACGGGCGGCTGGGTTCGTCGATGTCATGATCATCGATGAGGACCTTGGCCGCTCCGGTTCCGGCCTCGAATGCCGTCCTGGCTTTCAGAAGCTGGTGGCGGCGGTCTGCGCCGGCACCGTCGGTGCCGTCTATTGCATCGAGGCATCGCGGCTGGCCCGCAACGGCCGGGATTGGCACCACCTCATTGACCTTTGTGCTCTGGCTGGGGCGTTGGTCGTCGACCCAGATGGGGTCTATGATCCAAGGCTGCTGAACGACCGCCTTCTGCTCGGCCTGAAGGGAACAATGTCGGAGTACGAACTCAGCCTGCTGCGTCAACGCGGCATCGAAGCCCGAGACGGAAAAGCCCGTAGGGGCGAACTGCGGTTCACGCTACCGCCCGGCTACTGCTGGAACGAGGCCGGACGGATCGAAATCGATCCTGACGCGCGCGTTGCCGGCGCGATCCGGATGCTGTTCAGCAAGTTCCGCGAACTGGGCAGCGCCCGCCAAGTTTTTCTCTGGGCGCGCGCCGCCGAGCTGTCACTCCCCGTCGTGCGGCGCAACCTCATCGCCTGCAAAATCCTTTGGCAGCCGCCGGCCTACCACACGGTGATCCAGGTCCTGCAGAACCCGATCTATGCCGGCGCCTACGTGTTCGGCCGACGGGGTAATCGGACTCGCGTTGTCGAGGGTCGGGCTCGGAAGACGAGCGGGCATAAACGAGAGCGCACCGACTGGAATACCCTGCTGCGCGACAACCACGAGGGCTACATCACCTGGGCCGAGTTCGAGGAGCATCAGCGCATGCTCGAGGAAAATGCCCACATGCAGAAGCGTGCCGCCCGCAAAGCTGGCCGTGGTGGCCGTGCTCTGTTGACCGGGCTGGTCCGGTGCGGGCACTGCGGTCGCAAGATGCGGGTCTTCTACGGCATGCAGTCGGGGCATGCCCACCGGTACCAATGCCGAGGTGACGATGCCCATGTCGGTGTCGGTCTGTGCATCGGCATCGGCGGTATTCGTGTCGACCGGGCGGTCGTGGCGCAGATGCTGGAAGCCGTCTCTACCAGAGCGGTGGAGGCTGCCCTGCTTGCCGCCGACCAGGCGGCTGCGGCGGGGGCGGAAGAGCGGGCAGCGCTGGAGCGCGAGTTGGAGGCGGCCCGCTATGATGCCTCGTTGGCGGCTCGCCGGTACGACCTCGTGGAGCCGGAAAAGCGCCATGTTGTGAGAGAACTGGAAGCGCGCTGGAATACGGCTCTGGAACGGGTGGCGCAGATCGAACGTCGGATTGCCGAGGCCGAGGCGCGCTCATCGGCGCGCCCAAGGGTGAACAGGGCGGCTCTTCTGGGGTTGGCTCACGATCTGTCGGCGGCCTGGAATGCACCGACAGCGGACACGCGAACTCGGCAACGTCTGACCCGGCTACTCGTGGAGGAGGTGGTGATCGACCTCGACGACACAGCGCACGAGGCGGTGCTGCGGATCCACTGGGTAGGTGGCCGACACACCGAACTGCGTGTCCCACGGGCCAGGACCGGGCGTCGAGCGAACAAAGCACATCCAGGAGCGGTGGAGGTCGTGCGCAAGCTGTCCGGGCATTGGCCGGATCATGAGATCTCCGTCACGTTGAACCGCATGAAGTGCCGAAGCGATAACGGAGAGACCTGGACGACCGTGAAGGTTCGGTTGTTGCGGGAGCGACTTGGCCTTTCCGATTTCGACCCGACTGTACCCCGTCCCGAGACGCTGACGGCCGACAAGGCAGCGAAGCGGCTCGGCATCTCGATTCCCTCCGTACACCGCCTTATTCAGCGTGGGATCCTGCCGGCAACGCAGCTTGTCTCATCGGCCCCGTGGCACATTCCCGTGGCAGCCTTGGACACGGACGCCGTGCGAACGGGCGTGAACGAGATTAAGGCGCGGCGCCCCAAGAACCTCATTGATTATCAAAGAGATGAGACGATGCCGCTGCCAGGATTGTGAAAGGAGGGATGCACTATGTCACGCGATTTGGTGACATGGTGAAGTGCCTGTGGCATGACGGGCTCGGCATGTCGCTTTACGCCAAGAGGCTTGAACGGGGCCGTTTCATCTGGCCCAGCCCGGCCAGCGGAGCCGTGGCCATTTCCGCGTCCCAGTTCGCGTATCTGCTCGACGCCATCGACTGGCGCAATCCGCAGCAGACTTGGAGACCGCGCTCGGCCGGATAGGCTGCGGCACAGTGAATCAACCCGCCGCTCTCCGGCGGGAAGAGCGAGGATCGGTGCGGGTTTCCGGGTACAATCCGGCCCCATGGACGCCCTGCCCGACACCATCGACGCCCTGCGCGCCGCGCTGATCGAAGCGCGTGGCCGGGCTGCGTTGGCCGAGGCGGACGCCGCCCAGGCGCGGGCCGAACGGTCCGGCGACCAGGCGCTGATCGCCACCCTGAAGCTCCAGATCGAGAAGCTCCAGCGCGACCTCTACGGCCGGCGCTCCGAACGGACCTCCCGACTGCTCGACCAGCTCGAATTCCAGTTGGAGGAGGCGCAGGCAAGCGTCGGCGAGGACGATCTGGCGGCGGAACAGGTGGCCGAGGCGACCGGCGCGGCCCGCATCACCCGCAAGGCGCCGTCGCGCAAGCCGTTCCCGGCGCACCTGCCGCGCGAGCGCGTCGTGATCCCGGCGCCGGCGGTGTGCCCATGCTGCGGCTCGACCCGGCTGTGCAAGCTGGGTGAAAGCGTGACCGAGACGGCCGAGCGCATTCCCGCGCGGTGGAAAATCATCCAGACGGTGCGCGAGAAATTCTCCTGCCGGGACTGCGAGACGATCAGCCAGCCGCCGGCACCGTTCCACACCACGCCGCGCGGCTGGGCGGGGCCGAACCTGCTGGCCACGCTGCTGTTCGAGAAGTTCGGCCAGCATCAGCCGCTGAACCGCCAGTGCGAGCGCTTCGCCAAGGAGGGCATGGAGATCAGCCTGTCCACCGCGGCCGACCAGGTGGGGGCGGCCTGCGGCGTGCTGAAGCCGCTGCTCGACCGGCTCGCAGCGCATGTGCTGGCGGCGGAGCGGTTGCACGGCGAGCCCGAAGGGCCAGCGAAGCTACGACACGACCGTGCCGGTGCTGGCGAAGGGCAAGACCGACACCGGCCGCATCTGGGTCTATGTGCGCGACGATCGCCCCTTCGCGGGCGCGGCGGCACCGGCGGCGCTGTTCCACTACTCCCGCGACCGTGGCGGCGGGCATCCCGAGGCACATCTGGCCGGTTGGGCCGGAGTGCTGCAGGCCGACGCCTATGCCGGATACAACCGCCTCTACGACGCGAGCCGCCAGCCGGAGCCCGTGGCCGAGGTCCTGTGTTGGGCGCACGCGCGTCGGAAATTCTTCGAACTCGCCGATATCGCCGCCAACAAGCGGCGCGGCAAGGGGGCGCCCCCGATTTCTCCGCTGGCGCTGGAGGCGGTGCGGCGCATCGACCCGCTGTTCGACATCGAGCGCGAAGCCCTCGGGCGCTCGGCAGCCGACCGTCTGGCGGTGCGCACAGAGCTGTCCAAGCCCCAGGTCGAGGAACTGGAAAACTGGATGCGAACGGCCCGGGCCGGGATGTCGAAGCACGCGCCGGTGGCCAAGGCGATGGACTACATGCTGACCCGCTGGGAAGGCTTCACCCGCTTCCTGCGTGACGGACGGGTCTGCCTGACCAACAATGCTGCCGAACGAGCGTTGCGTGGAATCGCCCTTGGCAGGAAGGCATGGCTATTCTGCGGATCGGATCGAGGCGGGCAGCGCGCCGCCGCCATGTACAGCCTGATCGTGACGGCAAAGATGAACGACATCGATCCCCAGGCGTGGCTGGCCGACGTCCTGGCCCGCATCAACGATCTGCCGCAGACCAAGCTGCACGAACTGCTGCCCTGGGAATGGAAGCGGCTGCACGAGGCGACCACGGCGACCTGAGGAACCATGGCCAGAACCCGCAACCTCGTGACCATGGAGCGCGTCGCCGAGATCCTCGGCGAGGACGTCGAATGGCTGATCGACATTGCCATCGAGCTGGAGCCGGAGGACGGTTGCCTGGCCGTGTTCGGCCCAGGCGAGCAGTGGTTCCATGCCCTGACCGAAGATGGCGTCGAAAGTCTTAAGGAACTCATCCAAATCCACCGAGCAGCACGCTGAACGATTCGATCCGCACCCGCGTCACTCACCGGATGCGTACCCACCACCAGCCGTCTGGTCCTCGGCCAGGAGGCCGTCGAGGACAAAGCCAGCGAACTGGCGGCCATTCCGGTTCTGCTGGAGCGCCTGGCGACCGAGGGCGGGCTCAAGGGCGCGATCGTCACCATCGACGCCATCGCCTGCAACGCCACCATCGCCCAGGCCGTTCGCGACGCCGGGGCCGACTATCTGCTGGCGGTCAAAGCCAACCAGCCCACCCTGCGCGACGAGATCGAGAGTTTCTTCACCAGCGCACCGCCGGAGACGCTCGATCACGCCGCCGATATCGACAAGGGCCATGGCCGGATCGAGCAGCGCGCGGTCACGGTCGCGCGCGAGGTCGATTGGTTGAGCGGCGCGCGGCGTTTTCCCGGCGAAGTCCGCCTGCCCGCCGTCGCCGCCATCGTTCGGGTGGTCGGCAAGACCGAGCTGAAGGATCGTTGCCGCACCGACACGCGCTATTACATCACCTCCGCCCCGCTCGCCGCCCAGGCGGCGGCCGAGGCCGTGCGCGGCCATTGGCGCATCGAGAACCAACTGCACTGGCTGCTCGACGTCGTCTTCAACGAGGACCGGTCCCGCTTGCGCAAAGGCCACGGCGCCCTGAACATGGCCGTCGTCCGCCACTTCGCCATCAACCTCGTCCGCAAGGCCGCCGAACCCGCCCGGCCGCGCTCCGGATTACGGCGCGCCACCAAAAAGCCGGCCGCCACTCCCAGACCCACCAGCATCAAGCTCCGCAGGAAGCTGGCAGGCTGGGACACCGATTACCTAAACGCTATCCTCGACGTTAATATCCGTTAACCCGGATTCGGAGCCCTGGCTTCCAATTGTCACCACCTTGACGGACGTGACCCACCGGCAGTCGGGCGGGCAGCCCGATCGGGTTGGCTGGACCACTGCCACAATGACGATGAAAGGAGTCTGCCGGATTGTCCGAAACCGCCCGGTTCGCCGATCCCAAACATCAGCCGGCAGCGGCGTGCGGCTGATCGATGACCAATTTCACCCCGGAGAGGAAATCGGCAACCTCTGCCGAAAGCCGTTCGGAATGGACAGACAGGGCTCCTGCGGCCTCGCTGACCTGTAGCGCTGCATTTCGTGCGGTTTCTGCGGCCGCGTCGACCTGACAGATGGCGTTGGCCGCCTCCTGGCTACCCATAACGGCTCGCTCCGCATTGGCGGTAATGACCTGTGCCGCCCCCGCCTGGGTTCCGGCCGTGATCATCACCTCGCCAATAATGCCGTTGACGTCGCGAATGGTGCCGCCGATCGCGCGGATCGCCTTGACCGCGCCGCCGATCGCCAATTGCAATGATTGAATCTGACCAGCTATGTCGTCGGTCGCCTTGGAGGTCTGGTTGGCCAGACTCTTCACCTCGTTGGCGACTACCGCAAAACCACGGCCGGCCTCGCCGGCGCGGGCTGCTTCGATGGTTGCGTTCAGCGCCAGCAGGTTGGTCTGCGAGGCGATGCCGTTGATGAGCTGGACGATTTCTCCGATTCGTTCCGCCGCAACCGACAAGGCGCGCACGGTGGCGTTGGTCTGCTCTGCTTCAAGAGCCGCCCGTGCGGCGATCGATTGGGAATGGGTGATGCGGTTTTCGATGTCACGCGTCGAAGCCGTAAGGTCGGTGATCGCCTCCGCCACCATCTGGACATTCAGCGAGGCCTGTTCGGAACCCTCGTTGGCGACCGTCGATTCCCGGCTGGCCTGATCGGCACAGGTCAGCATCGCCTGTGCCGTCGCCTCCAGCTCCGTCGCAGCGGCGGCCAGCATTCCGACGAGCCCGCCAGCCTTGCTTTCGAAGCTGCGGGTCAGCGTTTCCAATTCCGTGCCGCGCCGCTCCCGCTGGGCAGCGTCAGCGGCCAAAGTCAAGTCGGTCTCCCGCTTAGCGATGAGCGCGTCCTTGAAAATCTGCAAAGACCTAGCAAGACGCCCGACCTCGTCGGCTCGCTCCGTCCCCGACACCTCCGCATTGAGATCGCCGGCAGCCAGCCGCTCAACCGCGCGGGTCACGCCAAGCAATGGGCGGATTACGAACAAAACCAGAATGGTAACAAGCAGGCCTAGCGCCATGGCCAGACCGACGACGGCGCCGATCAACAGGCCAGATCGCATCACCCCGACATCGTTCACGATGTCGCTCTTGGCGTCAGCCATTGTAGAGCGGGCTTCGGCGACCACCTGCGCCATGTTCTTGATCAGAGCATCAAGCGCGCTCCGACCGGCCGCGACGTTCTGAACGAGAGCACCCTCGCGGTCGCCACGCTTCATGACGTCGAAGATTCCATCCATGGCGGACTGATATATGCGAAGCGTCTCTTCAGACTCGGCGATCGACGCCCGCGACCGCACCGAAGAGCTGATATCTTTCAACTTTGTAAAGCTCTCCTTCGTACGATCGAGAGACGCCCTGAATTCGCCGGTGAAGAAGGTCACGTCGTCGGGTTCGACGGCCGCAAGAATATCTCGCTGATTGATCGCGACATCCAGGATCTGCGCCTGAAGGGTCAGAGCCAGTTCGAGCTGGTGCAGCGGCGCCGACGTCAACTCATCGGCTTTGCGCAGGAGAAAGCCAAATCCGGCATTCGCTGTCACGACAATGCCGCTGATCACCGCCAAAAGAAGAAAATTGGGAATCCACATCTTCCACATGAGCGGCATGTTACCGACAATCTTCTTCACTGTTCCCTCCCGATTGCGGATGCGATCCCGCCCGCCTCTCGCCTTACAAGACGGCCGATTTGCACGCTCGCCTTTACCTCGGCTGTGCGCGGAGCCGTCCCGTCATAGCTGCGCCATCATCGGCCCCTTGTCCCAAAGCCAGACAATGGAGTTGAACCGTAACTCTCGGCATCGCTCCGGAACGTCGCCGCACGTAACGGAACTCATTCGTTCACGCAGTTTTGGTAACCAGTCCCATCACCCAAAACCACAAGATCCGGAACCAAACGAAAGCCAAGCCCCTCGGAAACCTCAATCTTTGATTATTTTTCCACCACCCCCAGTTCCATAGACGATCTTGTTCCGCAGGCGCGCTTATATATGAACTATATTCCTATATGCGAACAGAGCTTACTGTGCGGCTCTGCCAGCACGCAAGGGCTTTTTATTGGAAGCCGCCACGGGTCACGTCTGTCAAGGTGGTGACAATTGGAAGGTGGTCAGGAGCGTCGTCGGTCAGGCCGCCTTTGCTGAGGGGAGCGGTGTGATGGCGGGCTCATCGGCGGCGGCGATCCCGACCATGGTTTCGAGCGTCACGGAACGTGTCAACGATTGTGAGACTGAACCGCACCGGGTTTGTCGGAGGCCCCGTTTCTTGAGAGAGAGTGGGATAGTGTCCGCGAAGGTGGTGGAAATTTGGTGATCGCCCTGGGGGTGGGGCATGCCTGCGGGAGCTATGCAGGAAACTGGGTGACGGTCTGGTCAGGCGGCGTTCTGTGACGCGGGCTCGATGACCTCGATACCGTTGCGGAATGTGACGCCCCGGATGACCTTGGGCAACTGGTTTTCGCCCTGCAAGCGGCGCCAGGTCTTCGAAGCGGCGGTGATCAGTTTGAAAACCATCAGCTTGGCGGTTTCTTGCGAGAGCGCGCCCTTGGTGCGGACGGTTCGGTGTCGGACGGTAGCGAACACGCTCTCGATGGGATTGCTGGTCCGGATGTGATCCCAGTGTTCGGCCGGGAAGTCGTAAAAGGCGAGCAACTCGGCGCGGTCCTTGGTCAGGCACTCCACCGCCTTGGCGTACTTGATCGCGTATTTCTTCACAAACGTCGCCATGGCGGTTTCCGCGGCGGCGCGGTCCGGGGCCATCCAGATCTCCCGCAAGTCCTGCTTCATCGCCGGCTGCACCGTTTTGGCCACCTTGTTCAGGATGTTGGCGGCTTTGTGCACCAGCACCGTTGCTGCCGGGTGGTGGGGAATATCTCCTCCAGCGCTTTCCAGAAGCCGAGCGCCCCATCGGCGACCGCGAGTTCCGGGGCGATGGTGAGGCCGCGCGCTTGGATGTCCACAAGCAGTTCGCGCCAGCTTTGCGCGCTCTCACGCACGCCGACCTGGAAGCCGACCAGTTCCTTCCGGCCCTCCGGGGTGGCGCCGATGATCACCAGCATGCACTCGGCCACCGGCTCCATGCGGGCCTGCAGGTAGACGCCGTCGGCCCAGATGTAGACGTAGCGCCGGGCCGACAGGTCGCGCCGTTGCCAGCGTGCGTAGTCGGCCGCCCACTCCTCCTTGAGCCGGCCGATCACCGAGGCTGACAGGTTCGGGGCGTCCTTGCCGAGCAAGGCGCTCAGCGCCTCCTGAAAGTCGCCGGTGGAGACGCCGCGCAGGTAGAGGATGGGCAGCAGCGCGTCCAAGCTCTTGGTACGCCGTGCCCAGCGCGGCAGAATCCCCGAGGTGAACCGGATCCGCTCGCCGTCATCATCGGCCCCGCGGTCGCGCACCTTGGCCCGCCGAACCTCCACCGGCCCAATGCCGGTCTGGATCGCGCGCTCCGGGCCGTAGCCATGTCGGACGACCCGCTCGCGGCCGTCCGGCAGCTTGAGGTCGTTGACACGTTCCGGGAGGCCAGGAAGCTTTCCACCTCCGCCTCAATGGCCTGTTCAAGCAATCGGCGCGCTCCCGCGCGCAGGATGGCCGTCAGTGGATCGCCGATCTCCTCCGGCTGACGTAACCGGACAACCTTGCTATCCTCGGTCATGGCGTATCGCTCCTCTGGAGGTTCGGGCAGGCTCGTCACCCGCCTCGATACGCCGCCTTCCTCACACCGTCATCACCCACTTTCCCGCATAGCTCGGGCATGCCCCACCCCCAGGGCGGCGTCTTGCGCGAAAGAGGTGGTCATTGGGCCGGTCGGCTAGAGTGGAGTTGCGCACTTCCTCTTGCCCGAAGGACCACCCCAATGACCGAGGACAGTATGGCACTGGCAGACCTGCTCCAGAAGGCCGGCGACGGCGATTTTCTGCGCGCCGTCGCCGAGACGGTGCTGCAGATGCTGATGGAAGCCGACGTCGAAGGCCAGATCGGCGCCGGGCGTCACGAACGGAGCGCCGAGCGGCAGACCTACCGCAACGGCTACCGCGACCGGGCGCTGGATACGCGCCTGGGCACGCTGAACCTGCGCATCCCCAAGCTGCGTCAGGGCAGTTACTTCCCCCCCTTTCTCGAAGCCCGCAAGACCAGCGAGAAAGCCCTGGTGGCGGTGATCCAGGAAGCCTGGATCGGCGGTGTCTCGACCCGCCGCGTTGACGAGTTGGCCCAGGCGATGGGGCTGTCGGGGATCTCGAAGTCGACGGTCTCCAAGCTGTGCCGAGACATCGACGAGCGGGTCAACGCCTTCCTCGACCGTCCGCTGGAGGGCGACTGGCCTTACCTGTGGCTGGACGCCACCTACCTCAAGCAGCGCGAGGGGGGACGCATCGTCTCCGTCGCCGCCATAATCGCCGTGGCCGCCAACACCGAGGGCAAGCGCGAGATCGTCGGCCTGCACATCGGCCCGTCGGAAGCCGAGGTGTTCTGGAGCGATTTTCTCAAGAAACTCAAGGCCCGCGGCCTGAAGGGCGTGAAGCTGGTGATTTCCGATGCCCATGAAGGGCTGAAGGCCGCCATCGCCCGTGTCATGGGCGCCACTTGGCAGCGCTGCCGAGTCCACTGGATGCGCAACGCGCTCGCCTATGTGCATATTTCGGCGGAAAGCACCCAGCGGGAACGGCGGAAAGCGCCCGGGCAGAACGGTGAAAGCGCCCAGCCGTTTCGGTGAATTCGCCCACCCGTAGGAGTGGTGGTATCGGGGTCCGAACCAGCCTTTGGCATCCCCATGATCTTTCCACGGCACAGGCCAAGGAGGATCGGGATGCCCCGAGCGAGGTCGGACATGCGGCGGATCAGAGAAGTCCTTCGTCTGCGGGATGAGTTTGGCGCCAGCCAACGGCAGATTGCCGATGCCTGCCGGCTGCCGCGCAGCACCGTGCGCGATTACCTGGAGCGGCTACGGGCCTCCGGGCTGCAGTACGCGGATGTGCTGGGCTGGACGGACGTCGAGCTGGAGGAGCGGCTGTTCCCGCCTCCGGTCACGTCGGCGCGCCCGGTGCCCGACTGGCGGCACATCAGCCGGGAACTCGGCCGCCGTGGCGTAACGCTGCGGCTGCTGTGGGAGGAATACCTGGAGGTCCATCCCGGCGGCTATCGCTACACCCAATTCGTCCAGCATTTCCGGGCATGGCAGGGTGCTCATGCCGAGCCGCGTCTGCGCCGGGAACATCGGCCGGGGGCGGCGATCGAGGTTGATTACGCTGGGATGACGCTGACCGTCGGGCTCGGCGCTGAGGCGCGGCAGGCCCAGGTGTTTGTCGCCTGCCTGCCGTATTCGGGCTACGTCTATGCCGAGGCGACCTGGACCCAGCAGGCGGAGGAGTGGCTGGCCTCCCACGCCCGGCTGTTCGAACATCTGGGCGGCGTGCCGGGCAAGCTGGTGCCGGATAACCTCAAGGTCGGCGTCAGCCACGCCTCCTTCTACGATCCGGCGATCAACCCGGCTTATCACGATCTCGCCCGGCACTACCGCACCGCCGTCCTGCCGGCCCGGGTGCGGCGCCCGCGCGACAAGCCCAGCGCCGAGAACGGCGTGCAGCAGGTCGAGCGGCGGGTGCTGGCCCCGCTGCGCGATACGCCCTTCGCCACGCTGGACGCCGCCAACGCGGCCTTGCGCGACAAGCTGGCCACCCTCAATGCCGCTCCCTTGAGCCGCCGGCCGCAGGACACGCGCGCCGGCCTGTTCGCCGCCGAGGAGCAGCCGACCCTGCGCCCCTTGCCGCCGGACCGCTTCGTGCCGGGCACCTGGGCGCGCCACAAGGTCCCGCCCGACTATCATCTCGCTCTCGACGGCGGCGTCTACTCGGTGCCCCACACGCTGATCGGCAAGACGGTCGACGTGCACAGCACCGCCGGCGTGATCAGCGTCTTCCTGCGCGGCAAGCGGATGGCCTGCCATGTCCGCCGGCAGGACGGCGCCACCGTGACGCTGGACGCCCATCGCCCCGCCAACCACCGGGCCGTCGCCCGCTTCACCCCCGATGCCATCCAGACCGAACTGGCCGCCATCGGCCCGGCCGCCGCGCTGCTGTTCGAACGCATCCTGGCCGGCGCCGATCACCCCGAACAGGCGGTGCGGGCCGGGATCGGCCTGATCCGCTTGGCGGCCACCCACGGCACCAGCCGGCTGGAGCAAGCCTGCCAGGCGGCGCTGGAGGCCAACGTCGGATCCTACCGCTACGTCCAGCGCTGGTTGACCGCTCCCCCGGCCACAACGGCGGACGCGGCCGGTGCCGGCGAGCACACCAATCTGCGCGGCCCTTCCTACTATCACTGACGGAGATACGATGATGAAGCACGTCAACCACGAGCGGCTGCGCCAGTTGCGGCTGTACGGCATGGCCAAGGGGTTGGAGGCGCTGGAACGCCTGCCCGATCGCGGCCAACTGGCCTTCGACGAGCAGTTGGGCACGCTGATCGAGCGGGAAGCGGCAGAGCGCGCCAACACCGCACTCGCCAGCCGACTGAAACGTGCCCGGCTGCGCCAGACGGCCTGCCTGGAGGACCTCGACCTGCGCACCCCGCGTGGGCTCGATCGCGGTGTTGTGCGCGAGCTGGCCACCGGGCGCTGGGTGAAGGAGAACCGGCCGGTTCTGATCACCGGCCCGACCGGGATCGGCAAGACCTGGCTGGCCTGTGCACTCGGCAACCAGGCGGCGCGGGAAGGCCACAGCGTACTCTACACCCGGCTGACCCGCCTGCTGGACGATCTGGCCACCGCCCGCCTGGACGGTTCGCTCGCCCGGCTGCTGCGACGGATCGCCCGGCTCGACCTGCTGATCCTGGATGACTGGGCGATGACCGAGCTGACCGCGCCTCAGCGCCTGGACCTGATGGAGGTGATCGATGACCGCCACGACCGGGCCGCAACCATGCTGGCCACCCAAGTTCCCGTGGCCAACTGGCATCGGCTCATCGGCGATGCCACCTACGCCGACGCCATCCTCGACCGCCTCGTGCATCGGGCCTACCGCATCGACCTGCATGGCGACTCCATGCGCCGCACCAAGGCCGATGCCGCCAGCGAAACCCCCGACACCTAAGGCCGGTGCTTGGCAACCAAACCCACAACCTTCATAACGTAAATCCAGGGTTCGGCCCCGGCTCCCACCAGCTTGCAATTCGGGTGGGCGCTTTCGCCGAAACGGTGGGCGCTTTCAACCGAAACGCCTGGGCGAATTCGCCGAAATACGCACCTATGTGCCCAAGGCCCAGAACTCCATGGCCGCCGCCGCTCTGCGCCAGGCCTTTCTCCAGCCCGACGCCGAAGCCGCTTACCAAGCCTTCCGCCATATCGCCGAGCAGATGCGCGACCGATGGCCCAAGCTGGCCTCCTTCATGGACAGCAGCGAGCATGACGTGCTCGCCTACATGGGCTTTCCTGCCCAGCATCGCACCAAGCTGCACAGCACCAACACCTTGGAACGCCTGAACAAGGAGGTCAAACGCCGCGCCGACGTCGTCGGCATCTTCCCAGGTGAGGCATCCATCATCCGACTGATCGGCGCGGTGCTCCTCGAACAGAACGACGAATGGCAGACCCAGAACCGCTACATGCAGGTCGAGGCCATGGCCGAGCTGACGCCGGCCAGTGAAAGCCAATCGGCCATCACCTCTCCACCCAAGGCCGCCTGAACAATGGCCATCTCAGCGCGCATCCGAATTTCCACCATCTTGACGGACGCTATCTCGGCAATCCGACGTTCGATCTGCGCCACC
Organism: Azospirillum sp. B510; assembly: GCF_000010725.1. Taxonomy (NCBI): domain Bacteria; kingdom Pseudomonadati; phylum Pseudomonadota; class Alphaproteobacteria; order Rhodospirillales; family Azospirillaceae; genus Azospirillum; species Azospirillum sp. B510. The sequence continues at coordinate 683,537 of NC_013856.1, read as the reverse complement.
CGTTCCAGAGCCGTATTCCAGCGCGCTTCCAGTTCTCTCACAACATGGCGCTTTTCCGGCTCCACGAGGTCGTACCGGCGAGCCGCCAACGAGGCATCATAGCGGGCCGCCTCCAACTCGCGCTCCAGCGCTGCCCGCTCTTCCGCCCCCGCCGCAGCCGCCTGGTCGGCGGCAAGCAGGGCAGCCTCCACCGCTCTGGTAGAGACGGCTTCCAGCATCTGCGCCACGACCGCCCGGTCGACACGAATACCGCCGATGCCGATGCACAGACCGACACCGACATGGGCATCGTCACCTCGGCATTGGTACCGGTGGGCATGCCCCGACTGCATGCCGTAGAAGACCCGCATCTTGCGACCGCAGTGCCCGCACCGGACCAGCCCGGTCAACAGAGCACGGCCACCACGGCCAGCTTTGCGGGCGGCACGCTTCTGCATGTGGGCATTTTCCTCGAGCATGCGCTGATGCTCCTCGAACTCGGCCCAGGTGATGTAGCCCTCGTGGTTGTCGCGCAGCAGGGTATTCCAGTCGGTGCGCTCTCGTTTATGCCCGCTCGTCTTCCGAGCCCGACCCTCGACAACGCGAGTCCGATTACCCCGTCGGCCGAACACGTAGGCGCCGGCATAGATCGGGTTCTGCAGGACCTGGATCACCGTGTGGTAGGCCGGCGGCTGCCAAAGGATTTTGCAGGCGATGAGGTTGCGCCGCACGACGGGGAGTGACAGCTCGGCGGCGCGCGCCCAGAGAAAAACTTGGCGGGCGCTGCCCAGTTCGCGGAACTTGCTGAACAGCATCCGGATCGCGCCGGCAACGCGCGCGTCAGGATCGATTTCGATCCGTCCGGCCTCGTTCCAGCAGTAGCCGGGCGGTAGCGTGAACCGCAGTTCGCCCCTACGGGCTTTTCCGTCTCGGGCTTCGATGCCGCGTTGACGCAGCAGGCTGAGTTCGTACTCCGACATTGTTCCCTTCAGGCCGAGCAGAAGGCGGTCGTTCAGCAGCCTTGGATCATAGACCCCATCTGGGTCGACGACCAACGCCCCAGCCAGAGCACAAAGGTCAATGAGGTGGTGCCAATCCCGGCCGTTGCGGGCCAGCCGCGATGCCTCGATGCAATAGACGGCACCGACGGTGCCGGCGCAGACCGCCGCCACCAGCTTCTGAAAGCCAGGACGGCATTCGAGGCCGGAACCGGAGCGGCCAAGGTCCTCATCGATGATCATGACATCGACGAACCCAGCCGCCCGTGCGGCATCAGCCAAGTCATACTGTCGGCGACGGCTTTCCGTGTGGTTGATCAATTGACCAGGTGTGGATTGGCGAACATAGATCGCGGCACCGCGGCCCAGATGATCAACGGTGATCTTGGTGCTCATGGGCCTCCTCCCTGTTCTCCATGTCGAGATGGGCGCCCACAGCTTCCAAGAGGAGATCCGCCAGTACTTGCACGACTTCGTCCGGAACGGCGATGTCCTGAAGCGGAACAGAGAGAGCGAGCGAGAGTTGGGACGTCGGCCGCGGTCGTCTGGTCATCGGCAACCTCCTCCGTGGGTGAGTTGTCCGATGCTGCGCCGTCGCCGATCGAGTCCCGCAGATCCGAGAGAACTGCCGCCAATGCGCTAAGGGCTGCGACTGTGGTCTGCGGCGGACACAATGCCGCCATATCAAGGCAGTAGGCCGCGTCGCACATCCAGGCCGGCAATTCCCGGGCGGTATCAGGGCGTTCCTCGAGCCACAGGACGGAGTGACCACCACGTACTGTCCGGCTCACCACCCTCAATGTCTTCCCGTACAGCGGGTGCCACGGATACTCCACGCGAGCCGACTCGAAACTGTATGCTGAATGACGCTCAATCCCCGCGACGTCCACGGAAGACGTATAAATCGCCGGCATGGGGATCGCGGCCAAGACCCTCCTGGACCTTCAGCGCCAGAGAGTTCATCCCGCAGCGCATGTCGGTGACCCCGCCCGCCAGCCAGACCCGAACGCCCGAGGGGACCGGGATCATGCCGACCGTCCCGACAGCGCGGCGATCACCGTGCCGACCAGGGCCGGATCGACCGGGCCGGTGATGCGCAAGCGCGCCGTCGCGAATTCGACCTCGATGAGACCGGCTGGTGGGGCCGCTGGCGCCGCTGTCGGCTCTGCCACCTCCTCCGGTGCCGGAGCGTCGGTGGCGACGGTGATCGGCATGAAGGCGGGCAGCCGGGGCTGCTGACCGAAGAACTGGCGGCGCCAGCGGTACAGCAGGCTGACGTCCACGCCCAGGCGCCGGGCGACTTCGGTCGCCTTGACGCCCGGCTGGAACGCCTCTTCGACCAGCCGCAGCTTCTCCTCGTCGCTGAACTGCCGCCGCCGCTCCTGGCCCGTGATCACCTCGACGCGTTGGATAGTCATAGGGACTGCCATAGGGATAGCCATAGGGACAGGCACAATGATTCAGCTTCCCCGCTCGGTCACAAGGCGGCGCTCGGCGGAGGGGTACGAAGCACGCGCCACGACCCGGTGTTCAAAATGGCGCTCGGCCAGCAGCCCGGTTCGGGCCGGGCGGCGTGCTCACAATCGACCATCTCGCGGATGGAGAACCTGTCCGATGTCCGGGCGCTGCTGCGCATGGGCCGGGCCATGGTCGATCTTTACTGCGCGTCGTTCCGCAACGTGCCCAAGCGGATCACGCTCGACATCGACGACACCTTCGACGCGGTGCATGGCGAGCAGCAGTTGCGCCTGTTCAACGCCCATTACGACGAATACGGTTTCCAACCCATCGTGGTGTTCGATGGCGAAGGCCGCTTCGTCGCCGCCGTGCTGCGTCCCGCCAAGCGGCCGAAGGGCGTGGAAATCCGCGCCTTCCTGCGCCGTCTGCTGCGCGCGATCCGCGCCAATTGGCCCAAGACCACCATCCTGTTGCGCGCCGACAGCCATTATTGCTGCCCGGAGGTGCTGGACTGGTGCCGCGCCAACGGCATCGACTTCATTTTCGGCGTGGCCCCGACCACCACCTTGCGCCGCCATGTCGAAACCCTGGAGGCCAGCACCCAAGCCCGGTTCGGCGCCGCCCCCGATGGCGAAAAGCTGCGCCGCTTCAAGGAATTCCACGACGGTGCCGCCAGTTGGAGCCGGGTCGAGCGCATCGTCGCCCGTGTCGAAGCCAGGCCGGGCGGCACCGACAGCCGCTTCGTCGTCACCAGCCTGAAAAGCGGCAACGCCCGCACGCTCTATCAGGACATTTACTGTCGGCGCGGTCAGGCTGAGAACCACATCAAGTCCTGGAAAACCCATCTGGCCGCCAACCGCACCTCTTGTTGCACGGCCACCGCCAACCAGTTCCGCCTGTTCCTGCACGCCGGAGCTTATTGGCTGATGTGGTCCTTGCGTTCGATGATGCCCAAGCGCTCATCCTGGCGCGTCGCCCAATTCAACACCTTGCGCCTGCGCTTGATCAAGATCGCTGCCCGCGTCATCGAGATGAAGACGCAGATCAAGCTGCATCTGCCCTCCGCCGCGCCTTATCAGGACATCCTGCGCCTCCTCCTCAGCCGCCTGCCGCGATTGGTCACCTGACCGCCGGGGCAACCTGCCCACAAGAAACCCCGCCGCCTCAACCCGCCAAACCAATCGCACAAAGCCGTGCCGTTCTCGGCAGGCAACGGAAGGGCATGCCCGCCGACAACCTTAACGGGAGTGACTGCCGCAAGCCAGTCTCCCCGCCGAAGCGCGGTGCATAATGGCGGTTAGCTTTCAGACGCGATTGCCCTGGGTGAGCGCGCATTCGACGGTCAGCGCACAAAAATGTGGCGCAACGCCCTCGCAGGCGCCAAAAAGCGGGCGACCATTCACCCACCGGCGCCATCGCCGTTCCATCCCCTCTTCGGACCAAACCTCCATGGCAGATTTCTTCCCGCGCTGGCCGCTCGCGACCGGCCCCGTCGTCCAGCCTGACGAGCGGCTTCCCTGGGGCGCGACGCTGACACTCGGCATCCAGCATCTCGTCGCCATGTCGGGCTCGACCATCCTCGGGCCGCTGCTGATGGGGTTCGATCCGAACCTCGCGGTGCTGTTCTCCGGCATCGGCACCCTGCTGTTTCTCCTGCTCACCGCCGGGCGGGTGCCGAGCTATCTCGGGTCCTCCTTCTCCTTCATCGCCGTGGTGATCGCGGTGACCGGCTACAGCGGCCAGGGGCCGAATCCGAACATCGGGCCGGCGCTCGGCGGCATCATCGCGGCCGGCGTCGTCTATGTCCTCATCGGCCTGCTGGTCAGCCGCACCAGCACCGGCTGGATCGAGCGGCTGATGCCGCCGGCGGTCACCGGCGCCGTCGGCGCGGCGATCGGCCTCAACCTGTCGCCGGTCGCCGTCAAGGGCATCGAGGGGACGGGGCCGCACACCCTGGTCGCGCTGTTCACCCTGGCCGCCACCGCCCTCATCGCGGTTTACGCCCCGCTCGCCATCCGCCGGCTGTCGATCCTCGCCGGCATCGCCGCCGGCTACGCCTTCTATCTCGTGCTCGCCAACGGCCTGGGCCTGCTGCCGCCGGTCAGCTTCGCCGAGCTCGACGCCGCCCCCTGGTTTGGCCTGCCGGCCTTCCGCAGCCCGACCTTCGATGCCGGCGCCATGGCGCTGGTCGCCCCGATCGCCTTCATCCTGGTCGCCGAGAATCTTGGCCACATCAAGGCGATCGGCGCGATGACCGGGCGCAACCTCGACCGCTTCATCGGCCGCGGCTTCATCGGCGACGGCATCGCCACCATCATTTCGGGCAGCGGCGGCGGCACCGGCGTCACCACCTATGTCGAGAATATGGGCGTGATGGCGGTCACCCGCGTCTTTTCCACCCTGATCTTCGTCGTCGCCGCCATCGCCGCCATCCTGCTGGGCTTCTCGCCGAAATTCGGCGCCCTGCTGCGGACGATCCCGGCGCCGGTGCTGGGCGGGCTGGCCACCGTCGTCTTTGGCCTGATCGCCGCGGCGATGGTGCGGCTGTGGGTCGACAACCGCGTCGATTTCTCCGATCCGCGCAACCTCATCACCGTCGGCGTCACGCTGGTGCTCGGCGCCGGCAACTTCACCGTTTCGGCCGGCGGCTTCGCCATCGGCGGCATCGGCACCGCGACCATCGCCGCGCTTGGCCTCTACCAGCTGCTCGGCATCGGGCGGGCGCGCGAGGCCACCGCCGCCGCCGCCCAGCCGTCGGGCCCGACGCTCCACTGACCCGCCGTCCCGGCCTTTTCGCAAAACCCATCGCGAAAGGACCAGAATCCTATATTCTCTCCGCAAGACCGTCCCTCCCTCCCCCTCCGGGGAGAGGGTCGGGGTGAGGGGGATGCACCAGGTGACTTTCCCGAAGGTCCCGCCGCGCCCCCCACCCAACCCTCTTCCCGTGGCGAAAGAGGCCGCCCCCCTTGAACCGCGTCCGCCCGATCGCTATTCGCCTGTCATCGGCGGACCGTCTCCCCACCGGCGGGGGGCATGGCTGAAAGGGATGGGATCCGGTATGGACAAGCTGCATGCGATGCGCGTCTTCATCCGCGTGGTCGAGGCGAACAGCTTCTCGAAGGCGGCGGAAACGCTGGGGCTGCCGCGCGCCTCGGTGACGACGACGGTCCAGAATCTGGAAGCGGCGCTGGGCGTGCGCCTGCTCCAGCGCACCACCCGCAAGCTCAGCCTGACGCTGGACGGCGCGGCCTATCTGGAGGGCGCCAGCCGCATCCTGTCGGAGATCGACGAGATCGAATCCACCTTCACCAGCGCCCGCAAGACGCCGCGCGGCCGGTTGCGGGTGGATATGCCGGGCTCCATCGGCCGGCTGGTCATCATCCCCTCGATCCATGAATTCCACGCCAAATACCCCGACATCGACCTGATGCTGGGGCTGGGCGACCGCGCCGTCGACCTGATCCAGGAGGGGGTGGACTGCGTCGTCCGTGTCGGCGAGCTGGCCGATTCCAGCCTGCTGGCGCGGCGCATCGGCGCCATCCAGCAGATCACCTGCGCCAGCCCGGCCTATCTCGCCGAGCATGGCGAGCCCCGGACCATCGAGGATCTGGAGCGCCACATCGCGGTGAATTATTTCCACAACCGCACCGGCCGCAATCTGGAGCTCTGCTTCCAGCGCGACGGCGTGCTGGAGGAGGTCGCCATGAAGGGCGTCATCGCCGTCAACGACGCCGACGCCTATGTCACCTGCGGGCTGGAAGGGCAGGGCATCCTGCAACCCGGCCGCTTCATGGTGCTGCCGCACCTGCGCAGCGGCGCCCTGCGCGAGATCCTCGCCGATTGGCGGCCGCCCCGGATGCCGATCTCCGCCGTCTACCCGCAGAACCGCCACCTGTCGCCCAAGGTGCGGGTGTTCGTCGACTGGCTCGCCGAACTGTTCGAGCGCTGCCCGCTGCTCCAGGGCGAGGAGCTGCCGGGCGACCTCTGCGAGCAGCGCAAGGCGCCGAAGGAGCGGGAAGAGCTGCGCGACTGCGTGGCGTGAGACGGCCCTCTAACCGGCCTGCTCCATCAGGCCGCGATAGGCCATCTGGTCCTCGTGCAGGCGCAGGAACACCGCGTATTTGGCGTCGTGATAGGCCCGCAGCGCTCCGCCGGCCGGCTCGATGCGGCGGCCGGCGCGGCTCATCCCGGCCATGACGGCGGCGATGTCGGGAAAGGCGCCGCCCGCCACCGCCCCCAGCATGGCGGCGCCCAGCAGCACCGCCTGCGGCTCCTCCGGCAGGACCAGGGTGCAGCCGGTGGCGTCGGCATGCGCCTTCAGGAACACCGGATTCCTGGTGCCACCGCCACAGGCGAGGATGGTGTCGATGGCATAGCCCCGCCCGTTCATCGCCGCGACGATGTGCCGGGTGCCATAGGCCACCGCCTGCACCGTCGCCAAATAGAGCAGCGCCAGATCCTCCAGCCCGTCGGACAGCCGCAACCCGCTGATCGCCCCGCGCAGGCTGGCGTCGGCGCGGGGCGAGCGGTTGCCGTGGAAGTCGGGCAGCACATGCAGCTCGCGGGTCAGCAGAGCCATCGGAACGCCGCTACGCTCGGCCAAGCGCGCCAGCTCCTCGTTCAGCAGCTGGTAGATGGTGGTGTCGTGCCGCCGCGCCTCCGTTACCAGCTCGGCATGGCGGGGATGGCTCCGCACCACATGGTCGATCAAGGCACCGGTCGCCGACTGCCCGCCCTCGTTCAGCCACAGCCCCGGCAGCATGGCCGAATGGTAGGGGCCCCAGACGCCGGGGATGAAGCGCGGCGCCGCCGCCGGGCTCATCACCATGTGACAGCTCGACGTGCCGCCGATCAGCGCCAGCCGCCGGTCGAAATCGATCGGCTCCCCGGCGGAGACCGTCGCCCCGATCACCCCGATCCCGCCGGCATGGGCGTCGATCATCGAGGTGCCGACGGCGATGCCCGGCGTCAGGCCAAGCTCGCGCGCCGCCTCGGTACTCAGCCCGCCGGCGATGGCGCTGCCGACCGCGCCGACCTCGGTGCCGATGCGAACATGCCCCTCCACCACCAGATCGCCGAGCCCGATGGCGCGGAGATAGCCGTCGTCCCACCGCCCCTCATGCCCCAGATAGGTCCATTTGCACACCAGCGAGCACAGCGACCGCCGCGCCGACCCGGTGGCCCGCCAGGTCAGGAAGTCCGGCAGATCGAGGAAATGGGCGGCCCTGCTCCAGCTCCGCGGCAGGGTCTCCTTCAGCCACAACAGCTTGGGCGTCTGCATCTCCGGCGACAACCGGCCGCCGACATAGCGCAGCACCTCATGGCCGCCGGCATTGATGCGGCCGGTCTGGTCGATGGCGCGATGGTCCATCCAGACGATGACGTTGCGGGAATCGTCGCCCTCCGGATCGACCGTCACCGGCCGCCCGGCGGCGTCGAGCACCACCAGCGAACAGGTGGCGTCGAAGCCGATGCCGACCACCTCCGGCGTCTCGGCGCAGGCCGCCAGCGCCTCCCGCACGGCGGCGCAGACGGCGGCCCAGATGTCGTCGGAGGATTGCTCCGCCCACTCCGGATCGGGCTTCCACATCCGGATTGGGCGGGAGGCGGCGGCCAACCGGTGGCCGGCAAGGTCGAAGATGCCGGCCCGCGCGCTGCCGGTCCCCACATCCACCCCGATCACGGCGCGTGTCATGGCGTCTTCTCCTCCGTCCAACGGTCACAGGCTGGCGCAGAACGCCTCGAACGCCTCGCGGCTGGCGTAGGATTTCTGGGTGCCCGGCCGGGTGATGCTGTCGGCGGCATAGCGCACCGCCTTATGCAGGGCGGCGTCGAGGTCGCGGTTCTCGACATAATAGCGGGCGAAGCTGCCGATGAAGGCGTCGCCGGCCCCGGTGGTGTCGACCGGCGTCACCCGCACCGGCTCGATCCGCCGCGTCTCCTCGCCCTTGGTCACCAAAAGCGCGCCACGGGCGCCCAGCGTGACGATCACCGTGCGGATGCCGCGCCCGATCAGCGCGCGCGCCGCCGTCTCGGCTTCCGCCTCCGACGTTACGGCCAAGCCGGAGATGGTCGCCAGTTCGGTCTGGTTCGGCACCAGGAAGGTGACCTGTTCGATCCGCTTGGGGTCGAGATCGGCGGGGGCCGGGGCCGGGTTCAGCAGGGTCTCGATGCCGTGCCGCGCGCCAAACGCGATGGTGTGATAGATGGTCTCCAGCGGGACTTCCAGCTGCATGACGATCAGGTCGCAGCCCTTCAGATCCTCGGCCGCGCGGTCGATGTCGGCTGGCGACAGCAGGGCGTTGGCGCCCTTGATGATCAGGATGCTGTTCTCGCCCGACGGCTCGACGAAGATCGGGGCGACGCCGCTGGAGGTGCCGGGCACCCGCTCGACATACCGGGTGTCGATGCCCGACTCTTTGAGGTTGCGGATGGTGTTGTCGGCGAAGATGTCGTCACCGACCTTGGTGACCATCATGACCTCGGCCCCCAGCCGGGCGGCGGCGATGGCCTGGTTGGCGCCCTTGCCGCCGCAGCCCATTTCGAAGCGCGGCGCCTCGATGGTCTCGCCGGGGGCGGGCATGCGGTCGGTGTAGGTGATCAGGTCGACCATGTTGCTGCCGACCACGGCGATCTTGCCCATCTTCTGCGACTCCTCTCACAACACCCCAAATCACAGCGCCCGGATGGCGCATTCCTCGGCTTCGGCCTCGTCGGCGGTCAGATAGCCCAGCCGCACCGAGAAGCGCCGGGTCTCGCCGCCCGCCAGCGTCTGGACATTGCCCTTGGCGCTCTCCGCCTTGTGGCCCTCCGGCTCGCAGGTGGCGGGCAGGGCGAAGGCGCAGACCTTCTGGTCGCTGTTGACCAGAACCCAGCGCACCGTCTTGGGAAACTCCCGCGTGCTGTAGGCGATGTGGAAGGCGTCGCCCTCGCGCCGCCGCATCATCACCGCGGTGCCGCCTTCCTGGTCGGTGCGCAGCCCACGGATGTAGAAGACCTGCTCCGGGTCGTAGCGCTGCGGCTCGTCCAGCACCTCCATCACCGCCGGATCGCGGGCGAGGTCGGACAGCAGCGCGTCATAGGCCGGGCCGCGCGGCACATGGGCCGGCACCACCGTGCGCACCGCCGTCGCCTCCGGCGTGAAGGGGGCGGGCTGGACGATGCGCGCGCCCTCGGCGAAGGCGAAATTGACATGGCACATGTACATCAGGTCCATCGCCGCACCCGACAGGTTCTCCACCGCCATCGCGATGTCGAACAGGGCGGAGCCGGGGCGCAGCACCACGCGCGGACGGGCGACATAATGGGCGCCGAAGCCCATCACATACTCGCGCCGGCCGGTGACGGCCATGTAGGGGCCTTCGTCGTCCTCCCCCACCTCCAGCCCGGCGGCATCCATCGGGGCGCAGGGCATCTCGCCATGCAGCGGATGGCTGTCCTGCGGGCCGGGGCAGCCGTTGCGCAGCAGCCCGGAATGGAAGGCGAAACAGCCATAGGTGCCGACGATCTCGCTGGCGGGGCGCGGCATGTCGAACATGTTCGCCATCGTCAGGTCGATGCCGTCGAACACCGCGTCCCACACCATCTGGCCGTAATAGGGCAGCACCACCAGATGGCCGCGCCGGTTGGACAGCCGCACCGCCTCGATCCCGCTATCATAGCGGAACAGGCTGGCGGTCATGCCGTGCGCCTCGGCGACCGGGCGTTCGGCCTCGCCGAAGAAGCTTTTGCGGAAATGGATCGCGGTTCGGACGCTCATGGGATTTCCTCCCTATCGGAAGCCGGTCTGGAAACCGGCTAGCGGGTGCGGTTCTTGTAGGCGTTGATGGCGATGACCAGCAGAAGGAACGCTCCCCAGATGAAGTCGATCAGGTGGTTGGAGAAGCGCAGGATCTGGAAGCCGCTCGACAGCAGCATCAGCGCCGCCACCGCGATGGTGATGCCCAGCACGGTGCCGCGTCCGCCGGCCGGGTTGGTTCCGCCCAGCACCGCGATCAGCACCGCCTGCAACAGGTAGGAGTTGCCGTAATCCGACTTCGCCGCGTTGGTCCGCCCCGACAGGATGATCCCGGCGACCGAGGCCAGCACGCCGGTCAGCATGTAGCTGTACAGCACCATCCGCTCCCGCTTCAGCCCGGCGAACAGCGCCGCCTTCGGGTTGGTGCCGATCAGCATCAGGTTGATGCCGAGCGCGGTGCGGGTCAGCATGAAGGCGATCAGCGCGGCGATCACGATGAACAGCACGAAGGGCGTCGCCAGCCCGAGGATCTTGCCGTTGCCGAGAAAGGCCCAGGCGGTGGGGAAGCCGACGATGGCCGGTCCGCCGGTCAGCACGATGGCAACGCCGGTGAAGACCTGCCCCGTCCCCAGCGTCGCCAGGATCGGCGTGATGCCGAGGCGCGTGATCAGCAGCCCGTTGACCGTTCCCGCCACCAGCCCGGTGCCGAGCGCGATGACGCCGCCGAGCAGGACGGTCAGGAGGCTGCTGTCGGCGATGCCGGCCGCTCCCGCCATCTTGTGGAACAGCACGCCGGCCAGGATGCCCGACAGGTTGGCGACCCCCACCACCGACAGGTCGATGCCGCCCGTGAGCATGGCGATCATCATCGCGATGGAGAGCAGCCCCAGCTCGGGGAAGATGTAGGTGATCGATTCGAAGTTGTAGTAGCGCAGGAACTTGTCCGGGCTGAGCGCCGTCATCACGGCGAAGATCAGCACCGTCATCACCAGCAGCTGGACGATGTTGTTGTCGCGGTTGATCAGGCTGCGGATGTTCATTTGGGTTTTCATGCTCCCGCCTCCTCACGCCGCCCGGCGGCGGTCGCGCCACGCCGACAGGGCGGTCGCGGCAATGACGATCAGACCCACGACGACGAGCTGCCAGGTGGTGTCAACGCGCATGATGATCAGGCTGTTCTTGACCATCACCAGCATGAAGACGCCGAGCATGGTGCCGAGCACGCTGCCGCGCCCGCCGAAGATCGACGCCCCGCCCAGCACCACCGCGGCGATGACGTCCAGCTCGAGACCCACGAAGTCGCGCGGGTTGGCCAGCCAGATCATGCCGCTGTGCAGAAGTCCGGCGAAACCGGCGAGCGCGCCGGCGACGCAGTAGATGAAGAAGATGGTCTTGCGCAGGTCGAAGCCGGCGCGGCGCGCCGCCTCCGGATCGCCGCCCAGCGCGTAGGCGCTGCGGCCGATCATGGTGTAGCGCAGCACCAGATGCATGGCGAGCGCCAGCCCCAGATAGATCAGCACCATCGCCGTCAGGCCATAGGTGGTGCCGTCGGCCTTGGTGACGCTGACCACGTCGGTGCGGGCGAAATCGATCAGCGCGGTCGGCATCTTGTTGATGTTGATCATGCTGGTGCCGACGACGCCCAGCAGGAAGCCGCGCACCATGGCGCTGGTGCCCAGCGTCACGATCAGCGGGATCATGCGGAACTTGTAGACGAAGAAGCCGTTCACCGCGCCGAACGCCAGCCCCATCAGGGTGGCGGCCAGCAGCGGCAGCACGACGCCGTTGTATCCCAGCGCCAGCATGCCCTTGATCGTCAGATACATGGCGGCGACGGCGAAGGCCGGGAACGACACGTCGATGCCGCCGGAGATCAGGACCAGCAGCACGCCCATCGCCATGATGCCGATGATGACGTTGCTGCGCATCAGGCTGAACAGGTTGTCGAGCTGCCAGAAGGCGGGGTTGATCGTGCCGATGAGGACCATGGCGAGCAAAAGGATGCCCGCGATGACCGTTTCCGACCGGCGGAGCAGGGCCATCGGTTCCTCCCTCAGGTAAAGGTCTTGAGCCGGTCGCTGACCGACTCCTCGGTGACGGCGGCGGCGGGCAGATCCTCGATGAAGCGTCCGCGATGCATCAGCACGATGCGGTTGCAGTTCTGCACCAGCTCCAGCACGTCGTCGGAGATCATCAGGACGGCGAGGCCGTGATGCTGCGCCAGCTCGCGGATCTTGGCGTGGATTTCCGCCTTCGACCCGACATCGACGCCGACGGTCGGACCGTTCAGGATCAGCACGCGGGCGTCGGTCAGCAGCCAGCGGGCCAGGACCACGCGCTGCTGGTTGCCGCCCGAAAGCTGCATCACCGGCTTCTCGGCGGTGGGGGTGGCGATCTGCATGGCGCGGACCATGCCCCGCGTCATCTCGTCGGCCCGCTCGCGGTCGATCACCAGCTTGGGCGCCAGCCGCTCATAGGAGGTGGCGAGCATGTTGCGCTTGATGCTTTGTGGCAGGAACAGCCCTTCGGTCAGCCGGTCCTCCGGCACATAGGCGATGCCGGCGTCGATCGCCTCCTGGGTCGTGCGCAGCCGCACCGGCGCGCCGTCGATCAGGATTTCGCCCTCGTGGCGCGGCACCATGCCGAAGAGCGCCAGCGCCAGATCGGTGCGGCCGGATCCCAGCAGGCCCGACAGCCCGACGATCTCGCCCGGCCGGATGGCCAGATCCAGCCCCTCGCATTTGCCGGGCACGGTCAGGCCGCGGATCTCCAGCCGCGGCGGCACCGGCGCGCCGGAGGGCGGGGTCCAGACATAGGGTTCGTTGAGGATGTCGCTGCCGGTCATGTGGCGGGTGATCAGCGCCTCGTCGAAGTCGCCGGTCGGCCCCTCCGCCACCTTGCGGCCGTTGCGGATGACGGTGATGCGCTCGCTGATCTCCAGCATCTCGCGCATCTTGTGGCTGACGAACAGGATGGCGATGCCGCGCGCCTGGATGTCGCGGACGATGCGGAACAGCGTCTCGACCTCCTTGCGGGTCAGGGCCGTCGTCGGCTCGTCCATGATGATCAGGCGGGCGTCGGACATCAGCGCGCGGGCGATGGCGACCAGCTGCTTGCCGGCGGTCGGCAGCGACGCCACCTCCGCATCCAGGTCGAGCTCGACGCCGAGCCGGTCCACCGCCTCGCGGGCGATGGCGCGGGTGCGCCGCCAGTCCATCAGCCGCCGCTTTTCGCCGAGATGGACGTTCATCGCCAGATTCTCGGCGACCGTCAGGTTCCCGAACAGCGAGAAGTCCTGGTAGATGACCTGGACGCCATGGGCGATGGCCTCGATCGGCGACATGCCGGGCATCGTCCGGCCGTCGATCAGGATCTCGCCGCCGTCCGGCTGGTAGACGCCGGACATGATCTTGATCACGGTGGATTTGCCCGAGCCGTTCTCTCCGGCCAGGCAATGGATCTCGCCGGGTTTGATGACCAGCGACATGGCGTCCAGCGCGACGACGCCGGAAAACACCTTCCGGATGTTCCGGAGTTCGATGAAACCGTCCGACATATCTTCCGCCCGGCGGTTCGAGGAAAGGGTGAAGACGCGGGCGCCGGCCGCCGCTTCCGGCCGCCGGCGCCCGTCCTCGGATCATCAGAAGTCGTAGGAGCCCATATTCTCCTTGGTGACGCCGACCCAGCCCTGGCCGTACAGCAGGTTGGCCTTGGCCCCCTGCGGCGTGGTCAGGTTGGTGTAGCCCGGCAGGCCCAGGTTCAGACCGGCCTTGATCTGGTCCTTCTTGCCGTTCAGCGCCATAACCGCCAGCATGTTCATGGCATAGCCGGCGACCGCCGGATCCCAGAACTGGATGTACTGGATGTCGCCCTGGGTCAGATACTGGCCGGCGACCGACACCAGACCGGTGCCGGAGAAGAACAGCTTGTTCTTCAGACCGCGTTCGGCCACCAGACGGCCGGCGCCGGCCGAGGTCGGCATCGGACCGCCGACGATGCCCTTCAGGTCCGGATAGGTCGTCAGGACCTCCTTCAGCTTGTTGTAGTCGGTGTTGGCGTCGTCATAGGTCTCCAGACGGTTGGTCACCATCTGCATCTTCGGGAAATGTTCCTTCTGATAGGCGATGGCGCCGTCGATCCACTCGTTCTGCGACTTCGAGGTCAGGCTGCCGACGGTGCAGACATATTTGCCCTCGCCGCCCATCGCCTTGCCCAGAACCTCCATCAACTTGGCGCCGTAGGCGAAATTGTCGAAGGCCTCCAGCACATAGTCGGCGTTCTGGATGTTCGACGCCTCATGCGCGATCACCACGATGCCGCGGTCGCGCGCCTTCTTCAGCACCGGCTCCACCGCCTCGACCGAGAAGGGGACGATGGCGATGGCGTCGACGCCCTGGGCGATCAGGTTCTCGACGAGCTGGACCTGGGCGGCGGCGTCGGCCTGGCTGGGGCCCACCATCCAGGTGTCGTGGCCGGTGTCGGCGGCGAACTGCTTCACGCCGTCGCGCATGCGGTCGAACCAGGCGATGCCGTCGACCTTCACCACGGTGGCGATGGTGTATTTCTTCTTGGTGGCTTCGGCCTTCAGCGTCTTGACGGCGTCCGGGGTCGGGACCGGATCGGCGGCCATCGCCGGTCCGGCGACCAGCGAAGCCGTGACGATGAGCGAGGACAGCAACTTCTTCATGTCGGCGTGACTCCCTTGAGAGGCGATAGGCGCCCTGCGGTGGGAGAACTCCTCGACCCACCGCCGGCACCGGGGTGTTTGCCACCCGCTGCGCGTTCCGTTTTTGGTGATGCCGTGCCGGGTGGGACGGACGGAACCCCCGCCCGACCGGCACGCCGTGCAGCGTGCGCGACGCCCGCGGCCTCAGCCGCCGACGATCGCCACGCTGGCGCTGGCGCCGATGCGCGAGGCGCCGGCCGCGATCATGCGGCGGGCATCCTCGGTGGTGCGCACGCCGCCCGACGCCTTGACGCCCATGCCGTCGCCGACGGTGCGGCGCATCAGCGCCACGTCCTCGACGGTGGCGCCGCCCCCGGCGAAGCCGGTGGAGGTCTTGACGTAATCGGCCCCGGCCTCCCGCGACAGGCGGCAGGCCAGGATCTTCTCGTCATCGGTGAGCAGGCTGGTTTCGATGATGACCTTCAGCAGGGCGTCGCCGCAGGCCCGCTTGACCGCGGCGATGTCGTCGAGCACCGCCGCCGTGCGGCCGGCTTTCAGCAGGCCGATGGGGATCACCATGTCCACCTCGCGGGCGCCGTGGCGCACCACCCATTGGGCCTCCTCCGCCTTGATCGCCGTGGGGTCGGCGCCGAAGGGGAAGCAGATCACCGCACAGGGCGCCACCGGGGAGCCGGCCAGCCGTTCGGTCACCAGCGGGATGAAGACGGGATTGACGCAGACCGCCTTGAAGGCGTGCGCACGCGCCTCGTCGCACAGCCGCTCGACTTCGGCGGGCCGGGCGTCCGGGCGCAACAGGGTGTGGTCGATGAACGGAGCCAGACCGGCCGGTTCCGTCGGAACGCTGGGTATCGGCATCTTGGTCCTCCCGGGGAGACCCTTGTCCTTGGGCCTCTCCTCGATTGTCGCAGGGTCGCCAACATCTGCGGTGCGGATGTTAACATCCTAACATTTTCTGAAAGGATAGTTTCATGATGCCGCGCTCTGTGTCAAGATCAATGCATGCGATTGTGATTCCGGCCATAATTCTCCTGCCCAAGGGGCCGTGCCATCGGGATTGACCCGTCTGGATCGCACGGTGCCGCCGGGCGCCGGGATGGACGGAAACGGTGTGGGATGGGGACATGTCGATGAGAAAGGCCGAGCGTCTGGACCGGTTGCAGAGCGCCCTGGAGGCCGGCGGCTATCTCCGGCTGAAGGATGCGGCCCAGTTGCTGGGTGTTTCGGAAATGACGGTGCGGCGCGACATCGCCTCCTGCGAGGGCCGCTTCGCCTATCTCGGCGGCTACATCGCCGGCGGGCCGGAGAGCGCCGGCGGCATGGGCTACATGCTGGACCGCGAGCGGGATGCCCATATCGAGATGAAGCGGGCGGCCTGCGAGGCGGCGGCGGGCCTGTTGAAACCGGGCGAGACGGTGTTCGTCGATTGCGGCACCACCACCACCCATCTGGCCAGCCGCATCCCGGCCGACAGCCGGATCACCGTGGTCTGTTACGCCATGAACATCGCGGAGATCGTCTGTAGGAAGCCGGGTGTCCGCGTGGTCATGCTGGGCGGCCTCTACCACGCCTCCTCGGCCTCCTTCTCCAGCCCGGAATCGCTGGAGATGCTGCGCGGCATCGGCATCAACACCGCCTTCATCTCGGCCGGCGGCGTGCATGAATCGCTGGGGATCAGCTGTTCCAACTTCCACGAGGTCGAGATCAAGCAGACCGCCATCGCCAACGCGGTCACCAAGGCGCTGGTGGTCGACAGCAGCAAGTTCGGGCAGGTCAAGCCGGCCTTCTTCGCCAAGCTCGACAGCTTCGACCTGCTGTGCTGCGACGGCGGACTGGGCGGCGAGCGGGCCGGACGGCTGGCCGCGGCCGGGCTGCGGGTCGTCCGGGCCTGAGTACCGCCTCCGGTCAGGTTCCCGGAACGATCCGCTGGAGCGCCAGGGTCGCCGGGAAGCACAGGGCGGCGACCAGCGCCAGCGGACCGGCGGAGCCGGCGGCGGCGACCAGAACCGCGTCGTAGAGCGCGATCGCGGCGATCAGCATCGCCACCGCGCGGGGGACGTCGCCGGGTACCCGGCGGAACAGCCGGTGCAGCGCCCAGCCCGTCGCCGCCGCCAGCGCCGTCCACAGCCCGAGCGCTGCCGGACTGCCGAGCGCGACCCACAGCGACCCGACCAGCGGAAGCGCCAGCACGCCGAGCGGCCAGGCGGTATCCAGCCGGTCATAGGCCTCCTGCCGGGCGGCGAAGGTCAGCCCGACGACATGGCAGAACAGCCCGCCCGCTCCCAGCAGCATCCAGGGCGCCAGCGCGCCGCCGCCTGCCGACCCTCCCGCGACGGTCGCCGCGGTGGTGTAGGACAGCAGCCGGCACAACCCCATGATCGCCGGGGCCGCCGCGGTGCGCTTGTGCAGGATGTCGTAGAGCAGGATGGTCCCGGCCAGCAGCGCGCCGCTCACCCCGGCCGCCGGACCGATGGCGGCCGTCAGGGCGACACCCAGTCCGATCATGACGAAGCCGGCGGCGAACACGACCGCTCGGCTGGCGTCGCCCTTGGGAATCGGGCGGGCCGGCCGTTCCCGCGCGTCGATCTCCGCGTCGAAGGCGTCATTGAGATACATGCCGCCGACATAGAACAGCGCCAGCACGATGGCCGCGCGGGCGATGCCTCCAAGGATGTCGCCGCCGGCCATGCCGACACCGGCCAGCGCGATGCCGGCGATCGCGTTGCTCAGCACCGTCGGCAGGTTGGAGACGCGGCCCAGGATCAGGGCCGCGCGCGGGCGGATCAGGACAGCCGTTCCAACACCCATCGCAGTTCCCTTTCAATTCCGTCGACGACGCTCATGGCGCCCGCGCCGCAGGCTTCGGCGGGCAGGACATCCCAGGTGTAGGTTTCGACCTCCAGATGCGGGGCCACCGGGTGGTTGCGGTGGATCTCCAACACCTGCTCCAGCGCGCCGCTGGTGGAGTCGAGCGGCGGTTCCGGCTCGGCGAAAAGCGGGACGTGGAAATGGACCCGCCATTCCTCCCCCTCTCCATCCTTCTCGCCACCCTTGCTTTCCAGCGCTTCCGGCAGATCGACGAAGCGCCGCGTCGTCCCGTCGGCCGCGCGGGTGACGGTCTGGTGGAGATAGACGGCGTCGCGGAAGGCGGCGATGCGTTCGCGCGCCACGGCATCGGCCCGCGCGATCCGCAGTGCGGCGCTCAGTTGCAGCTTGTGGATCGGGATGCCGGCGCCGGCCAGGGCGGCCAGCGCCTCCGCCGGCTCCTCGAAATTGACCGCCATGTGGCAGACGTCGAGGCAGAGGCCGAGATGGCGCGGCAAGGCCGCCGCCGCCTCGTCCGCCGTCAGGCCGGCAAGGGCGCCGAGCCGCTCCGCCGCCGCGCTGGTGAACAGGTGTTCGCCGAAGAAGGCGACGGCGTCGGCGGTGCTGTCCAGCAGGCACCAGGGTTCCGGCTCCAGCGCCAGCGCCACGCGGTGGCCGGTCTCCCGTTCCAGCCGGACCAGCCCGGCCACCGCCCGCAGCAGCCCGTCGGCCACCGCCGCCTCGCGTCCGCGCACCCGTGGCGCATAGCCGCCGGGCACCGTGCTGATCGTCGCGAAACCGCCCGGCGGGACCAGCGCCGCCATGGTCTCGGCCAGCGAGAGGCTGTAGGCGACGCGGTCGGCCGTCGTCCAGTCCGGCTCATAGACCGCCTGCTTGACCGGCGCGCCATGGAAGCGGCCATAGGGAAAGCCGTTCATGGTGTATGCGTGGAAGCCCTCCCCGGCGAAGATCGCCGCCAGCTCCGCCGCCACGTCCGGGTGCGCCGCCGCCTCCGCCGACAGGCGCAGCCCGACGCCGAAGGGCTGGTCGGGGCGGAGCCGGTGCTTGATCTCCCGCACCGGTCCCAACAGGGCGGCCCGCAACTCGGCGAAGCTCTGGGTCGGGTGGACGTTCAGGCAATAGCCGAGCGTGCCGCCGCCGGGCAGGCGCATCAGGCGGCCTCCCGCGCCGACAGCCAGCCGATGGCGCTTTCGACCAGGGCCGCGTCCATGGTGTTGACCTCGATGCCCCGGCCGATTCCCGCCAGCAGCGTGATGGTCAGCCGGCCGCCGAGATGCTCGCGGAACTCCTCCAGCCCGGCCAGAACCTGCGGTCGGCCCTCGCCGTCACGGCGGGCCAGCGCCGGGTGCCACAGGCGGAAACCCAGATGCTCCAGCAGGACGGCGACACGCAAATCCGCGCCTTCCGGCAGCAGTCCGGCCAGCACCGAATAGCGGGTGTCGAGCGCGATGCCGATCGCCACCGCCTCGCCATGGCGCAGATGGTTGCGGCTCAGTGTTTCCAGCTTGTGGGCGGCCCAATGGCCGAAATCGAGCGGACGGGCGCTGCCCTGTTCGAACGGGTCGCCGCCCTCGGCGATCTGGCGCATGTGCAGTTCGGCGCAGCGGCGGATCAGATGGGCGACGGCGTCGGCGTCGAACAGGGCCAGCGCATCGGCCGAGCGCTCCAGCCAGTCGAAGAAGGCGCCGTCGCGGATCAGCGCCACCTTCACCGCTTCCGCCATGCCGGCGATGCGGTCGCGCTGCGGCAGGCTGTCCAGGAAGGCGGCGTCGTTGACCACCGCCCAGGGCGGGGCGAAGGTGCCGATCTGGTTCTTGGCGCCGTTCATGTTGATGGCGCTCTTCACCCCGACCCCGGAATCATTCTGCGCCAACACCGTGGTCGGCATGCGCACCAGCCGCACGCCGCGATGGGCGGTGGAGGCGGCGAGGCCGACCGCGTCGAGGAAGGCGCCGCCGCCGACCGCCAGCACATAGGAATGGCGGTCGATGCCGTGTCCGAGGATGGCGTCGTGCATCTGCCCGATCAGGGCGGGGTCGTTCTTCACCGCCTCCCCACCCGGCAGCGGCCGGGGCGGCGCCACCAGGGTGGGCAGGTCGCCGCGCGCGGCGAAATGGGCGGCGATCGCCTCGGGCAGGGTCGGCCGCCCGGCCAGCACGCCCATGTCGACGAAGGCGAGGCAGCGCGGGCGCGGAACGGCCCCCGCCGTCCCCATCGCTTCGGCCAGGGTGGAATTGGCCGGGTCGAAGGCGTTCCGGGTGAAGGCGACGGCGTACTCGAAGGTGACGGCGAAGCGCCGGCGCAGGATGGGCGGGCGGACGTCCGCATGAAGCGTCGGGGTCATCGGACGGTCACCTCGTCGAACGAATGGTGCGAAAGGAAGGGCGAAGGGGTGGGGTCGAACAGATGGGCGAGCAGCAGGGACTTGACCGCTTGCGCCGGCACCGGGCCGTCGGGCAGCAGGCCGGGTTCGGAGGAAATCAGCAGCGGCCCGGCCTCCGCCCGGTCGGTCGGCCGGCCATGCGATCCCTTCACCAGCCCGGCATCGAGCGGGATCACGTCCATCAGCGTGCGGAAGCCCAGCGCCTTCTTCGCCAGCCGCCAGGCGATCGACGCCTTGGGCCAGGGCAGGGCGGGGTCGAGGAACAGCTCCGCCGGGTCATAGCCGGGCTTGCGGTGGATTTCCACGGTGCGGGCGAAGTCGGGCGCCCTGTCGTCGTCCAGCCAATAGGGATAGCTGAACCAGCGGTCGGCGCGGGCGACGGCGACCAGTTCGCCGGCGCGCGGGTGGCGGATGCCGGCGGCCCGCTGCGCCTCGGCATCCAGAACCCGCTCCACCCCGTCCAGCCCCAGCAGCAGGTCGCGCACCGCCGCCACCTGTTCGGGCCGGCGGACATAGACATGGGCAAGCTGATGGTCGGCGACGGCGAAGGCCTCCGACGCGCCGGGGTCGAGCAGCTCGCCACCCTGTTCCTCGCGCACCGCGATCAGCCCGGCCCAGCGCAGGGCGCGGTTGATGGCGACCGGGCCGCTGACGCCGGTGATGCCATATTCCGACAGCACGACGACCCGTGTTCCCTCGCGCTCCGCCGTCTCGATGAGCGGGGCGGCGAGGGCGTCGACGGCGGCCACCTGGGCGGGGATGCGCGGGTCGTCGGGACCCAGCCGTTGCAGGTCGTAATCGAGATGGGGCAGATAGACCAGCGACAGGCTGGGGCGGTATCGCCGCTCCACCTCCGCCGCGCAATCGGCGATCCAGCGGCTCGACACGATGTCGGCCCCCGGCCCCCAGAAGCGGAACAGCGGGAACGGACCCAGCGCCTGGGCCAGCTCGCCGCGCAGGGGGGCGGGGTGGGTGTGGATGTCCGGCAGCTTGCGGCCGTCGGCGGCATAGATCGGGCGCGGCGTGACGCTGATGTCGGCGCCGGAATACATATTGTACCACCAGAACAGCTTGGCCCCGACGAAGGCCGGGTCGCGCCGCCGCGCCTCCTCCCACAAGGTCTCGCCGCTGACCAGCCGGTTGCTCTGCTTCCAGAACAGGATCTCCGACAGATCGCGGTCATACCAGCCGTTGGCGACGCAGCCATGGCCGCCGGGGGGAAGCCCGGTCAGCATGCTGGCCTGCACCGAACAGGTGACCGCCGGCAGCACCGGCAGCAACGGGCGCATGCCGCGCGCCGCCAGACGGGAGATCGCCGGGGCGTGGGGCAGGAGGTCGGCGGTCAGCCCGACGATGTTCAGGACCAGCGTGCGCCTCATCGCCGTCAGACGTCCGCTTCGGCGGTCAGCGGCGAGTCCACTGTCGGGGCGTCAACCGTGGGGACTTGGCCGCGCAGCACCGTGTTTCCTTCGAACAGCAGGCGTTGGTCGACCGGCAGCGGGATTTCCAGTTCGGCCGGATCGAGCCGTCCGCTCTGGGCGTAGAAGGCGATGGGGTTGCGCCAGACGATGGTCTCGACGGCCGCGTCGGCGATGCCGGCGCCGCGCATGGCCCGCGCCGTCTTCGGCACCTTCAGCGGATCGCTGATCCCCCAGTCGGCCGAGCTGTTGACCATGATCCGCTCCGGTCCGAAGGCCTGGACCAGGCCGACCATGCGCGGCTCGTCCATCTTGCTGCCGGGATAGATGGTGTGGCCGGCCCAGCAGCCGCTTTCCAGCACCATCTCCAGCGTCTGTTCGTTGTTGTGGTCGATCAGCACGAGATGCGGTGGCATCCCCGCCTCGCGCAGCAGGTCGAGCGTGCGCCGGGTGCCGGCCTTCTTGTCGCGGTGGGGGGTGTGGATCATCACCGGCAGGGCGTGGCGCTTCGCCATCTCGACCTGCCGGGCGAGGATGTCGTCCTCCGCCGGGCTCATGTCGTCATAGCCGATCTCGCCGACCGCGACGACGCCTTCCTTCTCCAGATAGAGGTCCACCAGCTCCAGTACATCCTCGACGATCTCGGGTGTGTTGGCCTCCTTCGGATTCAGGCCCAGCGTGCAGTAATGGCGGATGCCGAACTGGCTGGCGCGGAAGCGCTCCCAGCCGATCAGCGACAGGAAGTAATCCTCGAAACTGCCGGCATGGGTGCGTGGCTGGCCCAGCCAGAAGGCCGGCTCGGTCACCGCGACGATGCCGGCCCGGCGCATTGCGGCATAATCGTCGGTGGTGCGCGACGTCATGTGGATGTGCGGGTCAAAGAGCTTCATCGTGTCGGCTTCCCAGGTCGAGGAGGAGGTCGAGGTCGGCCGGCACCGGCCGGCCGGCGGCGCGGCGTTCGTCGCGGAAATCGGCGGCCATGCGGCGGAGTCCGTTGGTCATCCGTTCCGCCAGACCGGCGACGCGGGCCAGCGGCGCGCCGGTGAACACCGCCTTCAGCACCATCTGATTGAAGACCGGTTCGGCGAAATGGACGGCGGGAAAGCGGTTGTCGCAGGCGATGGCCTCGAACACCGGCTGCACGCTGGAGCGGCAGGCGTCGGCGGCCAGATCGGCGAAGCGGGCGGGATCGGGCAGCAGCATCAGCGACTGGAGGATCGCCGCCCGCTCCGTAGTGTCCGAGCGGCGGAAGGCGGTCGCGAGCCGGGCCGGTGCCTCCGCTCCGGCGGCATGGACGGCGGCGGCCAGCAGGGCCGCGCGGGCGGTCCGCGCGGGCGGCCAGCCCGGTGACGCCGTGCCGCCCAGCTTGCGGCCGGCGATGGCGAACAGCCGCATGAAGTCCGGCGTGCCGGGCAGGGGCGGATCGGCCAGCGCCGCATCGAGCCAAGCCGCGGCCTTCCGATCATGCTCGGCGACCCTGGCGATCAGGATAGCCGGCATCGCGTCGGGCGAAGCCGTCGGCAGCATCGTCGGATCGGCCATCATGCGCCCCTTTCGTCTGCCGCTGCTCCATACGCCACAATCGCCATGGACGACGGCTCCTGTATCGCGATGTTTCTTTGGCTGAAAACGCACGTATCGGTGCATTTCAAGGCCTCACACAACCCCTATGGGATGCAAGAAACAATAACGTGTCAACTAAGGATGATCATATCGGCCTTGCGGGCCGGGCGATGCGGCCTGATCCGGGGTGGAATGTCGATTTTTCAACTATTGGATGTTCGCAGCCGGTTGGACAGAGGCCGGGGAGCCGTTTCATGCTGTTCCAAGCGCTCCTTCCGGCGTCCCGCGCGCCCGATGGCCGCACCCCTCGCATCCCGCCCGGCCGACCCCATATAGGGCCGGTCTTCGGCCAGAGGTGAATGACCGTCCGTGCGCATCCCCGATCTGAACAGCCACCTGAACAGCCTGTACGACGCCGGCAGCCGGTTTCTCCTCGAATCGACGGTGCGTGTCGGCGTTACCGGCCTGCGGCGGGCGGGCAAGACCGTCTTCGTCACCGCCCTTGTCGACAATCTGCTGAAGGCCGGGCGGCTGCCCTTTCTTGATGTGGTGTCGTCGGGCCGCTTCCACGCGGCGCGGTTGCGGCCCCAGCCCGATCCCGACGTGCCGCGCTTCGATTTCGAAGGCCATCTTGCCGCCCTGGCCGGTCCCGATCCCCATTGGCCGGAGCCGACACGCGGCATCGGCCAGATGCGCGTCTCGCTGCGCTACCGTCCGGACTCGGCGCTGAAGCGGACGGTGCAGCCGGTGGCGACGCTCAATCTCGACCTCGTCGATTATCCCGGCGAATGGCTGCTCGACCTGCCGCTGCTGCGCCAGAGCTTCGCGGAGTGGAGCGCGCAGACGCTGGAGCTCGCCGCCCGGCCGCCGCGCGACGCGCTGTCCGCCTCCTGGCGCGGCTGGCTTGCCACCATAGACCCGGCGGCTTCGGCGGAGGAGGAGACGGCGCGGCGCGGGGCGGCGCTCTACACCGACTATCTCCATGGCTGCCGCCGCGCCGACACGCTGCTCAGCCTGATCCAGCCCGGCCGCTTCGTCGAACCGGGCGATATGAAGGACGCTCCGCTTCTGACCTTCTGTCCCCTGCATGGCGCCCAGAGGGGGCGCGGCAGCCTGTGGGCGCTGATGGAGGAACGCTACGAGGCCTATAAGACCAACGTTGTCCGCCGCTTCTTCGCCGAACATTTCGCCCGGCTCGACCGCCAGATCGTGCTCATCGACGTGCTGGGCGCGCTGAACGCCGGCCCGGCGGGGATGGCCGACATGAAGCGGGCGCTGGAGCTGAGCCTGGAGCCCTTCCGCCATGGCGCGTCGGGCTGGTTCGACTGGCTGTTCGGCGGCAAGATCGACCGCGTGCTGTTCGCCGCGACCAAGGCCGACCACATCGCCGCCCATCAGCATGCCCAACTGCGGGCATTGCTCGACCGGCTGGTCGGCGACGCCCGCAACGCCATCCGCTTCGAAGGCGCCCAGGTCGAAACCATGGCCATTGCCGCGCTGAAATGCACCGAAAGCGTGGTGACGGAGCATGAGGGCCGGCAACTGCGCTGCGTCCGCGGCGTTCCCGTCGGGCGCGACCGTCCGACCGTGCTGTTCCCCGGCGAGATCCCGGAGGATGCGGAGGCGTTCCCACCCGGCCGCGACCGTCCCTACAACTTCCTCGCCTTCCGCCCGCCCGACGATCTCGGCCGCGACCCGCGCGGCCTGCCGCACATCCGTGTCGATCAGGCCCTGCAATTCCTGCTGGGGGATTGCCTGACGTGACCGAACGCGACAACCGCAAGCCCGCAGCCGATTGGGTTCCACCGATGGAGCTTGAGCCCGATCGTGCCGTTTCGGTGCCGGTGGAGGAGGAGACCGCTCTGCTGACCGGATCCGGCGATCCGGCCGATCTGCCGCCGGAACCGGCCATCCCGATGCGCAAGTCGCGCAAGCTCGGCCGCTGGCTGTTCGGCGCGCTGGCGGCACTGGTGCTGGTGGCGCTCGGCTTCGATACCGCCGACCTCCTGGCGCGCGCCTTCGCCGCGAGCCTGGCGCTCGGCCTGCTGGTCGCCATTTTGGCCGCCACCGCCGGCATCGCCGCGCTGGCGATGCTGGTGACCGAGCTGTGGTCCCTGCGCCGGTTGCGCCGGATCGAGGAGCTGCGGGCGGAGGCTGGGCGGCTGGAGGCGGAGATGGCGGGCGGACGGGCCGACCGATTCGCCGGGTCGCTGGTGGCGCTCTATGCCGACCGGCGGGAACTGGCCCCGGCGCTGGCCCGCGTGCGCGACCATGTCACCGACGCCCATGACGAGCATGAGGTGGTCCGGCTGCTCGACCGCGAGGTGCTGGCCCCGCTCGACCGCGCCGCCTATCAGCGGGTGTTGCGCGCGTCCCGCGACACCGCCGTCGCCACCGCGCTCAGTCCGGCGGCCCTGTTGGATTTCGCGGTGGTGCTGTGGCGCAATCTGGCATTGGTGCGGGAGATCGCCGCCCTTTACGGCGCCCGGCCCGGCTATGTCGGCTCGCTGCGGCTGTTGCGCCGGATGCTCGCCAACATCGCCGTCGCCGGGGTGACGGAAAGCGCCCACCATGTGGCGGTGGAGGCGCTGGGCGGCTCGCTGGCCGCCGCCATCTCCACCCGGATGGGGCAGGGGGTGATCAACGGCCTGCTGACCGCGCGGGTCGGGCTGACCGCCATGCATCTGTGCCGCCCCATCGCCTTCGGTCCCGACAACCGGCCCAGCCTGAACCGCATCAGGAAGGAACTGTTGTCGGTGCCCAAGCGGGTGTTGTGAGGCGGTCTCAGGCGCCGGCCAGAGCGTCCGTCTGCGATCCCTGGACGGTGCCGATGGCGTGCAGCGAGCTTTGCAGGCTCAGCCGGTCGAGCTGGTCGACCCGCAGGCTGGCGAAAATCTTGATGCGGCTTTCCAGCTCGACATAGGTGCGGCGGAAGGCCATGCGGATCCGGTCCTCCGACCCGGTGGCGGCGGCCGGATCCTCGACCCCCCAATGGGCGGTCAGCGGCGTGCCGTTCCACGCCGGGCACAGCTCTCCCGCGGCCTGGTCGCAGACGGTGAAGACGAAATCCAGCACCGGTGCGTCCGGACCGGAAAATTCGTCCCAGCTCTTGGAGCGCAGATCGGTGGTCGGCAGGTTGAAGGCCTGCAGCGTGGCGAGGGTGTGGGGATTGAGCTGGCCCGCCGGATGGCTGCCGGCCGACCAGGCGTTGAAGCGGCCCGCACCCCACCGGCGCATCAGGCATTCCGCCATGATGCTGCGCGCCGAGTTGTGGGTGCAGAGAAACAGGACATTGTAGGTCTTCTGCGCGGTCATCGCCTACCCCAGGTTCGGCCCGCCAGCGAAGCGCGGCGGGAACAGGACTGGCGTCACTCTGCCGCCGGCCCCGCTTCAGGTTCAAATCAAGCTTTTATGTCAAGCCTGACACATTGCGACCGAGGCATGCCGGCGGGAAAACAGGCCGGGCGCCAAACCGCCAGATTCGCCGATCAATGCGACGGCAACCGCGCCTTATCTAAAAATTGTAGAAAAGATCATCACTGATTGTTGGTTATTCGAATATTCCCATAGAAATTGCGCAACATATCCGAACTAACCTATTGTGATCTTGCACGGCCGGAATGGCATGCTATCGTGTTCAGAATGGGGGCTGACTTGGGCAGAGAAGTTGTATCTGCGGAACGCATCACCGATGGAAACGCGGCGGCCACCGCGGAGGGAGGTGCGTTGACGCCGTCGTCAATCGCCGCGGCGCCTGCGGAAATCGACAATACAACCTTCCGCGGGATCGTGTCGGGCGATGCGGAGCTGAACTTCACCTGGTCGGCCTTCCTGATCGATTCGCTGGTGGAGGCCGGCTGCACCCATGCCGTGATGTGTCCGGGGGCGCAGATGGCGCCATTGGCGCTGGCTTGCCGCGCCAACCCGAAGCTGAAGGTGTCCATCGTCATCGACGAACGGTCGGCCGGGTTTTTCGCGCTGGGGTTGTCGAGCGTGACGCAGAAGCCGACCATCCTGGTCTGCACGTCCGGGTCGGCGGTGGGGCAGTTCTACCCCAGCGTCATGGAGGCGAATTACGGGATGATCCCGATGATCATCATCACCGCGGATCGCGCCCCGGAGAACCAGGATCGCAGCTCGGCGCAGGCGATCGACCAGATCCGCGCCTTCGGCCAGCATGTGCGGGCCTCCCACAACATCCAGCTTCCCGACGCGAGCATCGATTCGCTCTCCCCGCTCGTCTCCCGCATCTACGAGCAGGCCACCGGAGCCACGCCCGGCCCGGTGCATGTCAATCAGGCTTTCCGCGATCCGCTGGTCGCGCGGATCCGCAGGAAGCGGCCGGTTCCGACGCCGCCGGCGGTCACCACCCCGGTCCTGACCGTCGACGAGGCGCACGCGCGGCGGCTTGCCGAGCGGCTCGCCGGCCGTCGCGGCGTGATCGTCTGCGGTGCCGGCGCGATCGACGAGCCGGGCTTCCCGGCCGCCATCCATGAGCTGTCGCGCCAGCTCGGCGCGCCGATCATCGCCGATCCCTTCAGCAATCTGCGCTTCGGCGCGCCGGCCGATGTTCCGGTGATCGCGCGGGCCGATTCCTTCCTGCGGGCGGCACGCTTCACCGAGACCCACCAGCCGGAATGGGTGATGAATTTCGGCGGGCCGCCAATCTCCAAGCCGGTTCTGACTTATCTCCAGAACACCGGCTGCACCGATTATATCGGCGTCGATCCGACCACCAAATGGCAGGATCCGATCCTGCGGATGACCGAGATCGTGCGCGCCAGCCCCGAGGCCCTGTGCAAGGCGCTGATCTCGTCGGGCGCTCTTCATCCGGCTCCGGCGTCCTGGGCGCAGTCCTTCGTCGCTTGCGACACCTACATCGACGGCCTGTCGGGCACCGCCTTCGACACGATGTTCTGGGAGGCGCCGATTCTGCGGCGGATGGTCCAGGCGACGCCGGAAGGGGCGGTGTTCTTCTGCGGCAACTCGATGGCGGTCCGCGACGCCGACAGCTTCTCCGGCCGGACCGACGTTCCGCTTCGGCTCTTCGCCAATCGCGGCGTTAACGGTATCGACGGGTCCATCGGCACGCTGGTCGGAGTCGCGGCGGCCCAACGTCCGATCAAGACCCTGTCGGTCATCGGCGACATGGCCTTCTCGCATGATGTCGGCAGCCTGCAACTGGCCGGCGACCTGAACATCGTCCTGGTGGTTCTGAACAATGGTGGCGGCGCCATCTTCGAATATCTGCCGGTGGCCAAGGCACCGGAGGTCATGGACTTCATCGCCCCTCCGACGCTGAACATCGGCCTCGCGGCGCAGGCCGCCGGCTGGCGGACATGGCGGGCTGGCGATCTCGCCGCGTTCAACGGCGCGCTGGAGGAGGCGATGGCGGCCAGCGGCCCCTGCCTGATCGAGGCGGTCATCGACCGCAAGGAGAGCGTGCGCCAGCACAAGCTGTTCTGGGGTGCCGCCGAGGGCATCAACGCCATCATCCGGCTGCGTGGGCCGGAGGGGATGACGATCACCTTCGGTGTTCCGCAGATCACCGAGGCCGACAAGTCGAGTGTCGAGTTCGACCCCAACGTCAACGACTGACCGCGCGGCACGGATCCCAATGGACGGCCATCACCCCGAAAAAGCACCTGTGGCAAGGGAGGATGACCGTCCCGTGCCGGCGTCTTCCGCCACGCCATCCCCGCTTCCGATCCTGCTGCGGGAGAGGGCGGCGATCTTCCTTCTGGGCTTCGCGGCGTTCCTGCCACTCTATGCGCCCCAATCGGTCCTGCCGCAGCTGGCCAGCAGTTTTTCGGCCAGCCCGGCGGAGACCGGGGCGGTGATCGGTGCGACGACGCTGGCGGTCGCCCTGTCGGCGCCCCTGGCCGGACCGCTGACCGACCGGTTCGGCCGCAAGCGCTCCATGCTGACGGCCATTTCCCTTCTGGTGCCGCTGACGCTTCTGCTGACGCTGTGCGGCAGCCTGGACCAGCTGCTCGCCGTCCGCTTCATCCAGGGCATCGTGCTGCCGGCACTGTTCACCGGAGCGGTCGCCTATATCGGCACCCGTTGGGAGGGCGCGCGCGGCGCGTCGGTCACCGGCATGTTCGTGACCGGATCGGCGATCGGCGGGTTCGCCGGCCGGTTCGTCTCCGGCCTGCTTGCCGATCTTGCCGGCTGGCAGAGCGGGTTCGCCGCCCTCGCCGTGGTCTCGGCGCTGTGCGCGGTCTTCGTGGCACTCTGGCTGACACCGGATGCGGCGCGCCGGACCGGGTCGATCCTGTCGAACCTGCGGGGGATGAAGGAGCATCTCCGCGACGGCCGGATTCGGGCCGTGAGCCTGTGCGGCGGCACCGTCCTGTTCTCGATGACCGGATGCCTGTCCTATCTTGGCTTCCATCTCGCGGAGCCGCCCTTCGGACTGACGGCGGCGGGGATCGGTCTCGTTTTCCTGGTCTATCCACTGAGCGCCACCGCTCCGCTCGTCAACAGCCGGCTGCTGCGCAGCCTGGGGACCGGCAATGCCTACCGTGTGGCCTTCGGCGTCTGTGCGGTGGGGCAGCTGCTTCTTCTGCTGCCCAATCTCGCGGCGGTGACCGTGGGAACCGGCATTTTCCTTGGCGGCGTGTTCCTGTGCCAGTCGCTTGCGCTCGGCTATGTCGGCCGGGTGGCGACGACGAACAAGGGGGCTGCCGCCGGCCTCTATGTCTGCTGCTTCTATCTGGGCGGCAGCCTTGGCGCCATCGCGCCCGGACTTCTATGGAAGACCGCGGGGTGGTCCGGGTGCGTGGCCCTGGTTCTTGCCGCCCTTTCAACGGGCGCCCTGATTTCCCTGGCGATGCGTGAGGGGAGTCGCATCGTTGCGGAACCGGCTTGAGCGTCAGGCCGACAGCGCCCTGTTCCACCCTCCCCCTCGGATGAGAAGTGCGCCATGGTCAATTTCATGAAAAGCCGGCAGAGAAGCGTTGAAACAGGGCACCGGCAGCGCTCCCATGCTGTCCTGCTCGCCGCCGGCCTGCTGCTGGCGGGATCGCCGGTGCTGGCCGACAGCACGGACGCCGGAGCGGGCAAGACTCCGCCGGCGCCGCGCTCCACGGTGCTGCTCCAGACCACGACCCATGCCAACGGTGCTCCGATCGTCTACCCGACCGGCAAGCCGATGGTCACGGTGCGTGTGACGGAAATACCGCCGGGTGTCGACACCGGCATCCACAACCACCCGATCCCGCTGATCACTTACATCCTGGAGGGAGAACTGACGATCCGCGGCGTATCGGGCGTCGCCTATGTCTACAAGCCGGGCGATGCCTTCGTCGAGACGGCGGAATTCCACCATGGCGTCAATGAAGGCAAGGAGATGGTCCGGCTGTTGGCCGTCTATGCCGGCGAGGTCGGAGCGCCGCTGTCGATCAAGCCGCCGCAATAACAAAGTGTTGTGAAACACGAAAACGGCGCCGGAGCGGGGTCCCCCGTTCCGGCGCCGTAACGTTCTTGCCGCCCCGATGTGATCCGGTTCAGGCCGCCCGGATGCGGTCGGTGAAGGAGTTGACCTCGTCCTTCAGCAGCGACGTCTGGTGGGTCAGCGTGCCCGAGCTTTCCAGCAGCATCTCGGCCGAACTGCCGGCGTCGGTCGCCTTGTGCAGCACATGGGTGATGGAGCTGGCGACCTCCGTGGTGCCCAACGCCGCCTGACGCAGATTCTCGCTGATTTCCGTCGTCGCCTGGAACTGCTGCTGCACCGCGCCCGAGATGCTGAGCGCGATGCTGTCCATGCGGTCGATGGTCTCGCCGATCCGCTTGATCGCGTGCACGGCGTCGAAGCTGGTCGATTGGATGGCGTTGATCTGAACGCTGATCTCGCCGGTCGCGACGGTGGTCTGGTTGGCGAGCGCCTTCACCTCGTTGGCGACCACGGCGAAGCCCTTGCCGAATTCGCCGGCGCGGGCGGCTTCGATCGTCGCGTTCAGCGCCAGCAGGTTGGTCTGTTTGGCGATGTTCTCGATCATATGGACCACGTCGCCGATGCGGCCGGCGGCCTCGGCGAGGGCGGAGACGACATCGTTGGTCTTGCGCGCCTCGGTGACCGCGTCGCGGGCGATCTCGGTGGACTGGGAGGCCTGGCCGCTGATGGCGGCGACGGAGTGGGACAATTCCTGGACCGCTTCCGACACCATCTTGACGTTGATGCTCGCCTCTTCGGTGGCGGAGGCGCCCTGGGTCGCCAACTCGACCGTCTGTTCGGCGACGGTGGCGAACAGGCGGGAGTTGGTCTCCACCACCTCGGCCTCGCGGATGACAAGCTGGACCACGTCCATGACCGTGCTTTCGAAATTCTCGGCCAGCCTGTTCATGGTCTCGCGCTTTTCCGCCTCGTTGCGCTGGCGCTGCTCCTCCTGCGCGTTGCGCAGCCGTTCCATGTGGATGGCGTTCTCCTTGAACACCTGGACCGCGCGGGCCATGTCGCCGACCTCGTCCCGGCTTTCGGTGGCCGGGATGTCGATGGAGGTGTCGCCCTTGGCCAGAACGCTCATCGCCGTCGTCATGCTGCGGACCGGGCCGACGATCGATCTGGCGATCAGCAGCGCGAAGGCGATGCCGGCCAGCACCGCGATGACGGGGGTGATGACGGCCTGACGCCAACTGGAGTCGAGCGCTTCCGCGGCTCTCGACTGCGTCTGGGTCTGCATCTGCGAGAAGGCGGTGACGATGCCGCGGACGATGCTTTCCAGATCGGCCAGGATGTCGCGGATCCGCCCCTGGGAGTCGATCAGCATCTGGCTGCCG
This sequence comes from Azospirillum sp. B510, assembly GCF_000010725.1. Taxonomy (NCBI): domain Bacteria; kingdom Pseudomonadati; phylum Pseudomonadota; class Alphaproteobacteria; order Rhodospirillales; family Azospirillaceae; genus Azospirillum; species Azospirillum sp. B510. The sequence goes on along the minus strand of NC_013856.1, from coordinate 651,709 downwards.
CCGACGGCGTCCTCCAGCCCCTTGGTGAAGGTGACCAGCTGCGGTTCCATCGAACCGAGGAAGCGCAGATGGCGCTTGTTGGTGATGGCGGTCTTGGCGTCCTGGATCGTGTCGCGCAGGCGCGCCAGCTCACCCTTGGCGGAATCGGCATCGTTGGGATCGAAGGTGGTGAAATAGCGGGCCGCCGCCATGCGCGTGGCCTGAAGCGCCTGCTGCAGGCGCAGCGCGGCCTGGAGGGCCGGCGCCTCGCCGCTGTTCTGCGTGCCTTCCACCAGGGCCACGGCGGTGGTGTTCAACTGGGCGCCGACCAGGAAGGACTGGCCCACCCCGTCGCGGCGGCGGGTCACCGCTTCGACGGTGCTGTCGAAGGCGGCGCGGTAGCTGGCCGCGGCCTTCTGCAACGCGGCGATGCTCGCCCGGTCGACCGCGTTGCCCGTGCCGGTGTCCGTTTCGCCGATGGCGCGCGCGAAAGCATCCACCTCCTTGCGCGCACTGAAAAGCTCGGTCTCGGATTGCGACGCGATGTAATTCAGGACCGCCCGGTCCATGCGCTGGCTGATCTCGACCAGCCGTGCCGTGCTCATGGCGTTGTGACCAACGGTCATAACCCCCTCGAGTTCGTCGCGGATGGTGTCGACATTGTTCACGAACTGAACACCCAGAAACACGATCAGGGCGATCGAGGCCATGAAACCTGCATAGATTTTCTGCGAGATTTTCATGCGCGAGGCCAAACGAAACATGCGGACACCCGTTGTGAAGAACGTCTTGCGGACGTTGGGGGCGGGATCGCGTCAGGGTGTGGGATGGCTCCGAGGGGGCCATCCCACCATCGGTGACGAACTTCAGGCGTTACTTGGCGTTCTTGATCGCAAGGATCTTTTCCATCGTGAATTTCTTGGCGGCTTCCTGGTAGAAGGGCTCCAGAGCCTTTTCGAAGGCCGCGCGGTCGAAGTCGGTGGTGATGGTGATCGGCGTGGACTTGAGGGTGTTCATGCCCTCACGGTCGCGGCTGCGCACATACTCGCGCGATGCCTTGCCGCCGGCGCGGGCCGCTTCGATGAAGGCGGTCTTCATATCGGGCGACAGATCGTCGAAGAACTCCTTGTTGATCAGGATGACGCCCGGCGAATAGGTGTGCCGGCTGATCGTGATCTGGCTCTGCACCTCGTACAGTTTCGAACCGACGATGGTGGTGACCGGGTTCTCCTCCCCTTCCGCCTGACCGCTCTTCAGGGCGGGATACAGCTGGGCGAAGGGCATGCTGAAGGGTTCCGCCCCCAGCGTCTGGAAGGCTTGCTTGAAAAGCTCGCTCTCCGCGATGCGCATCTTCAGGCCTTTGAGGTCGGCCGGGGTCTTGATCGGTCGCACCGAATTGGTCAACTGCCGGAAGCCGTTCTCGGCCCAAGCCAGCGCGACCGTGCCGGTGTCCTTGAAGGAGTCGAGAAGCTCCTGGCCGATCGGGCCGTCCAGGACCAGATCCGCATGCGCCTCGTCCCGGAAAAGCAGCATCAGATCCAGGATGCCCATCTTGGGATTGAACTGGGCCAGCGCGCCGCCTGACGACGACAGCACCATGTCGATGGTGCCGAGCTTCACGGCGTCCAGCATGGCCGGACCGGAGCCCAGCACGCTGGCCGGATGCTCCTCCAGCACATACTTGTTGTTCGTCCGGCGCTGGAGTTCCTCGCTCATCACCCGCACGGCTTCGCTGAACTGCGACCCTTTCGGCAGCACATGGCCGACCCGAAGCTTCTCCTGCGCCTGCGCGCCGACCGATGCCATCAGCAGGGCCGCACCGACCACCGCACCCCAAAACGCCCTCATAACGAACCTCCGTCCGTGAATCGCTGGCCCTGCATAAGAGCCGCAGCGCCTATACCGTTTGGCAGTTGTGAAAGTAGAAAGTGGATGCTTACAGGTCAAACCTATTTTAGCACCCAGTCCGCCAAAAGCCCGTGGGACGGGAGAGTTCGGTCATTTGTTGAACTGAAAAATCAACTGCATTACCGGGTATGCGCTGATAAGACGCAGCAATCTTGTAATGGCTCCGTAATTCAGGAGAATTTCAGCCTTTGCGGTCCTGTTGGTGGCGATGGCGCCCGCGAAGATGGCCGGGATTCAGACGTGGGCGGCCCCTGTTCGCGTCTTCTCAGCCGGTGACGCTCTCATTGGGCGTGTCCTCCGCGGCACAACAGCGCGTGGTGCGGAATTGGCGGGGAAACAGTCCGGTTACCCGCAGGAATTCACGATTGAAGTTCGATTTGGTCTGAAAACCTGACTCGAACCTGATCCGGCCGACGAGCATATCGGAGTTTTCCAACAGACGGCATGCTTCGCGGATTCGCAATTCATTCACATATTGCGACACGCTTTTGCCATGGATGCGATTGATCGCCTCCGAAATCCTTCTTGCCGGGATATGCAACTTACGTGACAGTCTGGTCAGATTGAGATCAGCCACCCTGTAGTGGCTCTTTTCCCGCATGGCTGTTTCAACGGCGAGCGCTATGAGGGAATCATCATCGTTCATGGCGGGTGCCGCCTTGGCATCGCGGTGTTCTTTCTCGCCAACCCCGTCGGCATTGGAGACCGTCTGGGCGTTGACGGCAACGGAGGCGGCCCAGCCGGATTTGGCCGAAGCCGCCGTCCAGATCGATGTCAGCCGCGGGCTGTTCGACGATCACGTCGCCGCCTTACCGCATGTTGGCGGTAACGGCGTGATGGCAGCTCGACAGAGTGCCGGACGCGATGGTGACGACAAGGGTGTCGCCGTCAAGCCGCACGCCATTCTTCGCGCCACAGTCGTCATGGCTCCAGAAGGACAGCGACCGTCCGACCCAGCCTTGGCGGCGCTGGGTGATCGTGCCGGCGAGGGGCGCGTCCATGCGGGTGGTGACCATGACGCTGCCGGGGGCTCCGACGACACGAATGTCTCTGACGGCGGATAGGTCGAACCGGCCGTCGTCGGCGAAGGCCGGCGACAGGGGAAGGGGCATGCACAGGATCATGAGGCCGCGCGAGAGGGACATGGACGGACTCCTGGAGGGTGTCCGGGGAAAGATGACCGAGGGGCGATGAGCGCTGGCCCCAGCCTTTCCGATCTTGCCGCCTCCAGGCGACCCCGATCCGGTTCCCGTCCGTCCTCATACGCGTTCGAGGACCTTCGCCGGGGAAGGGCCGGGCCATGGTCACGGCGACCCGCCGTCCTGGCCCGACCGTCCTGGCCCGGCCGCCCCCGGGTCAGCTCCAGGCGTGCAGCGGCGGGTTGACGCCGTTCAGGGCGTGGTTGCCGAGGATCGCGTATTTCCAGCGCACCGGGTCATGCAGCGTGTGGGTGCGGGCGTTGCGCCAATGCCGGTCGAAATTGTTCTCGGCCAGGACGGAGCGGGTGCCGGCCAGCTCGAACAGGGTGTTGCTCGCCTCCAGCGCGATCTCGGTGCTGAGGATCTTCGCCTCGGCCACCGCCAGCTGGGCCTTGGCGACCGTCTCGGCGCCGGGGGCGGCGACGGCGGCGTCCACCGCGAGGCCCGCCTTCTCCTGAAGGGCTTCGGCGGCGTGCAGCCGCAGGGTCAGGCGGCCGACCGCCTGGATGGTGTAGGGGTCGTCCGACGCCCGGTCCTGCCCGCTGTCCACCCAGGGACGGCTGCGGGTCCGCACGAACTCCAGCGTGTCGCGGATCGCCGCCTCGGCGATGCCGTTGTCCACCGCGACCTGGATGATCTGGAAGATGGCGCCGTCGGCGGTCGGCACCTCGTAACCCTTGTAGCCGGGAACCAGATGGGTCTTCGGCACCTTGACCTTGTCAAGGATCACCGTGCCGCTGGCGGTGGTACGCTGGCCGAAGCCCGACCAGTCGTCGATCACCGTCAGGCCGGGGGCGTCGCGGTCGGCGATGGCGTACCAGGCGCGGCCCTCGCCATCCACCGCGACGATCGGCACCAGATGGGCGAGCAGGGCGCCGGTCGAATAGAATTTGCGCCCGGTCACCAGCACATGGTCGCCTTCGTCGGTGAAGCTGGTGGCGAAGTCCGCCGCGCGCTTGGTGCCGAATTCGGAAAAGGCGTTGCCGAAGCGCACGCCCTTCAGCACCTCGCCGAACAGCAGGCGCTGCTGCGCCTCGTCCGAGACGGTGCGGATGGCGGCGACCACCCCCAGATGGTTCTGCGAGATCTGCGACAGCGACGGGTCGGCCGCCGCCACGATCTGCACCACCTTGGCCAGCGTCGCATAGGAGACTTCGGGCCCGCCGAAGGCCTTCGGCACGTTGATCGACCAAAGGCCGCTCTGCGAGAAGGCGTCCAGTTCCGCCACCGGCAGGATACGCTCGCGGTCACGCTTGGACGCGGTCCCGGCGACGTCACGGGCCAGCGCTTCCGCCACCGCGATGGCTTCGGCATCATCCTTGATGATGTGGGCGGGCTTGGCGGGGCGCGGCAGGCCGGGCACGCCCTGCGGTGTCGCGACGGGCGGGGTGTCGAGGACGGCAGTGCTCATCGTCTCGGTTCCTTTATCGGTTTTGGGTTGGTCCGGTCAGGCGGCGGCAGCGTCGGCGTTGGTGGCGGCGACGCCGAAGCCGAGGTAGAAAGCCTTGATGTCGTCGCGTTCGCGCAGGTCGGCGGCGGGGCCGTCCAGCACGGTGCGGCCGGTCTCCAGCACGGTGGCGCGGTCGGCGTGGCGCAGGGCGACGGTGGAGTTCTGTTCGGCGACCAGGATCGACAGCCCTTCCTCGCGGTTCAGGCGTTTCAGCGCGTCGAAGATGCTCTCGACCACCAGCGGGGCGAGGCCCATCGACGGTTCGTCGAGCACCAGCAGGCGGGGCCGCGCCATCAGCGCCCGGCCGATCGCCGCCATCTGCTGTTCCCCGCCGGAGGTCAGGCCGGCGAGCGTCCCGCGCTTGTCGCGCAGCCGGGGGAACAGGGCGTAGATGCGGTCCAGTTCGGACCGCTGGGCGATTCTGCCAAGCCCGCGCACCTGACCGCCGACAATCAGATTGTCCTCGACGGTCAGGGAGCGGAAACAGTGCCGCCCCTCCAGCACCTGCACCAGCCCGGCGCGCACCAGCTCGGCCGGGCTGCGGCGGGTGACATCCTCGCCGTCATAGACGATGCTGCCGGCGGCGATCTGGCCGCGCTCGGCCGGGAGCAGGCCGGACAACGCCTTCAGGGCGGTGGTCTTGCCGGCCCCATTGGCGCCGAGCAGGGCGACGATCTCCCCCGTCCGCACGCTTAGGCTGACGCCGGACAGCGCGCGGATGGCGTGGTTGTAGGTCGCCTCGACCCCGTCCAGCGACAGCAGCGTCTCGTTTATCGTCATGACGGCGGGACTCCTCTGCGCCCAAGTTCCGAGTGCTTCCGCTCAGTTGCTCGCCTCTTCGGCGGCGGGGTCGCGGACCTTGATGCCGTGTTCGGCGGCATAGGCCAGCGACGACTTCTCGATGATCGGGCGCAGCAGCGCCCAGTCCGGGGCGATCCAGTCGGACACCACCTTCCACTTGGCGCCGTCCCATTGCTGGAAGGTCACGCGGCCCTCGCCCTCGTGGTTGGCGACGCTGACGTTGATCGAGTGGAACAGGCCCTTGGCCCCCAGCGCCTCGACCCGCTTGGGATCGAGCCGCAGATGCTCGAAGCCCCAGCGCACCTCGTCGCCGGTCAGGGCGCGCTTGCCGAACTTCTCCTGGGCGATGCGCACCGCCTCGACATTCAGGATGCCGTTCACGATGCCGAGATTGTGATAGACGCTGCCGATCCGCTTCTTGTCGTCGAGGTTGCCCTTGCCGGCGCCGTAGACCGCCTTGACGATCTCCTGGAGCACCGGATATTCGGCGCCCGACGCCTGGGTGGTGATGGCGGTGTAGCCCTTGGCGGCATCGCCGGCGGGGATCACGTCCTCTTCCGAATTGGACCAGACGTTGCCGACGATGTGGTCGGCGGGGAAGCCGACCTTCTGCGCCGTCTTCAGCGCCACCGGATTCATCACGCCCCAGCCGCGCAGGACGACATAGTCCGGCTTGGTCCGGCGGATCGACAGCCATTGCGACTGCTGCTCGTTGCCGGGATGCGGCACCTCGATCTGCTCGACCGAGAAGCCGTATTTCTCGGCCAGCAGCTGGTAGATCGGGATGGTTTCCTTGCCGTAGGGGGAGCCGTGGTAGAGCACCACGATCTTCTTGCCCTTCAGCTTCTCCAGCCCGCCTTCCCGCGCGCCGATGTAGTTCACGATGCCCGAGCTTTCGCTGTAGGGGTTCAGCAGCAGCGGGAAGACATATTTGAAGACGCGCCCGTCGGTGCTGTCGGTGCGGCCATGGTTGACGGTGATCAGCGGAACCTTGTCGCGGCCCACATCGTCGATCATGGCATAGGCGATGCCGACCGACAGCGGGTTCCAGGCGGCGACGCCGGGCCGGTTCTTCTGCCGCTTGTAGCATTCGACGCCGCGCTCGACCTCGTACTGGGTCTCGCACTCGTCCCAGGTCAGCTTGACGCCGTTGACGCCGCCGTCCCGGTTGTTGACCAGGGTCAGATAGTCGATGAAGCCGCCGAAGAAGCCGGTGCCGCCGGCGGCATAGGGGCCGACGCGGTAGCTTTGCAGCGGGAAATACTGCTCGTCGGCTTGCGCCGCGCCGGGCAGCAGGGCGGCGGTGCCGATCAGCGCGCCGAGCAGGGCGGCCTTCAAGGGCAAGAGGCGGGTGTTCGGACGCGACATCTGGTGTGTCTCCGTGGGAGTGGTTGGTTCTTGAAAAAGGGGCGGCAGGCCCCGGATGGCGTGTGGCGGTCAGCCGGGTGGTTGGACGCGCCGGGTGATCCGGCTCCAGGTCCGATCGAGCAGGGCGGTCAGGCCCGCCGGCTCGGCGATCAGGAAGGTGACGATCAGCAGGCCGAGCACGATGCGCTGGCTCATTTCCAGGACGCCGCTGTCGAACAGTCCGCCCAGCAGCGCCTCGCCCAGCCGGGCCAGCAGCAGCGGGAAGACGACGATCAGCGCCGCCCCCAGGAAGGCCCCGCGCAGCGAGGCCAGCCCGCCGATGATCACGATGAACAGGATTTGGAAGGAGCGGTCGAGGTTGAAGCCGGCCGGCTCCACCGTGCGCAGATAGGCGAAGGCCCACAGCACCCCGGCCACCCCGATGATGAAGGAGGAGACGGCGAAGGCCAGCAGCTTCACCCGCAACACCGGGATGCCGATCACCCGCGCCGCCGTCTCGTGGTCGCGCAGGGCGACCAGGGCGCGGCCGGTCGGGCTTTCCACCAGCCGCCACACCGCCAGCGTCACCGCCGTCACCACGCCGAGCGCGAACAGGTAGCGGCCGGCGGAACTGTCGAGCGTGAAGCCGGCGACCGACAGCGGCGGCACGGTGACGATGCCCGACGGGCTGTCGTTGGAAAACCAGCCGACCTTGTTGAAGATCCACTGCACGAAGAACTGGGCGGCCAGCGTCGAGACCGCGAGGTAGAAGCCGCGCAGCCGCAGGCTGGGCAGGCCGAACAGCAGCCCGACCGCCGCGGCGATCAGCCCGGCCAGCAGGATGTCGAGCAGGAACGGCACGCCAGGCAGGCGCAGCGCCAGATTGTAGGCGGCATAGGCCCCCACCGCCATGAAGGCCGACGATCCCAGCGACACCTGCCCGGCATAGCCGGTCAGGATGTTCAGCCCCAGCCCGGCGAGCGCCAGCGCCAGGAACGGCGTCAGGATGGCGTCGAACAGATATTCGCTGCCGACCAGCGGCAGGACGCCATAGGCGACGATCAGCAGCAGGGCGATGCCGGGCAGGGCGGGGGAGACGCGGCGCGGCGCGGCCGCCGGGGTCTTTTCAAGCGCGAGATCGGTCATGGCTCAGACCCTTTCCACCAGCTTGGCGCCGAACAGACCGGACGGGCGGATCAGCAGGAAGCCGAGGGCGGCGACATAGGCGATCCAGCCTTCGATGCCGCCGCCGACGAATGGGCCGAGATAGACCTCCGCCAGCTTCTCCACCGCGCCGACGATCAGGCCGCCGACGATGGCGCCGGCGATGGAATCGAAGCCGCCCAGGACAAGGACCGGCAGCGCCTTCAGCACCACCAGCGACAGCGAGAACTGCACGCCCAGCCGGGCTCCCCACAGCAGGCCGGCGACCAGCGCCACCACCCCGGCGGCGGTCCATACCGCGGTCCAGATGCGATCGAGGCTCAACCCGACCGCGAGCGCGGCGAGCTGGTCGTCGGCGACGGCGCGGAAGCCGAGCCCGATGCGGGTGTAGCGGAAGAACAGGGTCAGCGCCGCCACCATCGCCCCGGCCACCGCCGCGGCGAACAGGTCGAAGCTGCTGATCAGCACGCCGCCAATCTCCAGCGGCAGATCGTCGATGCCGAGATCCAGCCCGTGCACCTGGGTGCCCCACAGCAATTGCGCGGCACCCTCGATGACGTAGGAGACGCCGAGCGTCGCCATGAACAGGGTGATCGGCGGCTGGTTGACCAAGGGGCGCAGCACGGTGCGCTCGATCAGCGCTCCGATGAGCGTCATCGCCGCCAGCGTCAGCAGGATCGCGGCCCAGAAGGGCAGCCCGCGCTCCGCCAGGCTGACGAAGGTCAGGGCGGCGAACAGCAGCAGCGCGCCCTGGGCGAAGTTCAGCACGCCGCTGGTCTTGTAGATCAGGACGAAGCCGATGGCGACCAGGGAGTACATCACCCCCGACAACAGGCCGCCGACCAGCACCTCGGTGAAGAATTGCCAATCCATCGCTCAGATTCCCTCGCCGGCTTCCAAGTCGTGGGCGACGCCGAGATAGGCGTCGATCACCACCGGATCGTTGCGGATCTCGTCCGGCGTGCCGTCGGCGATCAGCCGGCCGTAATCCAGCACGGCGATACGGTCCGACAGCCCCATCACCACGCCGATGTCATGTTCGATCAGCACGATGGTGGTGCCGAGATCGTCGCGGGCCGACCGGATGTAGCCGCTCAGTTCCCGCTTCTCGGTCAGGGTCATGCCGGCCATCGGTTCGTCCAGCAGCAGCAGGCGGGGCCGCGCCACCAGGGCGCGGGCCAGCTCGACCCGCTTCTGCACGCCATAGGGCAGGGTTCCGGCCGGGCGGTCGCGGACGCCGTCCAGATGCAGGAAGGCCAGCAGTTCCTCCGCCCTGGCATAGGCCTCCGCCCTTTCCCGCCGGGCTGAGGGCAAGCCGGCGACCTGGGCCAGCACCCCGGCGCGCAGCCGGTGCGACAGGCCGGCGGCGACATTGTCCAGCACCGACAGCCCCTTGAACAGCGCCAGATTCTGGAAGGTGCGCGAGACGCCGAGTTTCGCCAGCCGGTCGGTCGGCACGGTCGCGAAGCTGTGCCCGCCGAGCCAGACCCGGCCACGGTCCGGCCGGTAGAGCCCGCTGACGACGTTGAGCAGCGAGCTTTTTCCGGCGCCGTTCGGACCGATGACCGCACGGATTTCCCCCGGCGCCACGGCGAAGGAGACCTCGCTCAGCGCCGTGACGCCGCCGAAGGACAGCGACACCGCCTCCACCGCCAGCGCGGACGGGACAGTCCCCGCCGCAGGCGTGGGCAAGGAGTTGGAAAGGACGGCCGGCATGGGCGCGCTCCGCTCGAGACCTCGGGTTATGGGCGGGGGGAGGGGTCACCTCCCCCGTTGCGGGGTGGTTCAGGCGGCGACGGCTTCGCGCGCCTTGGCCGCTTCCAGTTCGCGGACCAGCGGGATGACGTGCTTGCCGAAATACTCGACCTCCTCCTGGAAATGCAGGAAGCCGAGCAGGACCAGATCGACGCCGATGGATTTCAGGTGGACGATGCGCTCCGCCACCTGGCGCGGCGTACCGATCAGGTTGGTCTTGAAGCCGTCATTGTACTGGACGAGATCCTCGAAGGTCGATTTGGCCCAGTTGCCCTCGCGCTCCGGCGAGGCGTTGCCGGCATTCTGGACCTCGTGGTGGAAGCCCTTCACCGCATCCGGATCGGCCTTCTCCAGGATCTCGTTGAGGACGGCGCGGGCCTCCTCCTCGGTTTCGCGGACGATGGCGAAGGCGTTGACACCGATCTTGGCGTGGTGGCCGGTGCCGGCTTCCTTGCCGCGGATGTCGTCGATCTGCGCCTTGATGCCGTCCGGCGTGTTGCCGTTGGTGAAGTACCAGTCGGACACGCGGGCCGCCATGTCGCGGGCGGCGCGGGAGCTGCCGCCCTGGAAGACTTCCGGCAGTGGGGCCAGAGGTTTCGGCTTCAGCGTGTAGTTCTCGAAATGGTAATAAGATCCGTTGAACGAGAAATTATCCTGGGACCAGACGCCGCGGATGACGCGGATGAACTCCTCGGACCGGCGGTAGCGCTCGTCATGATCCAGCCACGGCTCGCCGATCGCCTGGAATTCGCCGCGGAACCAGCCGCTGACGATGTTGACGGCGATGCGGCCCTTGGTGACGTGGCTGATGGTGGCGACCTGCTTGGCCAGCACCACCGGATGCCAGGGGCCGGGCAGCACCGCGGCGATGACGTTCAGCTTTTCCGTCGCCCCCAGCAAGGCGTGGGAGAAGGAGACCGATTCATGCTGGTTGTCGGCGCCATAGCCGGCGGTGAAACGGATTTGCGTCAGCGCATACTCGAAGCCCGCCTGTTCGGCGATCTGGGCGAGCTTGCGGTTGTAGTCGATGTCCCAGCTCGTGCGCTGTTCGATCTTGCTGATGACGAGGCCGCCGGACACGTTCGGAACCCAATAGGCGAACTTCACGGCGTCGGTGCGGTCGGTCGTGGTGGCGGTCATGGCGGAGTCTCCGGGAGGGAAGGCGGGAGTAAAGAGGGAATCAGGCGGCAGCCAGCGATGCGTTGGCGGGAGCCGCCAATCGGCCAAGGCCGGCGATACGCGCCGCCTCGTCGGCGGCGCGGGCGGCGCGGGCGGCGATCTCGGGGCTGCTCAGGCGGTAGTCGGTGAAGTCGCTGTCCTGGGCGAAGACGCCGGTCGGAACCGTGTGGGCCAGGAAGAAGCCGAACAGCGGGCGCAACTGATGCTCGATCACCAGGGCATGGCGCGGGCTGCCGCCGGTGGCGGTCAGCACCACCGGCACGCCCCCCAGGGCGTTGGGGTCGATGAAGTCGATCAGATGCTTGAACAGCCCGGTGTAGGAGCCCTTGTAGACGGGCGTGCCGACGACCAGCAGACCGGCGCCGGTGATGGCGTCCAGCGCGTCCGCCACGCGCGGCGGCAGAGCCTTCGGATCGGTCAGCGCCCCCAGCTCCGGCGCCAGTTCGCCGATGACGATGTCGGTGCGGTGGATGGGGATTTGCGCCTCCACCCCCTCCACCACGGCATCGATCAGGGCGCGGGTGCGGGAGCGGGCGCCGAGATTGCCGGAGACGGTGACGACCTTGATCTTGCCCATTTTACACAAGCTCCAGTGCGGGATGGTCCGGAGCCATAGGGGCAATCAGCGTGCCAAATCGGTAAATTATTGATCTTGCTGGAAACAGTATGTCGGACCTGTTGAACGCCCCGCTTCATACGCAACAAACTTCACACTGTTCATGCTGCACATGCAGCAGAATCAATGCATCATGGGAAAGTGAATGCGGGGCTATGAACATAATCAGTTTGTAATATTGAATCCATTTCCATATTGATACACTGGGAAATGATCGGGGTGACCCGACGATGCCCGCCCCAGGAAGCAGGTGCCGCCATGACCAGGATCCCGCCCAGTGACCGCTGGCCCGCCGCGACAGCCTTCGACGCCGCTCCCCGCCTGGGGACCGGCCCGTCCTCCTGCCGGTTCGACGCCGCCGCCTTACCGTCCGTCGCGGTCGGGCAGGCGGACGGTTGCGGAACGGGCATCGATGCCGCCGGCTACGAACAGCGCCGCATCGTCGCCTTCGATCCGGCCAGCCGGGGCCGCAAGCCGAAGATCCGCGCCACCGCCATGGTGTTCGAGGATCCGCGGTCGCAACGGCTCCAGGCCGATCTCGACCGGCTGGCGCCCAGCGACGCCACCGTGCTGATCATAGGCGAAACCGGCACCGGCAAGGAACTGGTCTCTCGCTATATCCACAGCCGCAGCCGCCGGGCCGACGGCCCGTTCGTCGCCGTCAATTGCGGCGCCTTCACCGACACGCTGGCCGAGGCCGAGCTGTTCGGCTTCGAGAAGGGGGCCTTCACCGGCGCGCTCAAGACCCAGGCCGGCTGGTTCGAGGCGGCCCATGGCGGCACTCTGCTGCTGGACGAGATCGGCGACCTGCCGCCCGCCCTTCAGGTCAAGCTGCTGCGCGTGCTCCAGGAGCGTGAGGTGGTGCGTGTCGGCTCGCGCAAACCCATTCCCATCGACGTCCGCGTCATCGCCGCCACCAACGTCGATCTCGAGGCGGCGGTGGCGGCCAAGCGTTTCCGCGAGGATCTGTATTTCCGCTTGAACGTCGCCTCGGTCCGGCTGGCGCCCTTGCGCGAGCGGCCGGGCGACATCCCGCCGCTGGCCGAGCATTTCCTCGACCTTCACAAGGAGCGGCTCGGCCGGCCCGAACTGTCGTTGAGCGCCGAGGCTTTGCGCCGGCTATCCCTCTGCCCCTGGCCGGGGAACATCCGCCAGCTCGAGAATGTGCTGCACAACGCCGTTCTTCTGGCGCCGGGTCCGGAGATCGGCACGGATGATGTCCGGCTGCGCTGCGAGGGGCATGGCCGGCTATCCGGCTCCGCCGAGCCGCTGCCCTGCGATGTCGAGGGCGCGGTCAAGGCGCTGGTCGCCCGCGCCATCGCCAATGGCGAATCCGAACTGTATGAGCGGCTGGTCCGCACCGCGGTGCGCAGCGCCTTCGAACTGGCCGACGGCAACCAGATGCGGGCGGCGGAAAGCCTGGGCATCACCCGCAACGCCTTCCGCACCCAACTGGCCCATCTCGGCGCCATCGCGCCGCGCCGCCGTCCCGGCGCGGCGGAAGCGGGCGAGGAGCGGTTTGCCAAGCCGTCCTCCTCACCCCGTCCGGCCCAACCGCCGGCGCCACTCGTGGATCTGCCGATCGGCTATCAGAAATTCGGCACCTCCAGCATTCTGAAGATGCGCGGCGCGGTGGAACAGCGGTTGGCCGCCCATGGCTACCGCGTCACCTGGAGCGAGTTCGTATCCGGTCCGCAGATGATGGATGCGCTCGGCAGCAAGGAGGTGGAGTTCGTGGCGACCGGGGAGGCGCCGCCGGTCTTCGCCCAGGCCGCCGGCGTGCCGCTGGTCTATGTCGGCTACGATCCGCCCGCCCCCAATGCCGAGGCGCTGCTGGTCCGCCGCGACAGCCCCTTCCGCGGCACCGCCGACCTGCGCGGGCGCACGGTGGCGCTGCATACCGGGTCGAACGTCCATTACTTCCTGCTGCGGGCGTTGCAGGCCTATGGGTTGACGCTGGACGACGTGCGCATCGTCCATATGCAGCCGGCGGCGGCGCTGGAAGCCCTGCTCGACGAGATGGTCGATGCCTGGGCGATCTGGGATCCTCTGCTGTCCTCCGCCCAGATCCGCGACGACACGCGGGTGCTGACCGACGGCAACGGGCTGGTGCCCAACCACCAGTTCTATCTCGCCAACCAGAGCTTCGCCGACCGCAACCCGGAGGCCGTCGCCATCCTGCTGGACGAGGTGGGAAAGGCCGGCGAATACGCCGCCCTCCATGCGGCGGAGGCGGCGCGGAGCATGACCCGCGATCTTGGCATCGCCGCGCCGGCGCTGGAGCTGGCCTTCAGCCGGCTTACCTATGGCGCCAAGCCGCTCGACGACCGGGCGGTGCGGCGCCAGCAGGCGGTCGCCGACAGCTTCCACGCCTCCGGTCTGCTGAAATCCAGCATCTCGGTGCGTGATGCGGTGTGGTCCGGCGCCTGGGTGTAGACATGAAAGTGTGCAATCGGCGCTGCCGATGCAGCAATTTCCCGGTGGCGGCTGTTGCGATTGCAGCGCCGCCACCGGGGAAACCGCTCTTCAAGCTCTTGGGAACAAAGGAAAACACAGGTTGGCACCGTTGTTGCGCTTATCCGGCGGACACCGCAACCGGAGACCGCAACCGTGTCCCGCAAGATCATCGACCTGCGCAGCCGTCCCGCCTTTCTGCATGATTTCTACGGGGCGACCCCCGGCACCCCCGGCTTCGAGACGGCCAGATGGCTGAACCGGCGGGTCGGCACCCGCGGCGACGACAGCCATTTCACCCGCTCCCACACGCTGGACGGCTTCCTGTCCGATGTGCGGGAGGCCGGCATCACCGCCGCTGCCATCATCGGCCGCGACACCCCCGGCGTCAGCACCTCCAACGACCGGGTGCATGAGCTGGTCGCCGGCCGGCCGGAACTGATCGGCGTCGGCTCCGTCGACCCGCAGCGCCAGGGCACCGCCGCCGCGGTGGCGGAGGCGGGGCGCGCCGTCACCACGCTGGGTCTGAAGGGCATCAATCTGGAACCCGGTTTCCTCGATCCCGCCATTCCCTTCGACGATCCGTCGCTGCTGCCGGTCTATGACGCCTGCGACCAGCTGAAGGTACCGGTCTTCCTGATGACCGGGCCGACGACGCCGGACCCGCGCTTCAACGATCCCGCCCCGGTCGGCCGCATCGCCCGCGAGTTCCCCACCCTGAACATCGTCATCCACCACGGCTTCTGGCCGCATGTGGCCGAGATCATCGGCATCGCCTTCCGCCATCCCAACGTCCATATCGTGCCGGACATGTACATCTTCCTGCCCGGCAGCCGGCTCTATGTCGAGGCCGCCAACGGCTTTTTGCGCGACCAGCTTCTGTTCGGCAGCTCCTACCCGTTCCGGCCGATGAAGCAGACGGTGGAGGATTTCCTGAAGCTCGGCTTCGACGGGGCGGTGCTCGACGGGCTGCTGTTCGACAACGCCCGGCGCCTGCTGGCGCTCGATCTCTGAGCGGAGGAGCGACCCATGGACATCTTCTGGTTTCTGCCGGTGCATGGCGATGGCCCCTATCTGGGCAGCCAGATCGACAGCCGGGCCGCGTCGCTGGCCTATCTGACGGAGATCGCCCAGGCCGCCGACCGGCGCGGCTATCACGGTGTGCTGGTTCCCTGCGGCAAGGCCTGCGAGGAGCCCTACATCGTGTCGGCCGCGCTGATCGCGGCGACCGAGCGGCTGCGCTTCCTCGTCGCCACCCGGCCCTCCTCGATGACGCCGACCTTCGCCGCCCGGCTCGCCGCCGGGCTGGACCGGCTGTCGGGCGGGCGCTTCTACCTGAATGTGGTGGCCGGCGGCGACGCGGCGGAGCTGGCCGGCGACGGCGTCTTCCTCGACCATGACGCCCGCTATGCCCAGGCGGCCGAGTTCTTCACGGTGTGGAAGCGGGTGCTGGCCGGCGAGACCGTCGATTTCGCCGGCCAGCATGTGACGGTGAAGGGCGCCACCGTGCCGCTGTCGCCGGTGCAGCGTCCCCATCCACCGCTGTTCTTCGGCGGCTCGTCGCCCGCCGGCCATGCCGCGGTGGCCGAGCATTTCGACACCTATCTGACCTGGGCCGAGCCGCCCGACGCGGTGGCGGCCAAGATCGCGGATGTACGGGCGCGGGCGGCGGCCCATGGCCGCACCCTGTCCTATGGCCTGCGCGTCAACATCATCGTGCGGGAGACCGAGGCCGAGGCCTGGGCCGCCGCCGAGACGCTGATCAGCAAGATCGACCGCGGCGCCGTCGAGGCGGCGCACGGCGCCTTCCGCCGCTTCGAATCCGAAGGCCAGCGCCGGATGACCGAGCTGGCGTCGCGCCCGGATCTGGTGGTGGCGCCCAATCTCTGGGCCGGGGTCGGGCTGGTGCGCGGCGGGGCCGGAACCGCGCTGGTCGGCAGTCCGCGCCAAGTCGCCGACCGGCTTCTGGAGTACCGCGACCTCGGCATCGACAGCTTCATCCTTTCGGGATATCCCCATCTGGAGGAGGCGCACCGCGTCGCCGACCTGCTGTTCCCGCTGCTGCCGGTGACGGCGCCGCCGCCGGCATCCCAGGCCGCGCCCGACGTCGCCTTCGTCAGCCCGTTCGGCGATCTCCAACCGGCGCGGAGCGCGTCATGAGCATCGTTCCCCTGTCCAGCCCGGCCCTGCGCGGGGCGCTGGCCGACCTGAAAAGCCTGCTGGCCGAAACCGCCGTCGCCCGCGACCGGGCCGGCGGCACTGCCAAGGCCGAGCGCGACGCCATCCGCCGCTCCGGTCTGCTGACCCTGGCCATCCCCCCCGCCTATGGTGGCGAGGGGGAGGGTTGGCCGGCGATCCTGGGGGCGGTGCGGGAACTGGCGCAGGTGGATTCCTCGCTCGCCCATCTGTTCGCCTTCCATCATCTGATGGTCGCCTCGATCCTGCTCTACGCCAACCCGACCCAGAAGGCCGGGCTGCTGACAGCCACCGCCCGGCGCACCCTGTTCTGGGGCAACGCGCTGAACCCGCTCGACCGCCGCACCCGGTTGACGCCGGCCGGAGAGGGGGGTGAGGAGGAGGGTGAGGAGCCGCTGGCCTGGATCCTCGACGGAACCAAGAGCTTCTGTTCCGGCGCCAGCGATTCCGACCTGTTGCTGGTGTCGGCGGACGGGCCGGACGGGGTGTTGCGGGTCATGGTGCTGCCGACCGACCGCGCCGGCATCGCCGTGCTGGATGATTGGGACGCCATCGGCCAGCGCCAGACCGACAGCGGCACCGTTACCTTCACCAATGTGGCGGTGTCGGCCGCCGACATCCTGGGACCGCCGGGGCCGTTCGGCGACGTCGCCGCCAGCCTCAGGCCCTGCATCGCCCAGGCGATCCTGTCCAGCCTTTATCTCGGCATCGCCGAGGGGGCGCTGGCGGCGGCCCGCGCCTTCACCCTGGCGGAGGGGCGGCCCTGGCGGGCGTCGGGCGTGGCCAGCGCCGCCGAGGATCCCTATCTCCTCCACCATTTCGGCGAGGCGCAACTCGCCATCGCCTCGGCCGACGCGCTGGGCGGTCCGGCGCTCGACCGGCTGCAACGGGCGTGGGAGCGCGGGCGCTCGCTGGGAAGCCAGGAGCGGGGCGAGACCTCGCTCGCCGTCGCCACCTTCAAGCTCGCCGCCGCCCGCGCCGGGCTGGACGCCGCCAGCCGGCTGTTCGACATCACCGGCGCGCGCGGGGCCGCCGGGCGCTATGGCTTCGACCGTTTCTGGCGCAACATCCGCACCCATTCCCTGCACGACCCGCTGGACTACAAGCTGAAGGAGCTGGGAGTCCACGCCCTGACCGGCGCCCTGCCGGAGCCGGGCTTCTATTCCTGACCGGACGTCCGTTCTCAGACGGTCAGGAACAGCGCCGAGGTCCAGACCCGCGACTGGTCGCGCTGGCGGGCGGTGAGGAACAGCGGATGTTCCCGCCCCGCCGCCAACCCCAGACCGGCCAGCGGGATACGCCCGGCAAGGTCGCGGGGGAGCGGCGCCTCGGTCACCCGCTCCACCGTCACCTCCAGCTCGGTGCCGGGCAGGGTCCGGCGGATCGATCCGGCGGCGGCGGAGCCGTCGCCCAGCAGCGTGTCGCCGTCGATCTCCAGCACTGCTTCGGGTGCGTGCGGGTTGGGCGGCGGCGTCAGCGGGTTGCCGACCTTCACATAGGTGCCGATGTCGAGATGGACCTGGATGCGGGTGCCGGCCAGCCGCGACAGCGTCAGTTCCACCCCGTCGGTGTCGCCATGGGTCACCGTGCGCAGCGCCACGGTGGTGGCGTCCTGGCGCCAGAATCCCTGTTCGGGATGGTCGAAGCCGAAAGGCTCGACCCGCTGCACCGCCGCCCCGGTGACGGTGATGCCGCCGCTCCAATAGGCGCCACGATAGCGGTCCTTGATGCGGGCGCCGCCGAGCCGCAGACGGATGCGCCGTTGCGACAGGCCCAGCTCGCGGTGCAGGTCGCGCTCCCACAGCAGAGTCTCGCCGTCATAGAGCCGCAGGCTTTCCCATCCGCGGTCGCCGAGCAGCCGGTAATCGAGCGTGTCGGTCGCCGCCGCTTGCGCCACCTCGCCCATCCAGCGCTCGCCCAGCCGCAGGCTGGCGAAGCTGCGCTCGCCCGTGGTGGCGAAGGTGCGGCGCGACCGTAATGCCCGGCCGATGGTGGCGCGGTCGAGCCGGTCGGCCAGCACCCCGGTCAGCCCGCCGCGCGCGCCGAACACGGCGGTTGCCGGCGCGCCGCCGCCGCAGCGGCCCTGATGCTCGTCGCTGCTGGCCGAGGCGCCGAGCCGGTAGCCGCGGGCCAGCGCCTCGGCATAGACCCAGTGGAACTGGCCCCAGGCGGAGCCGATTTCGATCAGCCGTTCCAGCTCGGGATGGTGCCAGTCGAGATTGCAGCGCCGTCCGCCGACATGCGGGATCAGCAGATGGCCTTCCGGGTCGTCCTGATAGGCGGCATAAAGATCGTCGAGCGGCCAGGCGCCGGGACGCAGCTTGCCGCGCGTGGACTCGTTCCATTCGAAGGATCGGACCGGCTGGCCCCGGCTGTCGGTGGGGAATTGCGGCACGCCGTCGCGCAGGAACACGACATTATGGTCGCCACCCGCCGCCGAATTGCCGCACCATTCGGTGCCGGGATAGCAGACGAAGCGGCCGGCCTCGTTGAAGCGGTCGATCAACCCGACCGCCTCGCTCCAGGCCTTTTCGGTGACGTTGAAGTCGTTGGCGGTGTAGCCCAGCACGTCCAGCCCGGCGATGTCGCGGCCGTAGGACAGGTTGTAGGCGGTATCGTTGGTGCCGACCGTGTCGTTGGAATGGACATGGAGGTCGGCGTAATAGGCGCGCGGCGCGTCCTCCTCGACGGTGACGAAGGCCTCCGCCGGGACCAGCCCGTCAGCGGTGGCGGTGATGCGCCACTCCCCGGCCGACAGCGTGGTCTCCCGACGATGGACCAGCCAGCCATGGGCATCGGGGTTGGGCGAGAGCGTCAGCGGCTCCACCGTTTCTCCCTGTGGCCCCGCCAGGGTCAGGGCGGCGTCGATGGTGCCGTCGGTGCAGCAATTGCCCCAGACATCCTCGGCGCGCAGCAGCAGGCTGGCCGGGCCGGGAGTGGTCAGGCGCGGCGCCACCAGACGCAGGGCGGCAGGATCGCCGGCAACGATGTCGATCACGCAGTCGCCGGGCACCTCGGCATATTTCTGGCTGCCGAGCGGGTCGATGAAGACGCGGAAGCGGAAGCCCTGCTCGACGAAGCTCTGCACCCGCGTTCCCGGCCCGCCGCGCCGCCGGTCACCCAGCCGGACGACGATCCGGTCGCCGGGATTGAGGTAGCCGTCGATCACGTCGATGACGATGGCTTTCTGATAGGGACGCTCGTGGCCTTTCTGGTCGAAGCGCACCTTCAGCGCCTGGATCGTCGCCGGACTCTGCCCCGGCACCAGCGGCCCGGCCTCATACTCCGCCGAGACGTAGTTGGCGGCCTGCGGGTCGCTGGTCTGGAACAGCGCCCAGTCGGAATAGAACTTCATCGCCAGCTTGATGCCGGCCCCGTCGGCGAGGCCCGACGCGCCGACCTCGTAGACCAGCCGCAACTCGGTCCATTCACCGGCGACCAGCCGGCGGTGCGAGCAGCTGGTGGACCCCAGGAAGGGGCGGTCCTTGTTGCGCTCGTACAGCCCGACGGGGGCGATGTGGCGGGGGGTGGTCGCTGGGCTGTCGGTCATCGGGCTGTCGGTCATCGGACTATCCTTGGAGCATGGCAATCGGGCCGGCTCGGATGCGGCGCCGCTAATACAATACCATACATGTAATACATTATAATACAAATAGAGTCTTCCCACGGGCGGCAGGCCATCCCGTGGGGGCGATCAAGCGGGTTCGGGTGGATGGTCGGCGGGGTGTGCCGGGCGGCTTGGCCCGGGCTTCGGCCGCGAGCGTCAGATCGGAGTCCGAGGCGCCAGGGCGATCCGCTCCCCGGGCTGGGCAAGGCTGATTCGCGGATCGGCGGCGCAGGCGGCGGCCAGACGCTCCCGCTCGCCCATGCGGACATGGTAGAGGCGCATTTCGCCGACACCGAGCCGGGCGGGGAAGTCGGCGAGCTGGCCGTAGGCGGCGTGGAAGAGCTGGGTCGGATCCGGCTCGACGGTCAGGCACTCGTGGAACAGCAGATCGGCGTCCCGGAAGAGCTCCTCCGACTCCGGCGTGGCGCGGCCGTCGCCGGAATAGGCGAAGGCGACGCCGCCCGCTTCCAGCCGGATGGCGCGGTTGGGCATCGAATGCCGGGTCAGCGCCGTGCGCAGGCGGAAGGGGCCGAGCCTGCCATCCGTCGGGGTCTCGACCCAGCGCAGGGGAAAAGAGAGCGACCGTTCGGGATCGGTGGCGCCGGCCTGGAACAGCAGCGCCAGCTGCTTCCAGCCGCCGATGGTGGTGACGATGTCCAGCGGCTTGCTGCGGCGGTCGTCGGTCCAGCGGATCAGGGCCGGGACCAGACCGAAGCAATGGTCGGGGTGGTGATGGGTGAAATAGAGCGCGTCGATGGCGTCGGGATCGGGCACCTCGCGCCACAGGGCGGACGGCACCGAATGGCCGCAGTCGATCATCAGGCGGAAGCCGTCGGCGGCGACGATCAGCGAGGAATTGGCGAAGGAGGGGTCGGCGGCTTCGCCGACGCCCAGCACCTGGATGTCCATGGAGGTCAATGTCCGACTTTGGCCAGCACGTCGGCCTTGAGGAAACGTTCGATCACCAGCATGAAGCCCACCGAGGGAACCAGCAGGATCAGCGCGGTGATCGCGGCGATCTGGAAATTGCCACCCATGCCGGCGTTGAACATCAGCAGCGGCAGGGTGGAGATGTCGGGAACGCCGACGAAATAGGTGCCGGTGAACTCGTCCAGCGATTCGAGGAAGACGAAGATCGAGCTGGCCATCACCCCCGGCGCCGCCAGCGGCAGGGTGACGCCGAAGAAGCTGCGCAAGGGGCCGGCGCCCATGTCGCGCGCCGCCTCCTCCAGCGAGCGGTCGATGGCGCCGAAGGCGGCGGCGGTGATCCAGACGGAGAAGACCAGCCCGTGCACCGTGTGGACCAGCACCACGCCCGCCACGGTGCCGTTCAGCCCCAGCGTATAGAAGATGCGCGCCACGTTGATGTAGACGGCGACGCTGGGAAAGGCTTGCGGCAGCAGGAAGGCCAGCAGGATCGCCCCGCGCCAGGGCAGCCGCAGCCGGGCCAGCGCGTAGCCGGCGGGAACCGACACGGCGAGGCAGGCCGCCACCGTCAGCAGCGCGATGGTGACGCTGGTCGCCAGCGACGCCATGGCGTTGGAACGCGGGGCGAACACCCGTTCCCAGAAGGAGAAGCCGTATTGCAGCGGCAGCGTGTGGGGGAAGTACCATTTCTCCGCCACCGCCCACAGGCCGAGATTGGTCAGCGGCCCGAAGATGACGAAGGCCAGCAGCCCCAGCGCCAGCCCGCGCGGAATCCAGGCGAGAGTCTGGGCGAGAGTCTGGGCGAGCGCCCGCGTCGGGAGAAGGGCGGTCATCGCGCACCACCCTGGCGCACGCCGTGCCGCAGATAGAACCAGCCGACCAGACCGGCCATGGCGTAGGAGACGAAGCCGAGGGCGTTGGCGACGCCGTAATCGCCATGGGCGTTGATGCGATAGGCCATGTCCACCGTGATCATCGTCGGGCTGTTGGGGTTGATCATCATCGGCACCGACATCACCGACAGCATGGTCACGAAGCTGAGGATCAGCCCGACCACCAAAGTCGGCCGGACCTGGGGAACGACGATCTCGCCGAGGATGCGCAGCCGTCCGGCGCCGAGATCGCGCGCCGCCTCGATGGTGGAGCGGTCCAGCGAGGCCATCGCGCCCGCCACCATCAGCGCCACGAAGGGCGTCTGCTTCCAGACGAAGGTCACCACCACGCCACGCCAGTCGAGCAGGCTCGCCGCCTGCAACGGCTCGATGACGCTGCCGCCGATCAGCAGGTTGTTCATCAGACCGTTCTTGGCCAGGAAGGACCGCATCATCTGGGCGGCGACGATGAAGGGGATGAACAGCGGCCAGCGGTAGAGCCAGCGCAGCAGGGTCACCGCCACCCGGTTCTCGCCGAGCGTCAGATAGCCGCCGATCGCCACCGACAGCACGGCGACCAGGGCGGAGGACAGCAGCACGATCGCCAGCGTGAAGGCCATGTCCAGGCTGTACAGCTCGAACGCCTTGGCGATGTTCGCCAGCGTCCAGCCGCCGTTGCGGCCCTGGAAGGCGCTGAGCGCCGACAGGCCGAGCGGATAAAGGAAGAACAGCGCCACCATCGCCAGCGCCGGCATGACCAGAAGCACGCCCCAGACCCAGCCGGGGACGGTCGCGGCGGGCGGCTGGGTGACGGGCAGGGCGGGGGCGCCGTCTCCCCCGCCGGGGCGGGGGAGGGAAGCCGGCCGGTCGGCCTCAGTTGGCAACGGTGCGCTCATAGGCTTCCATGATGTCGGTGAAATAGCCCGACAGCGGGAAGGGCTTGCCCTTGCTCGCCAGCTCGTCCGGCTTCACGTCGGTGAACAGCTTGGCCCAGGTCTGGGCGTCCAGCTTGGGCTGCACATAGGTGGCGTCGATGCCCGGATACCAGTTGAAGCGCTTGACGATGCCGTCGGCCTGCACCTCGGGGCTGGTCGCCAGCTCGATGAATTTGCGGGCGGCCTCCTGGTTGGCGGCCTTGGCCGGGACGGCATAGTACATCGGCTGGCCGGGCATGCCCGGACCGATCAGTTGCAGCTTCATCGCCGGGTTGAGACGGCCGTCGGCCTGCCAGCTATAGAACATGTCGACCCACACCGGCCCCATGGCGATCTCGCCGCGGTTCAGCATGTCGAGCGTGCCGGCGTTGCCGGGGGTCAGCGTGACGCTCTTGTTGAACTCCTTCAGGCCGGACAGCGCCTTTTCGATCGCCGGCTTCATCGCCGCGTCATAGGGCCCCTTCTCCAGCTTGGCGGCGTCGCCGATGTTGGCGGCGGCCCAGCCGGTGACGAAGCCGACGCCCGACATGCCGCCCTTGATGCCGTTGTAACCGAAGGCCTTCGGGTTGCCCTTCACCCATTCCGCCAGTTCGGCGTAGGTCCTGGGCGGCGCCTTCACCAGATCGGGGTTGTAGGCCAGCGCGATCTGGCTGTGGAACATCGGCAGGACATAGCCGGTGACGTCGGTGCCGAGCGCGTTGCGCGCGCTGTCGCGGCTGGCCAGCGCGCCGGTCTTCACATCGCCGACATAGGCCGAGAGCATCTTCTCCTGCACCATCTGGCCCGCCATCTTCTGATGGATGACGGCGACGTCGACGTCCCACTTGGCGGCGCCGGCGGCGGCCTCTGCGCTCAACTTCTCATAGATCTTCTGCGACCCGCCGTCGCCCGGCCCGGTGCCGGCGGCGCGGACCTTCACGCCCGGATTC
Source organism: Azospirillum sp. B510 (assembly GCF_000010725.1). Taxonomy (NCBI): domain Bacteria; kingdom Pseudomonadati; phylum Pseudomonadota; class Alphaproteobacteria; order Rhodospirillales; family Azospirillaceae; genus Azospirillum; species Azospirillum sp. B510. The sequence goes on along the minus strand of NC_013856.1, from coordinate 628,391 downwards.
TGGGCCTCGAACTTCGGCGCCAGATATTCGTTGACGTAGTCGACCATGTTCTGGTCGCCGGCGGTGAGCACGGTCAGCACCGTCTCGGCCTTCGCCGATGCGGCGGAAAGACCGGCGGCGAGGGCCAGAGCGGCGGCGCCGGCCAACAGCGTCCTCGGCATCACGAGCTTCATAAGATCCCCCTGCTTCCAGGTTGGTTGGGCCATTTGGCTTGGTCGGGTGGCTTGGTCGGGTGGTTGGAAACGCCTCAGGCCGTTCCCGCCGCCTGCTGGCGGATCGGGAAGCAATGCAGGGCCGAAGGCGGGATGACGATGGCGACGGCATCGCCGGTGGTCCGGCGTTCGTCGTCGTCGACCAGGAAGACCGTGCCGCCGACCGCGACGCCGTAGCGCCAGCGGCCGCCGGGATAGGCGGTCTGGGTGATGCGGCCGCGCAGGACCAGTGCGCCGGCCGGCGCCTCGCCGGAGGCGGTCAGCCGTACGGATTCGGTGCGGAAATGGGCGGCGACCGGTCCGGCTTCCGTCGTCCCTGCCTCGATCATCTCGGCCTGCGCGCCGTCCTGGCCGAGCGGCAGGCTGGCGGCGTCATGGTCCGGGCCGGCGGCGATCTCCAGCGTCCGCTCCGTCCGCGTCGCCTGCAAGGTCACGACATTGTCGGCGCCGAGGAAGCTGGCGACGAAGGCGCTGGCCGGGCGGCGGTAGATCTCCTCGGGTGTGCCGATCTGGGCGATGGTGCCGGAATTCAGGATGACGATGCGGTCGGCCATCACCATGGCCTCCTCGCGGTCATGCGTCACATGGACGGCGGTGATGCCCAGCCGCTGTTGCAGCGCGCGGATCTCGTGGCGCAACTCCAGCCGGATACGGGCGTCGAGGTTGGACAGCGGCTCGTCCAGCAGCAGGATTTCGGGATTGACCGCCAGCGCCCGGCCGAGCGCCACGCGCTGGCGCTGGCCACCCGACAACTGGGTGACGTTGCGCTCGGCCAGCCCGTCGAGCTTCAGCAGCCGCAGCATCTCCGCGACCCGCTCGGCGATGCGGGGGCGGGTCCAGCGGCGCAGCTTGAGCCCATAGCCGATGTTCTGGGCGGTGGTCATGTGCGGCCACAACGCATAGGACTGGAAGACCATCGCCGTGTCGCGCCGTTCCGGCGGAGCCTTGGTCACGTCCCGCCCGGCGATGGCGATGCGTCCGCCGTCCACCGGCACGAAGCCCGACACCGCCCGCAGCAGCGTGGTCTTGCCGCAGCCCGACGAGCCGAGCAGCGCCACGAACTCGCCCGGCTGGACATGCAGGCTGACGCCGTTCAGCACGCGGGACCCGCCATAGGCGACCGTCAGATCCTCGACATGCAAGTCCGCCATGGCCGCACCCTCTCCAGCGTTCCCGATCGCGTCAGCGGCCTTGCATGCGTATGCAAAGCCGCTGATGCAGGGTTTAGGCGCGAAGCGTGACCTGCGGATGATGGATTTATAACGCTTTGATGAATGCGTCGGCGCGACGCGTCACAGGCGCGCCGATCCGCGCCTGACCAGGACCGGGGCCGGGCGGTGCAGCACGGGCGGCGCCTCGGGATCGGCCAGCCGGCGCTCCAGCATGTCGAGCAGGATCGACACGATGCCGTCGACGGGGTTGCGGACGGTCGTCAGCGCGAAACTCGGCCAGGCGGCCATCGGCACATCGTCGAAGCCGATGATGGACAGATCCTCCGGCACCCTCAGGCCGAGCGCGGTGCGCGCGGCGTCGAGCGCGCCGAAGGCCATGGCGTCATTGCCGCAGAACAGGGCGTCCGGGCGGTCGGGACCGGCGAGCAGCCGCAGCGCCTCGCGATGGCCGCTGTCGTAGCTGTAGTCGCCCTCTCCGGCGGCGGCCAGAGGGATGTCCAGTTTCGCCAGCTCGTCGCGGAAGGCGCCGCCGCGTTCCTGTTCGGAAAAGGCGGTGGGGCGTCCGCCGAGATAGGCGATGCGGCGGTGACCGGCGGCGGCCAGCGCGCGGGCCACCAGACGGGCGCCCAGCGGGTTGTCGCAGCAGATGCTGTCCACCCCGTCGGCCGCCACCGCCCGGCCGTAGAGGAGCAGCGGGGTACCCAGCGCCATCAGGCCACGGATCGCCATCGGCGACACGCTGCCGGCGGTCACCACCACCGCATCGACCTGATAATCGAGGGCGGCCATCGCCGTGCCGTCCAGCGGGTCGGCCGGATCGCCGCGCACCAGCAGCGGCTGCCTGCCGCGCGACGTCAGGCCGCGGGTCAGCGTTTCGAACAGATAGGGCTGGAACGGCCCGTCCAGATCACCCATGACGACGCCGATCAGGTTGGTGCGACGGGTCGTCAGGCTGCGCGCGATGGCGTTCGGGCGGTAGGACAGCCGCCGCGCCGCCTCCAGCACGCGGGAGCGCATCTCCGGCGACACGCTGCCGCCCTCGGTAAAACACCGGGAGACGGCCGACTGAGACACGCCCGCCAACCGCGCCACATCCACCGCGGTCGCCCGCCTACGCTCCCCCGTCACCGTTCCCCCCTTGAAAGAGGCGACAGTGTAGAGGCTTCGCGGCCAGGCTGCCAGCCGTCACGCGGCAGGCGTGTCGACGGCCTGCGGCATCGGGTCCGCCGCCGCCATCCTGGTCAGGAACAGGTTGCGGCGAAACAGCAGGGTTTCGGCCTCCCGGCGCTTCACCAGACCGGGGAGCTTGGTTTTCCGGCCCTGGACGGTGGCGTTGACCCAGCGGCCGAACTCGCCGGCCGCCCCCTCGGGATCGCCGCCGTTGAGGCGTTTCAGCAGGGTCGAGGATTGGAAATTGCCCCGGCCCAGATTGAAGACGAAGCTGGCGAGCGCGCCGCGCTGGCCGCCGGTCAGCGGCACCGTCACCAGCGCATCGACCGCGGCGGCGGCGGCGGCGAGGTCGTCCGCCAGCAGAGCCTCGGCCTTTTCGGCGGTGATGCGCTGGCCCAGCGACACGCCGGCGGTGTGGCCGTAACCGATGGTCGGGATGCCGGCCGGGCAGAGATAGGCGTCGAGCGACAGGCCCTCGAAATGCTTCACAAGCTCGATGGCGGCCTTGCAGATCGGATCGGGCATCGGTTGTGCTCCCATGTGGGTTTTGAGGAGATGCGGGTCGGGCTCGGTCCCGGGGGTGCCGCCGGGACCGGCCGTGTCGGGCGCCCCCGCGCGTCAGGCGACGTAGTCGTAGACGATGTTGACCGGGTAGGGCCTCAGGTTGGTGATGCGGTGGAGTTCGGTCCCGGCCGCGCCGTTGCGCTTGATGGTGTAGTCGGTCTTCGGCACCGCCAGCTCATACTCGTCACGGGCGAGCGTGACGGCGTCGACGCTGGGCGAGAAGTTCGGATTGTTGGTTTTCAGCGAGAACAGGAAGTCGATGCTGCCGATGGCTTCGACATTCAGGTTGGCGAGCGCGTTCTGCAAGGTCAGGTAATCATTGCCGTTCGCGTCAACGGCGACGCCGGTGGAGGAGGAGAGGGGAGCCCAGGCCGAGCCGTTCCATGTCTTCCAGCTCGCGCGCCCGTCGAAGCTGACCGCCCACCTGATGCTGGTGCCGGGCGGGGTGGTCTGGCTGATCGTCGCCGAATGGATGGTGCTCCAGTCCGACACGTCGATGCTGGTCGCCGCCGTGGTCGAGACGGCGAACGGGCCGGTGACATATTGCTGGCCGTAGGGAATCGTGGGCGGGGTGAAATTGGAGGTCCAGCGGGCCACGGTGCTGTAGCGGAACTCGTCGATCCACATGCTGCTGGTCTGAGAGCCGTCAGGCTGTGCGAGAAGTTGGAAGTTGCCGGCGGTATCCTGCCGGACACCGTTCGCCCAGGTGCGGTTTGCATTGGCTACCCCATCCACATAGATCGTCACGGTCGTCCCACTGCGGACGAATGCGAAGTGGTGAGTCCCTGTGGCAATGTCAGTGGAGCTGAAGTCGTTGTAATTTCCGGCATTGTCGTAATATTGGAAGGTAATGACCGAGCCAGTCCAGTAGGCTGAAATCGACCAGGTGGTGCCATTGTTTTTGCCGAACATGCGACCCGCTCCGACTCCAACATTTGCCCAGAAGTCGAAGGTGTAATCGCCGGTTGGGCAGAACTCCAGAGAGTGCGGGGCATAAAGGTAGTTACCGGCGGTGCCGTTGCCCTGGAGCGCTCCGCCGCCGAACCTGGAGTTGACCGTGGTGATTCCAAAGTTGTTCCCGGTCAAAACAGGAATGAGGTAGCGCCCATCTTTCACCGTGCGGGCGTTGCCGCTGGCGGCGATCATGGCGCTGTTGCCGGACAGTTCCTTGACCCATTTCTGGCCGACCGCGCCGTTGAACACCCACATCAGCGTGGTCATGTCGTCGGCCACCAGCGTGGCGGGCGTGAAGTTCGCGGTGTAGCGCGGGTTTCCGTTGGTAATGCGAATAGCGTCGAAGTAACCGTCACCGATAGCGAGGGGATTGTTCCAGGCACCTACCCACAAGTTGCCGACGCTGCCCGGCGTGGTGAATTGTGTAGAAGGCGCTGCTATGGCACCAGCGATACCATTGACATAGACACACCATCCCCGGCCTTCCCGAACAAAGGCGAAATGGTTCCATCCGGTTGCCGGAGCGGGTCCAGTCGCGATTGCGCTTCCATTGACGTAGAAGGTCGTGCCGGAAGGGCCTGCGCCGCCCCGCATAGACCCGGAATCCGGGTTCTGACCAATCTGGAAGATTGCGAGGGAACCACCCGCAGGAATGTACGCCCAGGCTTCTACGCACCATTTGGTATAGTTGCCGAAATACAGAGGGTGACCCGCTGCCGGATTGTCGGGAAGCAGCCATTGCGCGAACTGAGACCCGCCCGTATATAGACTGGTACTATGCCCGCCGCGGGCCTGCGCGCTGGAAAGAGCCGCGGCGTTGGTGAAGGCGAGGGTCGTGGTAGTCGTACTGAAGGCACTAGTGCCGTAGCTGCTGCCCGACGAGTCCAGCGTCACCACATCGCCGTTCGCGCCTTCGAAATGCAGAAGGACTACGGTGCGGTCATCGGCGGTGTAGGGAGCGGTCGGCGGGGTGAAGTTGGAAATCCAGACGGCCTCGCCCCGCTTTATCCGCACCTCGTCGATATAGCCGGCCATGATCGAGGAGTTGTCGCCAACTCCGCCGAAGTAATGATAGGGGCCGCCCATGGTGATTGAGCCGGTGCCGACGGTGTGGCTGCCGATCTGCGTGCCGTTGAGGAAAATGTAAAGCGTGCCGCCGTTGCGCACCACGGCCAAATGGTTCCAGCTGTTGACCGCCGGCACGACGCCGGTGCCGACGCCGTTGGCGACGTTCCAGCTGGAGTTGTCGGTACTGATGTAGGCGGTGATCGCTCCGCCGGCGCCGTTGGTACGGATTTGCATGCCGTAGGCGTTGTTGCCGGCGCACCACAGGCAGCCGTCGGCGGTATTGGTCTTGTAGAACCACAGATCGGTGGTGAAGTTGTTGTCGCCCAGCGCCAGATCGGCGTGCGGCGTGCTGGCCCAACCGATGACGCAGCTGCCGCCGGCGCCCAGCTTAAAACTGGTGGTGCCGAATTTGGCCTGCTCGTTGGAGATCGTCGCGCCGGTACCGCCGAGTAGGATCGGTCGGCCGCTGTTCGCCCGATCCTTCAGAACTTGTCCGCCATGCCCGTCGTCGAAGGTGAACAGGTGGATGCTATTGGCATCTGCCACCTCGGCGGCTGATGGTGTTGCATATGCTGCGGTATGCCGAGCCACCCGTGATACATGCACCTGATCAATCCAGCCGACGGGGCTGTAACCCGCTCCAGAGAGCGACCCACCGATGCGCATGCCGGCTGCTGGAAATGACGTGGAGTCTGCACGCGACGCCGCAACGACCCCATTCACATACATCGTCATAGTGCCGGCGTATCGAACGACCTCCACAAAATGCCAAGTATCTGCGGCGGAAACAAATGAAGAGGTGGTAGCGGTGGCGTGAACATAGAAATAGAATTTCCCCTGGTTCGCCCAGTTTCCATACATGCCGATAAGAAGCTGTGGCCAATATGTAGAACCGGAGTCGCGGCAGTCGATGAAGTCGAAAGCCGCAGATGTTCCCATAACTTCAGAGGAAATCCTGATCCAGCAGGAAACGGTGAAGTCCTGATTTGCACCGAAACCCAGCTTGTAGGACTTTGGAACTGTCCAATAGGATGAGCCGTCAAGCCACCCGCAATGCGTTCCGAAGGGCGTGATGCCGCGCTCGTCGATGATCTCGGTCGAACCGTTGGCGCCGTCGGCATGGATCAGCAGCTTGGTGGCGCTGTCGATCTGCCCGCCTGCCATGTTGTGGAGCTGGAAAGCCCCGGCGGCCTGATCGGTGCCGGTGGCGGCGTTCTCCTGGCTGTATTGCGCCTCGGTGTTGTATTCGACGGTGAAGGTCTGGCCGACGAACTGCGTGTAGACGGCCGGGATCGTCTGGGCCGGCACGCTGACCGACCCGGCCGCCGGGATCGTCGTCACCGCGGACTTGGCGACCGAACCGCGGGTACTGACGAGAGGCTGGCCGTTGACGGTGGGCTGCTGGGCGAAGTCGATGACTTTGCTGGAGGCGTCCATGGTGAACACCCTCCGCGGCGACAGCCGCCCGGCGTATAGCCCGTAGCCTCCGTTGTTGACGATCAGGTTGAGCGACCGGGGACCGCCCAGCGTGCCGTTGCCGGACCCGTTGATCTGATAATAGGCGTCCAGCGCATCGACGTCGTTGCCGAGGACAAGGGAGGCCTGCCCGGCGGCGTTGGTGGTGCGAATCGCGATGTCCGTCGCCGCCAAGGCGCCGGTTCCTGTGCGCTTGACCAGCGTGTCGGGGGACGCGGCTGTATCGATGGGGGCGTTGCCGGCATGCCAGACGCTGTTGTTGTCCACCTGCATGCCGGTGGCGACATTCAGTTTGGCCCCGCCGGTCGGCATCATGGTGGTGCCGATGGCGGTCAGCGACCCGCCCTCCGAGATCGCGAGGTTCTTCCAGGCCGACCCGCCGAAGGCGCCGATGCGCCCGCGGTCGTTGCCGTCGTCGAAGCCGACGAAGCTGAACTTCGTCCCGGCGGCGTTCTCCACATGCAAGGCTTCAACAGCCGACGAGCGCACGTTGAGGCCGCCGGTGAAGGTCGCTCCCGAAAGCTGGGCGTATCGCCCGTCGGCCGCCGCGCGGTCCGGAATGTCGGTCGCCGACGCCACGCCGATGGCGCGCTTGGCGGCGGTGTTCTCGGAGGTCTGGGCGAGCAGGCCGGTTCCGGAATCGAGCGCCGCGATGGAGGTCAGCAGCCCGTTCAGCGGCTGGGCGTCGGTGATGCCGTAGCCGGCGCGCGTGGTCGGCCGGTTCTCCACCCCCGACCAGTCCACCGCCGTCGCCCGCGAGGCGGTGTAGGCTCGGTAGCCGGCGGCATTGTTCAGGTTGGCCTCGTCGATGACCCGGTACATCGGGCCGGACGTCCCGACCTGCACCGTATCGCCCAACTGCACGGTGGCGGTGGTCAGGGCGAAGCGTTCGGCGTCGCTGGCGACGGTGACCAGCCGCTCCAGCGCGCCAGCCGGCAGATTGGCGAGCGGAACGGTGCCGGTCAGCGCCGACGCCGACACCGCCGTGACCGGGATGGCGATGTCCTGGCTGCCGTCGAAGGCGGTCGCGGTGCCGGTCGCTCCACCCGACAGGCTGATGCTGCGCGGGGTGGTCAGCTTCGCCGCCCCGGCCGACAGCCGATGGTCCATCTCCTCCAGCGCTCCCTGCACGGTGCCGGCGGTGATGCCGCCGGTCGTCGCCACCGGGGCGGTGGTCGCGTCGAAACCGACGGCGACCGCTTGATTGCCGGGGTTGAAGGTGATCTTGCCGCCGGGAGCCTGGACGAAATTCAGCAGCGAACCGGGGCTGCCGGCGGCGAAGCGCTGGGAGGTGCCGTCGCCGACGATGCCGAAATTGGAGCCGCCGACGATGGTGGCGGCGGTCTGGGCGTGGCCCTTGGCCTGTTCGGACCAGTGGAAGGCGGAATAAACTCCGGGGCTGGGCTGGTAGCCGACGGCGCCCTGGGCGAAGGCCTGGGCCAGATCGCGGGCGCCCTGGGCCTCGGTGCGGGCGGAAGCGGCCAGATCGCGGGCGGCGGTGGCGTCGGACTTGGCGGAGATGGCGTCGGACGCCGCTCCCGCCGCGGTCTGGGCGCTGTTGGCGGCGTTGATCTGCGACTGCCCGGCCTGGGTCGCGGCGACCTGCGCCGCCGTCATCGCGGTGGCCGCGCTGTCGCGGGCGGCTTCCGCCGCGGCTTTGGCCGTCATGCCGCCGGCCGCGGCGGTCTGTGCCGTCTGTGCCGCCGAACCGGCGGTGTCGGCCGACAGGGCGGCGGCGGCGGCCTTGACGCTGGCGGTCTGGGCGCTGGCGGCGGCGTCGCCGGCGGCGGTCTGCGCGTTGGTGGCCGCGGCGTCGAGGGTGGCGGCGCTCGTGGCGGCGGCGGCGGCGCTGCCGGCGGATTCATTCGCCTTGGTGCTGGCGATGGTCGCCTGGGCGGCGGCGTCCAGAGCATAGGACAGCGCCGACTTCAGGCTGCCGGAGACCGCGGCGTCGGTCTTGGTCGCCCAGTCCCGCGCCTGTGCCCCTGCGGCTTGCGCCGTGTCGCGCGCCTCCAGGGCGGTGTCCCGCGCCCCGGTCGCGATGTCGCGCGCGGCTTCGGACGCCGCCTTGGCGGATTGGGCGCCGGTCGCCGCCGCACTGGTCTCGGCGCGCGCCTCTAACACGATGTCCCGTGCCGCTTCCACCGCCGACAGGGCGGCGCTGGCCGTGGCCGCCTGGCTTGTGGCGGTGGCGGCGCTGCCGGCCGCGGCGTCGGCATGCTGGACGGCGCTGGCCGCCTGGGCGGTCGCGGTCGCGGCGGCGGTGGCGCTGTCCTTGCTCTGGGTGGCGACGGCGGCGGCGGCTTGCTCCACCGCCTGCCGGTCGGCCTTCACGGTGGCGATCGCCGCGCTGGCGTTTGTGGCCGCCTGCCGGGCGGTCGCCACGTCATCCTCGATCGCCGCGATGATCTGCGCCGCATGCTCGACGACCCCGTCGTCGAGGAGCTGGAGCAGGCGGGCCGGGCTTTCGACCAGACGGGTGACGCCCTTGCTGTCGGTCAGCGGGTATTTGCCGTCATGGTTCGGGCCGCCGTTCGGGGAGCCGCCGAGCCAGTCGTCATACTGGTCCTCGCGCACCGCCCATTTGGCGACCATCGCCGCGATCTCGCCGGCGAGCTCGGCATTGGACAGGGTCGCCGTGGCGGCGATGACGGCATAGGTGGCGGAGGCCGCCGCCTGCCCCTCCCACGGGCGGTCGAGGGTCAGGTTCCGGTCGTCGGCGACCTCGCGGATCTCATAGAGCGTCCTGCCGTCGGTGGTGAAGGCGGAGCCCGGACGCAAGACGCCCAGCCACATGGTGCCGGTGCCGGCGACGGCGGCCGATCCGGGGGTCAGGGCGACGGTGCCTTGGCGATACCAGCCGGCCATCTCAGGTCTCCTCGTTGGGGGTCGTGTCGGGATAGGGGTAGAGCGCGCGGATGGCCGAGAAGTCGGCGCGCATGCGCTCCCATTTGGCGGGGTTGCCATCCAGCTTGTCCTGCTGGGCTTCCAACTGTTGGGCAGCCGGCCAGGCGGCGAGATAGGCCCGCTCGCGCAGCTTCGCGATCTCGTCGCGGGTGCGTGATCTGGTGACGTTCATTGTGCGCCTTCCAAATCCACGGTGAATTCGGCGTCCTTCCAGGGGAAGGCGCGGACCGTGATGGTGTAGGTGCCGGGAAGGTCGGCGTACCGGAAGCAGCCGTCCGTCACCTCGTAGGTTTCGGTGGTTTCGAGAGCATGGCTGTAGACCTCGACGCGGCATGGGCATGGCAGGGCGTCAAGGTTGCGGGGAGCGGCGGGTCGTTCGGCGATGAGGCCATCCTCCACCCAATGGAGCGTGCTGCTCGTATCGGGCGAACATGGAATGGCTTTCTGCTCATGTGCCGCGGCCAGTCGCCGCATCGCTTCCTCGGTATGGCGGTTGGGGAGCGACACCACCGTCGCAATGCGGCCGGAGGCGGGGTCGTAAAGAGCGAAATGAGTCATTGTCATCGCATTGATCCGAAAGCAGTGCAGACGGCGCGGGATATCCTTACGGGAATATTGCTCAAGGGTCTGGCCGTAACTCCGTAGAAAACCCCAATTCCTTTTGGAATGTTCACAAGAGTGGAAAATGATCTCAGATGTCCACTTTCGCCGGCTGCGGAGAATATCGGTGTTCCCCACCCGCCATCATGGCTCATCCAGAGAGCATATTCAGCAATTCCTGTGAATCCTCTGTCACGATTATGGACGAATGTGACAAGTATAAGTTCTTGTCTGTCGTCAACAAGGGGAGGAACGTAAACATTTGATCCTATATCATGCCAGTTCCCATCATAGATCAGGGTATCTCCATCATTTTTTCCAACGGACTGGACGGTTACCGAACGACCGGCCAATTTCATCGTATCGACGGCAAGATCCCTGATCTTCGCGCTGTCGATCGAGGCGTCCTGGATGAAGGCGGATGACATGCTGATCCTGGGCGCGCCGTTCACGGTGCCGATGACGAAGGGATGGTCGACGCCACTGGCGACCGTCGGAATGCCGATCAGGAAGCGGTCGGCCCGCACGGCGAATTCGGCGACCATGCCGTTCTCGCCGGAGGGGTAGGAGGCGAGGCCGAAGCCCGACATCCAGCCGTTGTTGTCGATCTTGACGGTGTATTGGGCGGACAGGCCGTTCGCGGTCGAGGCGATCTGCTGGATCGATGCCGAGTTTCCGCCGATCGCGCTGTTCAGCGTGTTGATGCTCTGCGCAAGGCTGCCTTCGCCGTTCGCGCGGGCGGTGATCTCGTTCTGCAACGAGGCCGAGATGCCGCCGATGGAGGCGTGCAGACTGTCGATGCGTTGGGCCAGCGCGCCGTCTTGCGCCGCGCGGGCGTTGGTTTCGCTGGTCAGGCCGGCTTTCACGCCATCGATGGTGGCCCCGAAGGACTCCAGCCGCGTCGTGAGCGCGCTGGTCGCCGTCGCGGTGGCGGTGATGCGGCTGTCGTAACCGGCCAGGTTCTGGTTGAAGCCGGCGACGACGCTGTCGATGCGCTCGGCGGTGGTCCGGGTGTCGTTCGCCGTCGCGGTCAGCTTCGCCTGCACGCCGGCCAGATTGCCGTTCCAGACCGCGGCCACCGTGTCGATGCGCGTCGCCGTCGCTTCGTCGGCGGTCACCAGCGTCTTCAACTCCTCCTTGACGGTGGCGAACTGCCCGTCGAACTGGGCGGTGACGGTGGTGACCTGGCTGGCCAGCGACCGGGTGTCGTCCTGGACCTGTTTGACCTCCGCCTTCACCTCCGCGACGTTGGCTTCGCGTTGGCCGATCTCGCCGCGGATGCGGGCATAGCTGTCGTTGACGCGCACCAGTCCCGAGGTGACCGTCTCCGCGATCTTCTCGATCCCGGTGATGCGTTCGGCCAGAAGGGGGACGAGCTTCGATTCCGAGACCAGCTTGTCGGCGAGGTCGTTGTGGGAGATCTGCTCGGTGGTGGCGCCGGTGCCGATGTTGGAGTTGACGTCGCCGACATTGCCGCCGAGATCGACGGCGCGGACCCAGTAATAGCGGGTGACCAGCCCGCCCAGCCCGGCGCGCACGAAGGCGTTGCCCTTGACCGTGCTGATGACGGCGGCGGTCGACAGGGTGTTCGCCGCACTCTCCAGCACCTCGATGTGGGCAAGGTCGGTGTCGGGCGGATTGATCCAGGACAGGGAGATCTGGCGCAGCCCGCCGGTGGCGACCAGCCCGGCGGGCTGGCCGGGCGGCGTGCCCTTGCCGCGCACCGTGGCCCGGATTTCCGCCGCCCCCGAACGGCGGTTGTCATAGGCGAGTGCGGTGATGCGGATGGTATAGACGCCCTCCGCCGCCGGTTCGATGTCGAAGCTGCCGGCGCGGGTGACCTTCCATTCCTGCCACTGGCCGCCGGGCGTCATCACGTCGGCGCGGTAGCCGGCGATGCGGGCATCGTCGCTGGGCGTCCAGCTGACGGTCAGCCGGGCCTGCGGCAGGCCGTTGACCCAATAGGCGCTTTCCACCGCCGCGAGATTGGTGGGGGAGGGGATGGCGTTGGCGGCGCTCTGGGTCGCCACCGGCTCGATCTGCACGCCCTCCTCGACCCGGGCATATTTGCCGGGCTCGTGCAGCAGGGCGGTGACCTCGTAGACGCCCGGCGACTTCTCGCTGACGGCGCGCACGCGGAACAGACGCGGGGCGAGATTGGTCGCGGTCAGCATCCACACCGCATGCGGCCGCGGCACCGCGCCGCCGAGCGGAGCCGCATCGATGGCGAGCTGGTCGGTGGTGTGATCCCCCTGCACCGGGCGGCGGACCGGACAGTCGATCAGCCGCCCGTCCGGCAGGGTCAATGCCAGGACATGGCTCTGTCCGGCTTCCAGCGTCACCGTGTCGTCCAGCGTGACGACCTGCCGTTCCGGATCGTAGCCGACCATCCGGCCGCCGGTGCGCACCAGGGCCCAGTTCGGGTCGGCCAGCTTGATCACGTCGCCCGGCATGACGTCGAGATGATCGAAGGAACAGCGGTAGGTGACGGTCTCGGTCTCATGCTGCTCGCTGTCGAGCATCCACAGGCCGAGGCGCCGGGCCTGGCTGCGCCGGGTGCAGCCATAGGCCGTCGCCTCGATCGGCCGCCAGCCGTAGCGCTGGATCATCCCGCCATTCTCGACCACCTCCACCGTCGGGCGGTAACCGTCCTCGGGATCGTTGAAGGTGATCAGCGCCGCGGTGTGCCGGGCCTTCAGCGCCGTGCCGGAATAGGTGAAGGCGCCGCCGATGACGTTGGCCGGTGTCACCAGCTTGATCGGGTCGGCCGGCATGTCGGCGCGGGCCAGCACGCCGCCGGCCGACCAGAAGATCAGGCCGCGGAAGGTCGAGGCGATCGATTGCAGGACGCGGTAGGCCTCGGTCCGGCCGGAGATCACACCGTTGAAGGTGAAGCGCGGCTCCATGATGTCGCGGCCGCTGCCGTCGGTCCGGCCCGACTTGACCGGCTGGTCGCAATGGATGCCGATGCTGTAGAGCGACCAGCGGTCGACCGCCGCTTCCGAGATCGACTGGCCCAGGCCGTAGCGCCTGTTGGTCAGCAGATCATAGAGCACCCAGGCCGGGTTGTCGCTCCAGGCGGTCTTGAAGCTGCCGTCCCACTGGCCGGAATAGGTCCGCTTCTCCGGATCGTAGTTGGACGGGACCTTGATCTTCAGGCCCTTGACGTCATAGGCCCGTTCGGGGATCGAGTTTCCGAACTCCTCGGCCTTGACCGTCAGCGCGACCAGCGCCGAATTATCGTAGCCGAATTTGGACTCGACGATCTCGGCGTAATGGGACCAGGAAAAGCTGTTCTGGACCGAGGCGCGGGTCGGATCGGGGGTGACGCGGCTGACGCGGATGTCGTAAGGGCTCTTGCCCAGCTGGCGCAGCCCGACCTTGTAGGACCGTTCATAGGCGCTGGTGGTCTTGCCGGTCACCGTGTCTTCGACCAGGACCGTCCAGCGCCCGTCGGCCGCCCGCCCTTCGATGGACAGCTGCACCGTCGAGCCGTGCAGATTGCCGTTGGAGGTGTCCTGTTCGGTCAGGGCGTTCCAGCGCAGCACGATGCGGGCGGCGTCGGTCTCGTCGCCATGGATGGTGCGGACGACCGGGCTCGCCTGCTTCACCTCGGTACCGACCGCGACGGTGGTTTCGCTGGCGGTGAAGCCGCTGATCGGCTGCTGCGAGGGAAGGCCCTGGCGCTGTTCCCAGGTCACGCCCTTGAAATTCACCGACCCGTCGGGGGCGATCAGCGGCGTGCCGTCGAAATGGATGCTCTTCGCCCCGTCCACCAGCCCGACGATCTCGCCCTCGCCCAGCAGGTCGATCACCCGGGCGGTCGCGGCGGATTGCAGGCTGTTGGGATCCTCGGTGGCGCCGGAGCCGCCGCGGCCGGACTTGCCACCGCCGCCCTTGGCCCCCTGGATGCCGCCCGCCGGATTTCCATCCGAAGTTGTGGTGATGGCGGACGCCGCCGGCTGGGCCTGGGCGGATCCGATCTGCACGCTGTCCAGGCTGGAGGAGACGACGGTCGAGCCGACCCAGCAGCGGCCATAGACCAGAGGAACCGACCCGCCCTGTTCGCTGACATTGGCCGGACCGGAGAACAGATAGCTCTGCTTGGTGTCCGGCAGATTGGCCTTGGGCGTCGGCGACAGCATCTGGCTGATGCCGGACAGCATCATCGACGCGCCGAACAGGGCGATCGAACCGTAGGACACTGAATATCCGGCGATTTCAAAGGCGGCCGCACCAAGCCCCTGGGTCGGGCCGAGAGCGCCGACGACCGCCGGTGACGCGGCGATCGCCACGACCATGATCAGCGCGCCCATGATCGCCTTACCGGCGCCGCCGCTCTTGGCGCCGGCCGGCACCGGGATGATGTGCAGGTCGGCGCTGCCCAGCCCCAAGGTCAGGGTGTCGAGGGTCAGGTCGATGCCGCCACGCGAACGTGGGCCACGGACCAGCCGGTAGGAGCCTTCGCGGAAGACCTTGTCGAAATCGGGATGATTGGCGGCAAGCGCCCGGATCGCCTCGGCGGCGTCGCGCACCTGATAGTCGGCGCAGCGCCCGAACCGGCGGCCGAGCGCGCCATGCAGATGGATCCTAGCCATGAGCGAGATCCTTGTGACGCAGGATGTGGACGATCTGCCGGTGCCAGGGGCCGAAGGGTTCGCGGCGCGACAGGCGGCGCGGCAGGTGGTGCAGCAGCAGGCCGCCGTCGAGGACGACGCCGGCATGGTTGGGCACCGGCGACAGCACGGTCATCAGCGCGACGTCGCCGGCGACCGCCTCGCCGGATCGGACCACCGAGAAGCCGGCATCGGCGAAATGGTCGAGATAGAGATTCCCGCCCGCGTGCCACCATTCGTCGTCGCGCGGGAAATCCGGCAGCCGGATGCCCCGCTCCAGCAGGAACCAGTCGCGGACCAGGGCGTAGCAGTCGGTGACGCCGTGGCGGAATTCGCGGCCGATCAGATCGGGCACCGGCACGCCGTCGCCCCACAGGATCGGCTCGGAGCAGCGCTCCCCGTCGGTCGCCAGGATCGCCCAGGGGACCGCGCTGTCGATCTGGCCGCGCATGTCGGCGGCGGACGGGTGGGGCGGTCCGTCCGGATGGCTGTGGACGATGGCCTCGATGGCGCCGGCATGGGCGAGGTAATCGGCATCGTCGATGCGGAAATGGGCGGCGGGGTCGGTGGCGTGGTTGGCCAACGGCCGATAGCTCCCGGCCACGACCAATCCGCAGCTCTCGCGCGGATAGTCGGCAAGGGCGTGGCGCTTCATCGCGAGGATGGCGTCAGCGGTGAACATGCGCTGCTGGCTCCTCTCATCCTGGAGGGAAGGGATACCGGGGTCAGACCCGGATGCGGGAGACGCCGGGAAAACCGCCGAAGGGCAGGAGATCCTGGCTGTTCGGGTAGCGCAGCCGGCAGTCGGCCAGCCGCTTGCCGCAGGCATCCCTGGCCGGGTCGGCGCGCTCGCCGGTCGCGGTGAAGCAGGCGTCGCCGGCATAGGGACAATCGGCCCCCTCGAACGACCAGCCCGATCCGGTCCAGTGGCGATAGCGGCGGGTGCAGCCGTCGCGCAGCACCTGCCGGCCGGGCAGCATGGCGCCTTCCTGGTCGATCGCCGCCGACAGCTCGAATTCGACATGGGTGGCGGTGTGGGCGCTCTTGCGTTCGACCCGGTAGAGGTCGGGCGGGAAGAAGGCCAACGGGTCGGCTTCGGGCCGGCCATCGAGATAGCGGTCGAAGGTGCGCAGCCGCCTGACCTTGGCGCCGAGCAGATCGGAGAACTGATAGATCAGCGCCGAGATCTGGCGGTTGATGTTGGCGATGCGCAGGCGCGGCGTCGGCAGCGCGCCGGTCGCGGTCCATTCGAACCCTTCGGTCTCCATCTCGACCGGGACATAGGCGATGCCGCCGAAGAGGACCGGTTCCCCGCCGCTGCCCGACGGGGTGAAGTGATGGATCGTCCCGCCGGGATACATGGTCAGGTCCAGCGTGAACAGCGTGACATAGGCACCGGGATCGGGCGACTGGGCGGCGGCGGCAAGCGCCGGCCGTCCATCCCAGCCGGGGATGTTGGTCTGGCTCATCGTGAAGTCCTTGATGGGCGCCGGAACGGCCGGTCAGAGGTCGAAGACCTCGACGAAGGTCGCGGAGATGCTGGAAAACAGGTAATGGGTGCGGGTGCGCTTCCATTTGCCGCAAATCCAGCGCCGCGGGGCGGGCTCGCCGGGCGGTGTCCACAGGAAGCTTTCCGCACCCCGCCGCGCCCGCAGGAATTCCTCGATCGCCCGTGCCTGGTCGGTGTCGAGATACTCCCAGCTCAACGCATACTGGTCGCGGATGTTGTGGATGCCGTCGGGCGCCCGCTGGGTGTAGCCGTCGCCGAAGCCGGCGGTCAGTACCTTCACCTCCGGTTCGATGCTGCTGCCGGTGATCGGCGGGCAGGGCGGCAGGAAGACCGGGACGGCGGTCTGGCCCGTGGGTGCCTGGCTCGTGGTCGCAGCGGCCATGGCTCAGCCTCCGTAGCTCATGTTGTTCAGCATGCCGCCGGGACGCATCTGCTGGCGTAGCTCGTTGCCCATCATCGCGCGCAGCTGTTCCCTGACCGACGCGCCGATCCGCTCGGCCAGCGCCTTGTCCTGTTCGCGGTCGCCGGTGGATCCGCCGGCGACATTCACCGTGACCGACTGGTTGACCGCGCGGCCGCCATCCTGTGCCGCCTGGATCAGCCGATCAGCGTTCGTCATTTGTTCAGGCGTGAAGACGGCCTCGCCCTTGCGGGCGATGATCGGCACCTCACCCGCCACCAGACCGCCGCTGTGGAAGCGGGGGGCACCGGTGAACAGGCCGGCGGACAGCGTCCGTCCCGGCCGGGAGGTTTCGCCGATGACGCCGCCGCTGTGGAAGATCCACGAGATGACGCTGCTGATGCCCGACAGGATGCCCCCCGCCAGCCCGTTCTTGCCGAACAGCGAGGAGAAGAGGCCGGAGATTCCCGACATCAGGCTGTCGAGGAACCCATCCCGCTTGAAAAGCGAGGATAGTTTGGACGTGATGGTTCCAAGCAGGCTATCCGGCCTGAGATTCGAGAGAAGGGCGTCCAGGAAGCCCGTTTCGCTCGAAGCGGTCGGGCTGGTGGCGGTGTTGGTCGCTTGGTTGGGCGAGGATCCGCCTGCCGTCCCCGCATTGGTCGACGAGGTCGCGTTTCCCCCTGTCTGCGCGGTGGCTTGTTTGGCGGCCTGGGCGGGATCCTTTGGCTTCATGTTGATACCAAGCAGATCCAGGGCACCGACGGCGACCTGTTCCGAGGCCCAGTTCACGAAGAAGTCACGCAGCTTCTTCCGCATGCCGACGACCAGCTTGTCGAACGCCGTGCCGATCGTCGCCTGCTTGTTGATGACGCTGAGGACGCCGCTTTTCCAGTTGTCGACGAATTCCTTGATGCCGTCGCTGAATTTGAGCTGTACCTGCTGGCCGATGGACAGATTGTATCCGTTCAAGAGGGCGTCTTGTGTCTGCTGGGCTTTCTCGAGTTCCCCCTGGAAGAATGGCTTCTTGTCCTGGCCCGTCCCACCGGCGGCCGGGGCGGCCTGTCCCTGGGCGGAGCCCGCCGTCTGGTTGGTCGTCTGTAGCACGACGGACGCCGCGGCCCCCGTTACGGTCACCGTGAAAGGCTTGATGTCGAAGTTCAATGTTATGGTCGAGGATGGTGAAGCGTCGGCCATGATGCTCCCTTTCTGTTAACCGAAGCGGGCACGCAGCCTGGTTCTTGCTCTTTCCGTCAGGCCCGGCTGCCCGTCCGCTCGTCCGTCTTCCGGCTGGCTTGAAAAGACGAGCGGGGTGCCGACCCGCCGGCGCAAGCGGTCGTGCAACTCGCTGGCGCCGATGCCGGCGGCGGTCAGATGCACCGGCAACCAGTCGGCCATCTCCTCCGCGCGCAGGCGGTCGATCTCGCCGAACAGGGCCCAGAACATCCGAACCGGCAGCGCCAGCAGGCGCAGCGGATCGATGCCGTAGAAGCGGCTGACGCGGGCGAAGCAATAGGCGAAGTCGAGCCGCGTCAGCGTGCCCGACGGCTCCCCCGCTTGCCCGCCCGCGACTCCCCCGGTCGGTTCTCCTCCAGCCTGTTCTGCCCCGGCGCGCTTCCTTCCGTCGGACCGATCCCGCGGATGAAGGCCAGCAGGATCATGAGCTGCGCGAGGTCGAGGCCGAGGATGTCCTCGCGCGGGGTGTCTTCGAGATGGCCGGCGATCAGGTCGATCAGGATCGG
>NC_013855.1:1282500-1455109 GCF_000010725.1 Azospirillum sp. B510 | reverse complement strand
ATGCGGTCTGGGCCGGGTTCCGCAGCGGCTGGAGCCGCTTTCCGACGCTGGGCGACTTCCGCGAGGCGCTGGCCGCCCTGCCGCCGGCGGCGGAAAGCCGCGCCGCCGACGATCTGCGGCGTCTGGCGACACGGCTGCGCCAGGAGCAACGCCTGCGTGCCCGCACCGAGGAACAGCGCCGGCGCAGCCGTGCCCGTGACGTGGCACTGGCCGCGCGGCAGCGCGAACTGGCGCTTGTCCAGGCCCGGCCCGACCAGCATTATCCGCCGGACCACCAGAGAGTGTCGCCAGCGGATGAAACAGAACCATCGGCCGACGGGGAGCGTCGACACACAGACGCTGCTGACCCGTGCCGTCACCCATCATCAGAATGGACAGTTGGCCGAGGCGGCGACGCTCTACGATCAGGTGTTGAAGCGGTCGCCGAGACAGGCGGACGCCTTGCATCTGTCGGGGCTGATCAAGGCGCAGACGGGGGCCCTGGCGGAGGGGATCGAGCGGATCCGGCAGGCGGTGAAGGCCGACCCGCGACAGCCGCTGTTCCAGACCAACCTGGGCCGTCTGCTGGAAGCGGCGGAGCGGTGGGAGGAGGCGGCGACCGCCTTTCGTTCCGCCGCCCTGTTGACCCCGCTGGATCCGGCGCCGCCCCGGATGGAGGCGGCGGCACAGACGCGCCTGGGCCGGCATGGGGCCGCGGCCCAGGCATTGTCGCGTGTGATGGTTCTGGAACCGGCGGATGCCGAAAGCGCCGGCAACTTGGGCGACTCTCTCTACGATGGCGGGCGCCTGCTTCCCGCCGCGGCGTGGTATGGGCGGGCGGCGAGGCTGGAGCCACAGCGGATCCTTGCGGCCTTCAACCGGGGAGCCGCCCTGCGCGATGCCGGCCGGATCGGCGAGGCGCTGGCGGTCTTCCGCGAGTTGGCCGGGCGGGCGCCGCAGATGGCGGAGCCGTTGGAGCAGTGCATGCAGCTCGGCCAGCGGCTGGGCAACGGCGAGGGCGCGATGCCGGCCGCCCGCCGTCTGCTGGCCCTCAGTCCCGGCCACGCGGCGGCGCTGCGGACCCTGTGCATGGTCGAGACGCCGCCCATCCGAGAATTGCGGCGGCTGGTGCGGCTGGATCCTCTGGCGGAGGAGGTGGTGCTGACGCTGGCCGGCCGGCTTTATGGCGGCTGGACGCTGGCGGCGGAGCGGGCCTACAGGCACGCGCTGGTTCTGGACCCGACGTCGGGGCTCGCCTTGTCGGGACTGGGGTTGGCTCGGGCGACGGCAGGGCTGGATGGAGCGACGCAGGCGGCCCGACGCGCGATGCGCGTGGCGCCCGACGATGCGGTGCTGGCCGTCAATGCTGGATCGGCTTTCCAACTGGACTTGCGACCCGATGCGGCTCTGTCCTGCCACCGCCGGGCGCTCGCGCTGGAGCCGGGAAACGCGGCGGCCTGGGTCAATGTCGGGACGCTCCGGCTGGATGCCAACGCGGCGGAGGAGGCGATCACGCCGCTCAACCGGGCGCGGCGGCTGGCGGATCCTGGACAGCTGGCGCTGGCATATTCGAATCTCGGCGTCGCCTGGATGGCGCTCGGGCTGCATGGGCAGGCGGTGGCGTCGTTCCGCGCTGCGCTCGACCGGGCGCCGGACGATGCGGTGATCCGCTCCAACATGCTGTTCTGCCTGTGTTTCGACGAACAGGCCGATCCGGTGGAGGTCTTCCGCGAGCATCGCGCCTTCGAACGCCATCTGCCCGCCGTCCCCGCCGCCCCCCATATGGTGGAGAGCCGCGATCCGGAGCGGCGCCTGCGCATCGGCTACCTGTCGCCGGACTTCCAGCGCTATCCGGGGCCGGGCTACCATTTCCTGCTGCCGCTGATCGAGGGGCACAACCGCGGCGCGGTCGAGGTCACCTGTTATCACAACGACCGCAGCCGCGATGCCACCACCGACCGTTTCCAGGCGGCCGCCGACCGCTGGCGCGGCGTGGCGGCCTTGTCGGACGAGGAGCTCGACCGGCAAATCCGGGAGGACCATATCGACATCCTTGTCGATGCCGGCGGCCACATGTCGCGCAACCGCATGCCGCTGATGGCCCGGCGGCCGGCGCCGTTGCAGGTCAGCCTGCCGCTCTATCCCAACACCACCGGTCTCGGCGCCGTCGATTACCAGTTCGCCGATCCCCGCCTCGCACCGCCTCAGGCGGACGCGCTGCATGTGGAGGAGCTGATCCGGCTGCCCGGCTGCGTGCTGTGCTACCGGCCGGCGGAATCCGTCTTCGCGCCGCCGGCCCGGCCGCCGATGGAGCGCAACGGCCACATCACCTTCGGGTCCTTCAACAACATCACCAAGGTGAATGCCGCCACCATCGCGCTGTGGGCCCGGCTGCTGGCGGCGGTGCCGACGGCGCGGCTGGTGTTGAAATGGCGGGGGCTGGGCGATGGCGGTGGGGCCGGCCTGCGTCTGCTGGCCGCCTTCGCCCAACACGGCATCGAGGCGGAGCGGCTGGACCTGCGCGGCATCACCCCCGATCCCTATCAGGACTATGTCACCATCGACGTGGCGCTGGATCCAGCCTTCGCCAATGGCGGGACGACGATCTGTGACGCGCTGTGGATGGGGGTGCCGGTGTTGAACCAGAGCGGGCCGACCAAGATCGGCCGCTGGGGGGCGACGATGCTGGATGCCGTCGGGCTCGGCGAGCTGGTGACACGCGACGACGGGGAGTATCTGGCCCGAGGCGTCCGGCTGGCGACCGACCGCGCCTTCCTCGATGCGCAGCGCGGGAACTTGCGCGAACGGATGCGGCGGTCGGCCCTGATGGACGAGTTCGGCTATGTCCGCGCGGTGGAGGCTGGCTACCGCGCCGCCTGGCGTCGCTGGTGCGCAGGTTTGCCAGCGGCCGCCTTCGATGTGGGGGAAGGGGAGGGCAGGGCATGAGCGTCCGTGATCTGGCCGGCGTCCGCAGCATCCTGGTCGTCAAGCTGGACGAGGCCGGCGATTTCGTGATCGCCACCCCCTTCCTGCGTGGCCTGCGTGCCGCCGCGCCCCAGGCGCGCATCCTGCTGGCGGTGCGCGAGACGGTGGCGGATCTGGCCATCACCTGCCGTTGGGTGGATGGGGTGGTGGCACCCAGGCCGAAGGAGGGCGGCGGCATCGATTTCCGCGGCATCACCCCCGGCGGGTTGGCGCTGTTCGCCGAGTGCTATCGCGCCGGTTTCGATCTGGCTCTGGTGCCGCGTTACGACTTCGACCGCCATGGCGCGACGACGCTCGCCGCCAACAGCCGGGCAAAGCTGGTCGCCGGCTTTGCCGAACGGGTCACGCCGTGGAAGGCGGAGGGCAACCGGGGCTTCGACCGCGCCTATGGCGTCGCCATCGCGCCGCCGCCCGGCCGGCACGAGGTGGAGCAGAACGCCGCCCTGTTGGAGGCGATCGGCGCCCGGCCGGATCTGGGGCCGCTGGAGCTGACCCTGACGGCGGAGGATCGCGCAGAGGCGCGGCGGCTTCTTGGAGCGGGTGATGGGCGGCCGCTGATGGTGGTTGCGCCGGGCGCCGCCAGCCCGCGCCGCGACTATCCGCCCGGCCCGCTGGCCACCGTGGTTGCTACCGTCGCCGGACGTCTCGATGCCCGGATCGCCGTGCTGGGCACGGAGGCGGAGCGGCCGGCGGCCATCGCGCTTGCCGGGGCGTTGCCGGAACGGACCATCGACCTGACCGGCGCCACCCCCCTGCGGGTCGCCGCCGCGCTGATGGCGGAGGCCGTGCTGGCGATCACCATGGATTCCGCCCCCGCCCATCTGGCCGCCGCCGCCGGGGTGCCGGTGGCGGTGTTCTCCTGCCATCCGGTTGGCGGCGATCCCAATCATTTCCACGCCCCGGACCGCTTCCGCCCCTGGACCGGCGGCCGGGACGGGCGCGCGCTGGTCCTGCGCCCGGATGCGGCGGTGCCACCTTGTTCCACCTCCTGCACGGCCGCCGACGCGCATTGCATCGCCGCCATCGATCCGGCGACCGCCGCCCGGCGCATCCTGTCCCTGGCGACCATCTGCGGGGAGGAGCGGCGATGAGCGGCCCGACCATCCATGTTTCCTTCCCGCGGCCGCCGGATGCCTATCCGGCCGTGCTGCACTGGCACGCCCAGCTCAGCCGCCATGTCTTCGCGGCGCTGCAAGGCCGGTTCGGTGGGCGGGTGCGCTTCTCTCCCTGGGAGGCGCCGCTGGAGCCGACGGGCCGCGACGTGCTGGTCTCCTTCCTGCCGCATCCGGCGCTGAAGGACTGGAAACGCTCGGTTCTGATCGAGAATTCCAATTTCGATGTCGACAAATGGCGCTTCGCCGCCTTCCGCCGCTTCGGCCTGAACGCGCCGGTTGATTGCGTGCGTGAGACCGAGGACTGGATGCGTCATCAGTTCGCCGCGCTGGTGTTGAGCAACGACGTCGCCATCCGCCGCGTCGCCCGCCGTGATCCGCAGGTGGCGGCCTGTCACGACCATATGGCCTCGCTGGTCCGGCATCTGTCGATCCACCCGCACCCCATCGACAAGGTGGAGTTCTCCCGCCTCGCCACCGGCTTCGCCCTGCCGCCGAAGGTGCGGATGCTGGTCTATCACGCCGGTCCGCGCAAGAATTCCGCGGAGCTGATCCAGACCCTGCGCGCCATCGGTTTGCAGGAGAACAGCGATTTCAGCGTCGTCGCCCATGTGCCGAAGGACCGCGCCGATCTGATGGCCTTCCTGCGCCAGAATTTCCTGGTCGTCGGCAACGGCTCCTACTCGGAGACCGGGCCGATCAACATGATCGAGTATCTGCTGTCGGGCTTCGCCATCTACGGCCATGACGACTGGTGGGACGGGGCGGGGAATCCGCGCTTCGCCTGGAGCTACGAACCGGCGGCGCAGGAGGCGAACCGGGAAAATCTGCGCCATATCTTCCACGAGCTTGGCCCGGCCGGGGTCGCCGCCGAACGCGACCGCGTGCGCACGGTGTTTCTGGAGCGTACCGACAATGACTGGCCGGCGCTGCTCGGCCCCGTCTGCGACCATGTCGAGGCACTGCTGGACAGCGACCATCCTGGCCATATCGGCGGTTGAGCCGATTGCTGGCTGAATGGCCGCGAAAGTTGCTTTCGAAAAAGAAAGTGGGCGGACCCCGTAGGATCCGCCCGAGGCGAGGAGACCGAAAGCCGGTGCCCGAACGTGCCTGCGAAGGCACCGGCGCTCCGGAGACCCGGCGGCGTGACTGTGCCGCCGGGCCGCCCGAACCGAGCGTCTCCTATCCCTGTGACAGCATTACCCCGCAATGAGCCCGCGCAGCTGCCGGTTGGCGACCGCCAGCATGGCGAGGTCGACCGCCGGCTGGGCCCGCAACTCGGCCAGAAGCTGCTCGACCCGCTCCACCACCAGCTTGCGGCTGGCGATCCAGCCATCGACCGCCGAGGCCTCGTCGCCGGCACTTTCCAGCACGCGGACGGTGAGCGCGCTCTGGTGGGCGAACAGGTCGTCGACGATGGCGGCGACCGCTTGGCGCTGCCAGTGGTTGTCGACCTTGGCGGTGCTGGCGCGGTCGCGCAGCCATTCCAGGCCGAAGCGGCGGCCGAGACCGAAATAGACCGAGGCGACGCCTTCCACCGCGCGGCCGGTGCGCTCGGCGATCCGCACCAGATCCGGAGCGGCGGCCAGCACCGGCAAGGCGGCGATCCGGCGGGCCAGATCCTCCGGTACGCCCTGGGCCATGGCATCGGCGATGCGGGTGGCGAGGCGCGAGGATTCCTCGGCGTCGAGGAAGCGGTCCAGGCCGGCGCCCAGGGCCTCGACCCCCGGACGGAAGGCGGCGGATTCGCGGCCGAGATCCAGCGGGTGCGGGCTGTGCGCCAGGAACCAAGCCACCGCCCGTTCCAGCAGATGGATGGTCTCCAGCATCAGCGCGGTCTGGAGGGCCGCCGGCACGGCCGTATCGAGCGCGTCGATGGCGTCCCACAGCGGGCGAAGCTGGAAGACGTCGCGGGTGATGGCGTAGGCGCGGGCGACATCCGCCGGGCCGAGGCCGGTCTTCTCCACCATGTCGCGGACGAAGGTGGGGCCGACGCGGTTGACCAGACTGTTGGTGACGGCGGTGGCGATGATCTCGCGACGCAGGCGGTGGCGGAAGATCGCCTCGCGCTGGCCCTCGCGCAGCGGCTGCGGGAAGTAGCGCAGCAGGTCATCGACCGTCGCCGGATCGTCCGGCAGCTCCGACGCCAGCAGATCGTCGTACAGCGTGATCTTGGCGTAGGCCAGCAGCACCGCCAGCTCCGGCCGGGTCAGGCCGCGGCGTTCGGCCATCCGCTGGGCCAGCTCCTCGTCGGTCGGCAGATACTCGATGGCGCGGTTCAGCCGGCCGGTCTTCTCCAGGTTGCGGATGAAGCGCAGCTGGGCTTCCAGCAGGCCGGCGCCTTGCGCCTCGGCGATGGTCAGGGCCTGGGTCTGGCGGTAATTGTCGGCCAGCACCAGCCCCGCCACCTCGTCGGTCATGGCGGCCAGCAGGGTGTCGCGCTGCTTCAGCGTCATGTCGCCGCGCGCCATGACGTCGCCCAGCAGGATCTTGATGTTCACCTCATGGTCGGAGGTGTCGACGCCGGCCGAATTGTCGATGGCGTCGGTGTTCAGCCGCACACCCCGGCCATCGCGTCCCTTCTGGGCGGCCTCGATGCGGCCACGCTGGGTGACACCCAGATTGGCGCCCTCGCCGATCACCTTGGCGCGGATCTGGCCGCCATCGACGCGCAGCGCGTCGTTGGCCTTGTCGCCCGCCTCGGCGTTCGTCTCGGTCGAGGCCTTGATGTAGGTGCCGATGCCGCCGAACCACAGCAGATCGACCTCGGCCGTCAGCAGGCGGCGCATCAGCTCGGCCGGCGACAGATGGGCCTGTTCGATGCCGAAGCGGGCGCGGACCTCCGCCGTCAGCTCCACCGTCTTGGCGCTGCGCTCGACGATCATGGCGCCGGTGGACAGCTTGGAGCGGTCATAGTCGGCCCAGGACGAGCGGGGCAGGGCGAACAGCCGGTTGCGCTCCTCCCAGCCGGTCGCGGCGTCGGGATCGGGGTCGAGGAAGATGTGGCGGTGGTCGAAGGCCGCCAGCAGGCGGATGTGGCGGGACAGCAGCATGCCGTTGCCGAACACGTCGCCCGACATGTCGCCGACGCCGACGACGGTGAAATCGGTGGTCTGGATGTCGGTGCCCATCTCGCGGAAATGGCGCTTCACCGATTCCCAGGCGCCGCGGGCGGTGATGCCCATCGCCTTGTGATCGTAACCGGCCGAGCCGCCCGACGCGAAGGCGTCGCCCAGCCAGAAGCCGTGATCGACCGATACCCCGTTGGCGATGTCGGAGAAGGTGGCCGTGCCCTTGTCGGCGGCGACCACCAGATAGGGGTCGTCGGCATCATGGCGCACGACCTCCTTCGGCGGAACGACCACGCCGTCGGCCGACAGGTTGTCGGTGAGGTCGAGCAGGCCGCGCATCAGCGTCTTGTAGCACTCGATGCCTTCGGCCAGGGCGGCCTCGCGGCCGGCGCTCACGGGCGGGGGACGCTTGACGACGAAGCCGCCCTTGGACCCCACCGGGACGATGACGGTGTTCTTCACCATCTGCGCCTTCATCAGGCCGAGGATCTCGGTGCGGAAATCCTCACGGCGGTCGGACCAGCGGATGCCGCCGCGGGCGACCTTGCCACCGCGCAGGTGGACGCCTTCCATGCGCGGGCTGTAGACGAAGACCTCGACCCATGGACGCGGCAGCGGCAGCTCTTCGATCGACCCGCTGTCCAGCTTGAAGGACAGGTGCGGCTTCGGCGCGCCGTCCGGCCCGGTCTGATAGGCGTTGGTGCGCAGGGTGGCGCGGATCAAATTGACGAAGCGGCGCAGGATGCGGTCGTCGTCCAGATTGGTGACGGCGTCCAGCGCGTCCTCGATCCGCTCGAGGATCGGCGCTTCGTCGACTAGGTTCCTGGGGTCGAAGCGGGCGGCGAACAGCCGGGCCAGCAGGCGGGCGGTCTGCGGGTGGGCGGCCAGCGTCGCTTCGATGGTGTCCTGGGCGTAGGCGAAACGGGCCTGCTTCAGGTATTTGGCATAGGCGCGCAGGATCGTGACCTCGCGCCCGGCCAGCCCGGCGCGCAGCACCAGACGGTTGAAGCCGTCATCCTCCATCCGGCCGTCCCAGATGTCGGCGAAGGCCTCCTGGAAGGTCTGCTTGACCTTGACGCAGTCGACGGCCAGGCCGGTCTGGGTGCGGGCCGAGAAGTCGTGGATCCACACCGACGGGGCGCCGCCGGCCGGGCGGACCTCATAGGGCTGCTCGGTGATGACCTTCAGGTCCATATGCTCCAGCATCGGCAGCACGTCGGACAGCGGCACCGGGCGGCCCTGGTGGTAGATCTTGACGTGCAGCTCGTCGCCGTCGGCCTCCAGCGGGTGGAACAGCACGATGCCGAGGCGCTGTTCGGCCAGCACCCGTTCGATGCGGTCGATGTCGTGGACCGCGGCCTCCGCCGTGAAGGTCTCGCGGTAGCCGGCGGGGAAGGCGTCAGCATAGCGGCGCAGCCGGGCGTTGCCGGCCTCCTCGCCCAGCGCCTCGACCAGGGCGTCACGGATGCGGTCGGCCCAACTGCGGGAGACCTGGACCAGCCGCGCCTCGATCTCGCCGATGTCGACCGCCGGGGTCTGGCCCGGTTCCGTCTTCACCATCAGGTGCAGGCGGGCGAGCGCGCTGTCCGACAGCTGGGTGAAGTAGGAGGTGCAGGTGCCGCGGAAAGCGGTTTCCAGCACCGACTGGATCTTGCGGCGCAAAGCCGTGTCGTAGCGGTCGCGCGGCACGAAGACCAGGGCGGAGACGAAGCGCTCGAACGGATCGCGGCGGACGAACAGGGCGAGCCGCTGGCGTTCCTGGAGATAGAGGATGCCGACCGCCGTTTCGAACAGCTCGTCCGCCGGGGTCTGGAACAGCTCGTCGCGCGGGTAGGTTTCCAGGATGTTCAGCAGCGCCTTGCCGTCATGGCCCGACGGGTCGAAGCCGGCGCGCTCCATGACGCGGGCGACCTTGCGTCGCAGGAACGGGATTTCGCGCGGGCTGCGGTTGTAGGCGACGGAGGTGAACAGGCCGACCGCCAGCGTGACGCCGACCACCTTGCCCTGGTCGTCGAAGCGCTTGACCAGGATGGCGTCGAGCGGGACCGAGCGGTGGACGGTGGCCTGCCGGGTCCCCTTGGTCACCAGCAGCGCGCGGGGCTGATGCAGGAAGGCGCGGATTTCCTCCGGCAGGACGGCGGCATGTCCATGCTCGTCGAACACGGTGACCTCGGGGTCGCGCAGCACGCCGCTGCCGCTGCCGTCGACCAGCTCCAGCCATGGCTCACGGCCTTCGTCGCCGATGGCGGCGGTGTAGAGGCGGCTGCCCAGCAGGGTCATGTTGCCGTCGTCGACCCAGCTCAGGAAGTCGGCCGCCTCCTTGGATTCCTCGGCGTCGGGGGCGTGGGCGATGTCGTCGCGGGCGGCGCGCACGCGCTCGCGCATCGGCATCCAATCCTCCACCGCGGCGCGGACGTCGGTCAGCACCCGTTCGATCCCCTCGCGCAGACGGGTCTGGGCGGCCGGGTCCGACAGCGGGTCGATCGAGCAGTGCATGAAGGACTCGTCCCGCGCGCCCTCTTTCTCCTCACCCGATTCCAACAGCTCGACGATGCGGCCGTCGGCGTCGCGGACGACGCGGGTGACGGGATGGATGACGAGATGGACGGTGACGCCCTGCCGGTTCAGCTCCGCAGTGACGGAATCGACCAGGAAGGGCATGTCGTCATTGACGATCTCGACCACCGAGCGTTCGGCCTGCCAGCCATGCTCGTCCAGCCGCGGCGCATAGACCCGCACCTTGGGCCGGCCGGCTTCGCGCTGCTGACCCCATTGCCACATGGCGAGAGCGGCGCCGTAAAGCTGTTCCGGCGTGCCGCGCAGCAGGTCGTCGGGGGGCACGTTGGCGTAGAAGCGCTGTACGAAGCGCTCCGCCCGCGCATTCGGAACCCGGCTGCGCACCAGTTCGGCCAGCTGTTGCCGCAAGTCGCCCGCCAGATCCTTCGTCGCCGTCCGCATGATGGTGATTGTCTCCTCTCGGGTTTTCTTTGGATTGGTAGTACCATCCCCCCACCGGTATTTCGACGGCAAATAAACGGCAGGATTTCTGACCAAGCGGCGAATTGCACTCCTTTGGGGTTATTTTTCCAAAGATTTGGACAATCCGGTGACATATCCACCGAATTTATCCATGGTTCATTCACACACGCGTGCTGGGCAATGGCGCGGCAAAGGCGCACAGCGTTCATCCGCCGCACCCGGCGGTCACCGGAAGACGGGGCCGGGCGCGGCGAAGCCGACTCGATTCGTCGGCATCGGCCATTTGCCGGCAAGATGATGGAAAATCAGGAAAAGGGACGGCGGGAAGCGTCAGTGATATTGACTAAACGGTCTTTCCGGTTCCAGCCGGCGCGTTTTCGGACAAGCAATCGACAAGCCGGCGGGCATGGGCGGAAAGATCAGCGAAGTTGCGGGCGCACAGCACCAGCAGGCGGGGCGCCCAGGGGTCGGTCAATGGCATGACGCGGAGGCCGCTGCTGTCGAGCGCGCGCAGCGCCGCGGTTTCCGGGACGATGCCGACCCCGACCCCGCGCTCCACCAGACGGCAGAGCGCCACCGGTCCCCGCACCCGCACGCGGTAGGACAGGCTGCGGCCGGCCCGGGTGGCATGGCTGTTCAGATAGTCCTGAAGCGCGCTGCCGGCGCTAAGACCGACGAAGGGTTCATCCAACAGCTCGGCGAAGGCGACACCGTCGCGTTCCGCCAACCGGTGGCGCAGCGGCAGGACGGCGACGAGCCGGTCGCTGCGGAAGGGGCGGGTCTCCAGCCTGCCGAGATCGACCATGTCGGCGACCACCCCCAGATCCGCCAATCCAGCGGCCACCGCCTCGACGATGAGATGGCTCGGCCGTTCCTCCAGATCGATGTCGATGCTGGGATTGTCGGCCAGGAAGCCGGCCAGCGCCTCGGGGAGGAATTCATTGATGGCCGCGGTGTTGGACAGCAGCCGGACATGGCCTTTCAGCCCCTTGGCATATTCCGCCAGCTCGCCGCGCATCCGCTCCAACTGGTGCAGCACGAGGCGGGCATGATGAACAACCGCCAGCCCGGCCGGGGTGGGGCGGACGCCCCGGCGCGAGCGTTCCAAGAGGGGAATACCGAGAGTCTCCTCCATCCCGCGCACCCGTGCGCTGGCGGATGCGAGCGCCATGGCGCTGCGCTCCGCCCCGGCGGTGATGCTGCCGGTTTCCACGATATGCAGGAACAGCCGCAGGTCGGTCAGGTCGAAGCGCATGGTCTGTTTGGATGGAACCATAAAGTGTTACGAGAGCACCCATATAATGCACTCGGGGGAACCACAAAATGGTGAGATGGTCCCCGTTTCCCGGACAGTCGGGGTTCGCCCAGGAAGAGGGACGGCCCCGATGACGGGGAAACGGAAGCGGTATTCGGCGGAGTTCAAGGCGAAGATGGCGCTGGAGGCGATCCGGGGTGAGCTGACGGTGTCGGAACTTGTGGCCAAGCACGGCGTACACCAGACGCTGATCAGCGCCTGGAAGAAGCAGGCGATGGAGGGGATGGCTGGTGTGTTCGCCGGCAAGGCGGAAGCCGCTGAAACCAGCCATCAGGGCGAGGTGGAGAAGCTGCACGCCATGATCGGCCAGTTGGTCGTGGAGCGGTATTTTTTGCGCAAGGCCTCCGGTCGATGAGCATCGGTCGGAGGCGGGAGCTGGGCGAGGCGGATCGTCCGCGTCTGTCGATCACCCGACAGTGCGAGCTGGTTTCGATCAGCCGGTCCAGCTACTAAGGAGCGGCCAAAGGCGAGCCGGCCGTGAACCTGGAGTTGATGCGGCTGATCGACGAGCGGGGGCACACTCAACCGGAACAGATTGGCGGCGTGACACGAACCTGAACCAAGCTTATTCCAGCCGCCA
The DNA here is from genome assembly GCF_000010725.1 of Azospirillum sp. B510. Taxonomy (NCBI): domain Bacteria; kingdom Pseudomonadati; phylum Pseudomonadota; class Alphaproteobacteria; order Rhodospirillales; family Azospirillaceae; genus Azospirillum; species Azospirillum sp. B510. The sequence goes on along the minus strand of NC_013855.1, from coordinate 1,443,088 downwards.
AACTGTCCGGGAAATGGGAGCCAGCTCAGACGACGATTGCGAGCTATTCGACCATGATCGAGAAGCGTCAATCGAAAGTGATTGGGGCCTGATCCGGCAGAAAGATTTGAGCGACGTTGTCGATGAAGTCCTGAACCGTGGGGAGCTCATCGCCAGGTCGGAAGCCCGGTGCCGACACCACTTTCAATTCGTGAAATTTGGTTCCGGAAATAGCGACGGTCTTTCCGGACAATGGCTTGGATGCATCGCTGACCATGTAGAGAACAGCCGGCGCAATGCGGTGGGGTTGCCACTTCTCAGCCAAATCCGGAGGCAGCAGTTTTTCGGTCAGGCGGGTTGTCGCGGTCGGTGCGATCGTCCAGACACGGATTCCGAATTTGGCGCCTTCGATGGCAAGTACGTTGCTCAAACCCCAGATGCCTGCCTTGGCGGCGCCGTAGTTCGATTGCCCGAAATTGCCAAGCAATCCAGAGGCCGACGAGGTGTTGACGATCACACCGCCACCGCCGTTTTCCTTCATCCAGGCGAAGATTGGCCGGGTCACCGCATAAGTGCCCTTCAGATGGACACGGACAATGGCGTCCCAGTCCTCTTCCTCCATCTTGATAAAGCTTTTGTCGCGCAGAATGCCGGCGTTGTTGACGAGAATATCGACCCGTCCGAAGGAATCGATGGCCGCTTGAAGCAGAGCGCTTCCGGTTGCCGGGTCGGCGACATCGCCACCATTGGCGACGGCTTCGCCACCATGGTCGCGGATTTCCTTCACCACCATTTGAGCGGCCGGTGATCCCTCGCCGCGCCCGTCTGCGGAGCCGCCGAAATCATTGACGACGATTTTGGCTCCCTCGCGGGCGAACAGAAGAGCGTATTCGCGACCGAGTCCGCCGCCCGCGCCGGTGATGATGGCGACCTTGCCGTCAAGCAATCCCATTTTTTCTTCCCCTGTTTCATCGTCTTGCGTTGCGGTCCGGATTCCAGGCCGGTTGCCGCCTTTCCATGAATGCCCTCGGCCCCTCCTCGAAATCGGGGTGGCTCCATTGAAGGCGCAGCAAATTCCAGCCATGTTCAAGCGACCGTTCATAACCGCTTTCCAAAGCCCCCCAGATCGCCTGCTTGGACAGGCGCAAGGCGTTGGGCGAGTTGGCTGCGATGGCTTTGGCCAATTCCCGCGCCCGCGCCATTGCCGATGGCGCGTCGGGTTCCAGCAAATCCACCAATCCCACTTGGAAAGCGCGCTCCGCAGTCATCCGATAGTTACGTCCGGCAAGCGTCAGCAGCAGCGCCGTGCCAAGCGTGGACCGTCGGGCGATGCCGATGTTCTCCAACGCGCCGACCTGGCCGACGCTGGTGTGTGGGTCCATGAACGACGCCTTGGCAGAGGCGACGACGATGTCGCTGTCGACGACGAAATGGAAGCCGCCACCGGCCACCAACCCGTTCACGCAGCAGATGACCGGCTTCCAGACCTTGTTCTGGTGGGGAGAGAGGTGATTGACCTCCTGGAAGGTGCCGTGTTGCAAGGCGTCCGCCTCGCCGGTCTTAAGGGCCGACACCGAAGCGCCGGTGCAGAAATGGCGCTCGCCCGCGCCGGTCACGATGACAACCTGCACGTCCCGGTCGTCGTCGACACGGCGCCAGAGCTCCCGCAACCCGCGATGCATGTCCCAGGTCAGAGCGTTGCCCTCGTGGGGTCGCGATAGCGTGATCGTGGCGACGCCGTCCTCAACCGCGTACAGCAGTCCTTCTGGTAAATTCATTCGATGCTCCTAGCCGCCTTTATTCACCAGGGTGGCGAGCGGTCTGGTCGCCGCGTTGAGATGATCAACGTTGGGCTGTATGGGCGCGCGTCGTCGGCCGCCGCGCTGACGGCGGCGTGACGGTGTCGGAGTTGGTGGTGGAGGGGATTGGGTGACGGCTGGGGCACGCTGCCCCGGTGCTCAGCAGATGAGCCGGGGCATGCGGCCGAGGGCGAGGTGGATGATCGCCTGATCAGGCGCGCTGGTCGGCAGGTGCACCTTGATCTGCGTCTTCATCTCCACGATACGCGCGGCGGTCTTCACCAAGCGCAGCCGCAAGGTGTCGAATTGCACCGTGCGCCAGCGGGAGCGTTTCGGCATCAGCGAGCGCAGGCTCCACAGCAGCCAGTACGCCCCGGCGTGCAGGAACAGGCGGAACTGGTTGGCCGTCGCCTTGGTGCAGGAGGTCCGGTCTGCGGCAAGGTGGGATTTCCAGGCTTTTATATGATTTTCCGCCTGTCCCCTCGCGCAATACAGGCCGGCATACAGCCAGCGACCCGTGCCGTGGCGTAGGTTGGTGACGATGAAGCGGCTGTCGGTGCCCTGGTCTCCTGCCTCGACGCGCGCGACGATGCGGCGGACCCGGCTCCAGGTGCTGGCCCCGTCATAGAATTCCTTGAAGCGGCGCACCTTGTCGGCTCCGGGCATGGCCTGGAAGCGCGCCGCGGTGCTGGCCTCCAGCGTGGTGACGTGACGGCGCAGTGTGCTGCTGGTCGGCAGACCGAGCACGTAGTCGAGCCCCTCCGCCTCGCACCAGTCCAGCACCTCCGGGCAGGCGTAATGGCCGTCGGCGCGCAGCAGGATCTCGGTCTTGGGCCAGTTTGCCCGAATGGCGCGGAGCAGGCGACGCAGGAAGGTCCGGATCTCCGTCCCCTTGGGCCGCTTGGCTGGGCGCAGCACAGCGGTGACAAAGCGGCCGTTGCCGTCGAAGACAACGATGGGCTGGAAGCCGTACTCGTCATAATGGGCGTTGAACAGGCGCAACTGCTGACCGCCATGCACCGTGTCGAAGGTGTCGTCTACATCCAGCACGATGCGCTTGGGCACCTGGCGAAAGGACGCGCAGTAGAGATCGACCATGGCTCGGCCCATGCGCAGCAGTGCGCGGGTATCCGGCAGGTTCTCCAGGCGCGAGATGGTGGCTTGCGAGCAAAGGTCACGCTCGGACGGCAGGCGTTCCAGGGCCATCTTGAACAGCGGGTCGGAGCGTAGGCTGCCGGCGTCGTTGCCGTCCTCGTAGCCCGCCGCGATGGCCAGCAGGCGAAAGCCGATGATGTCGGCCAGCGAATGCACGGTGCGCGTTGGATCGCGCGGGTCCTCAATACAGGCGGCCAGCCGATCGGCAATCCGCAGCCGCTTCGCCACCTCCCGCAGCACCAGCAGCCCGCCATCGGAGGACAGGCGGCCGCCATCAAAGCGCCCGATCACCGGCTTTCCAGCAACGGGTGACAGGCCGGGCAGCGGCAGGGTATGATCAACCATGGCGGGTGGGCGCTCCGGAAACGGCAGGAGTTGGCGTCAGCACCCAAATCCTACGGCCGCTCAACGGATGCCGCTACACCCGCCAACCCTCATGAATTTTCCCGGCTAGGGCGGCTTGGGCGCAAGAGCGGCGGCGGCTTCTATGATTTCCCGCCGGGAGCGCGCAAGCATCTTTGGCCCGGTCTGGCCGAACTTTATCCCGTCGCGGCCGAACAGCCGGGGGTTGACGAGGTGAAGCGCCGTCTGTTGTGCATCCAGGCGCTGGAGACGGCGCGTTGCGTCGAGGAGGGTGTGATCACCGATGCCGCCGGGGCGGATCTCGGGTCGATCCTGGGACTCGGTTTCCCCACCTGGACAGGGGGGACGCTGTCCTACATCGACACCGTGGGGCTTCGCGCGTTCGTCGCCGCGTGTCAGGAATTGGCGGAGCGCCATGGGCCGCGCTTCCTTCCGTCGCCCTGGCTGGTCGAACGCGCTGCGCGCAACGAAGCGTTCCTGCCGGTGGTCGGCTCTGCCTGAGCGGTTGGACGAAGGGAGACGATGATCATGCGTCGGACGATTTTCGATGAAGAGCATAAACAGTTTCGGGATTCGGTGCGGCGGTTCTTCCAGAAGGAGATCGGTCCCGAGGCGGCGCGCTGGCGCGACCAGGGGCAGGTCGACCGCGACGCTTTCCTGAAGGCGGGGCGGCAGGGCCTGCTGCTCATGTGGGCGCCGGAAACCTATGGCGGCGCCGGCGTGGATGATTTCCGGTACGAGCAGATCGTCTATGAGGAGAATTTCCGCCACGGCGAGCCAGGGTTCTTCCTGGTTCTCCATTCCCGCATCGTCGCCCCCTATATCGGCCGTTTCGGCACGGAGGAACAGAAGCGGCGCTTCCTTCCCGGCGCGGTCAGCGGGGAAACCATCCTGGCGGTCGCGATGACCGAGCCCGGGGCGGGGTCCGACCTCGCCAGCATGCGGACACGGGCGGAGGATCGTGGCGACCACTGGCTGCTCAACGGTTCGAAGACCTATATCTCCAATGGATTGCTGGCCGACGCGGTGGTTGTGGCGGCGCGCACGGTGCCCGACAGCCGCCATGGCATCGGCCTGTTCATCGTCGAGCGCGGGATGGAAGGCTTTTCCCGCGGTGGGCGGTTCCACAAGATGGGGCTGCATGCCCAGGACACCGCCGAGCTGTTCTTTGACAATGTGCGGGTTCCCAAGGCGAATGTCCTGGGCGATCCGACCAGGGGATTCCATTTGCTGGCCCATGGGCTGGCCGAGGAGCGGCTGATCGCGGCCGTCGGGTCGATTGCCCATGCCCAGGTGGCGTTCGATCTGACGCTCGACTATGTCAAGGAGCGCCATGCCTTCGGCCGCCCCATCGGAACCTTCCAGAACAGCCGTTTCAAGTTGGCGGAGATGCGTGCGCAGCTCGACGCGGCGCAAACCTTCGTCGACCAATGCGTCCTGGAGCATAACGCCGGCCGTCTGACCGGCGAGACGGCCGCCGCGGCGAAGCTGATCACCAGCGAGTTGGAAGGGCGGGTCGCCGACGACTGCGTGCAACTCCATGGCGGCGCCGGCTACATGGAGGAATACCGGATCAGCCGCATCTACACCGATGCCCGGATCACCCGCATCTTCGCCGGCAGTTCCGAAATCATGAAGGAAATCATTGGCCGCTCGCTCGGTCTGGATGACCGCGCGAAGTCCTGAGCCGGAACGAAGGGGAGGAGAGGGGCATGAAGACGGAGATCACGCGGCTGCTCGGCATCGAGTATCCGATCATTCAGGGCGGCATGCAGTGGGTCGGGCGGGCGGAACTGGCGGCTGCGGTCTCCAATGCCGGTGGACTTGGCATCCTGACGGCTCTCACCCAGCCGACGCCTGAAGAGCTGGCATCGGAAATCGCCCGGTGCCGCGCCATGACCGACAAGCCGTTCGGCGTCAACCTGACGATTCTGCCCGCCGTCACGCCGCCGCCCTACGAGCGCTATCTCGATGTCATCATCGAGAGCGGCGTGACCATCGTCGAGACCGCCGGCAACAGTCCGAAAGCGTTCGTGGAGCGCATGAAGGCCGCGGGTGTCCGCATACTGCACAAATGCACCACCGTGCGTCACGCCCTCAGCGCCGAACGCAACGGCGTGGACGTCATCAGCATCGACGGTTTCGAATGCGCCGGCCATCCGGGCGAGGACGACATTCCCGGTCTGGTGCTGATTCCCGCCGCGGTCAGGGCGCTGAGGATCCCGGTGGTGGCGTCGGGTGGGATCGGCGACGGGCGCGGCATGGCCGCGGCGCTGGCATTGGGGGCGCAGGGCGTCAATATGGGCACCCGCTTCCTGTGCACGAGGGAGGCGCCGGTTCACGAGGCCATCAAGCAGGCGCTGGTCCAGGCGTCGGAGCGCGACACCAGACTGATCTTCCGGACCCTGAAGAACACCGCCCGGGTTTTCCGCAATGCGGTGTCAGAGGAGGTGGTGGCGATGGAAGGGCGACCCGGTGGCTGCCTTTTCGAGGATATCCGCCCCCTGGTTGCCGGCGCGCGTGGCCGTGCCGCCCTGGAGGCCGGCGATGTGCATGGCGGCGTGGTGACGGCCGGCATGGTGGTTGGTCTGATCGACGACATTCCCACCTGCGCGGACCTGATCGCGCGGATGGTGGCTGATTGCCGGGAGCATCTCCGCTTGGCCCTGGCCCTGACCGAGACCTGATCCCGCGCCGGTCTCCGGGAGGGGCGCTTGTAGAACAAAGCTATCCGATCGTCTCCACCGTGACAGCGTGTCAATTGCAAGCATAAGTAGCCAGGGGGGAGGGCATGGGAAAAGTCCGTTCCGGAAAGTCCTTGTACGTCAGCATTCGCGCCAAGCTGTTTTTTGCCTTCGGCGCGGTCGCGATACTTGCCGCGGTGGCGAGCGGCATCGGTCTCTGGGCGATGAACGATGTCCATGACCGCATTCTGACCATCAGCGGCAAGGGGTTGTCCACGGTACTGCTTGCCCAGCAGCTCCAGGCGGACACCGGCACTGTCATGGCCCGGGCGCCGGAACTGGAAGGGCTTGCCAACCGCAGGGATCTGCCGCCTCTCGCCGATGACATGCGCGCCCAGGTCGATCTCCTGTCCGAAACGGTCGAAAAGCTTCTGCCGCTGCGTCCGGATGATCCGATCCTCGCCGGACTGACCGGAACCGTCGATCGCATGCGCAGCGCGCTGGAGGCGCAGATTCAGGCGGTGACCGAGCGTCTCGACTGGCAAACGAAGCGGCAATCGGCCCTGCGCGCGACCGAAAAGGCTTACGGCGCCTTCGTAGATGCCAGCCGTTCCACGGCCGCCGCCGCCCGTGCGGCGCTGGAGCATAGGGCTGCCGGTGACACGCTGGCTGGATCGGCCGAGCCGTTGAGTGCGTTCACGACGGTTTGGGATTTGACCTCTGTCGCCGGGGACATGCTGGATCGCCTGCGCGCCGGATCGGGCATGCTTGACATCCGCGAGCTCGATGCGCAACGGGAGACCATTGCGGCTCTGGCCGTTCGGGCGCACGCCCTGTTGGCGGTCCTCCCGGCGGAAAGCGCCACATCTCTGGAACCGCCTCTCATGGCGATGGCGGGCCAGGGGAGTGCGGCCGACGGTCTGCTCGCATTGCGCCGTGCCGAACTTCTGGCGGGGAATGCCAGCCGCACCGCCTCGATCGAGAGCCATCAGCGGTCCGAAGAGTTGAACATGGCCGGGTCGCAGCTCGTTCATGTCGTCCGTACCGAGAGCGACGAGCTGGTCGCCGGCGCCACCGAGCGTATCGAGAATGGACGTCGCCTGCTGATCGGGATCAATGTCGCGACCGTCGCCGGAACGGTGCTGATTACGTGGCTGTATGTTGGCCATTTCGTGGTCAACCGGCTGTCACGCCTTTCGACGGCCATGGCGGAGGTTGCCGGCGGGCGCCTGGACGCCCCGCTGCGGATGGCTGGACGCGACGAGATCGCCGATATGGCGTCGGCGCTGGAAGTGTTCCGAATCAATGCGTTGGCCGCTCAGGAGGCCGAGGAGCGCGCCGGGCGGTTGCGCCATCAGGCGGCCGAGGAGCGCCGCAAGACGACGCTTGAACTTGCGGCTCATTTTCAATCGACCTTCATGTCCGCGACGGAACGGGTCGCCCGATCCTCCTCCGATATGCATGCCAGTGCCGAATCGATGGCCGAATATGCCGGGCAGGCCGCGACGGAAGCGGCATCGGCAACCGTGGCGTCCCGCACGGCCATGAGCCGGGTTGAGACGGTGGCGTCGGCGGCGGAGCAGTTGTCCTCCTCGATCGCCGAGATCACGCGGCAGGTCGAGACCTCCGCACGGATCGCCCGGTCTGCGGTCGCCGACGCCCGCGAAACCGATGTCACGGCCCAGAGCCTGAATGAAGCGGCCGCCCGGATCGGCGAGGTCGTCCGGCTGATCGGCGAGGTCGCCGCCCAGACCAATCTGTTGGCGCTGAACGCGACCATCGAAGCGGCCCGCGCCGGGGAGGCGGGGAAGGGCTTCGCGGTGGTGGCGGGGGAGGTGAAGCACCTTGCCGCCCAGACGGCCAAGGCCACCGAGGAGATCAGCAACCAGATCGGCAGCATACAGATGGTAACCGCACGAACCGTCGACGCGATCCGCAAGATCGGCCGCACGATCTCGGAAATCGACGTCATCACCGGAGCCATCGCCACGGCGGTGGAGCAGCAGGGGGCAGCGACGCGGGAGATTGCCCGCAACGTGGTCGAGGTCGCGGACGGAACCAGCCTCGTTTTGTCCAGCATCGACGCCATCGCCGCCGCCGCCGCCCAAACCGGCGAGGCCGCCGTCCAGGTGGTCGACGCATCGCTGGAGATGAACACCGAAGCGGACGCCCTTTCGAACGAGGTGACCAGTTTCCTTCAGCAAGTCCGTGCGGCGTGACCAGGCGCTTTCCGGCGCGGTCCCGACCCAGTGCCATACGATCGCGTGGTCGTTAACCGGAGGGGCCCGCAAAAAAGGTACTTCAACACGGGGAAAGCTGGAGTTGCAGGTGGATTGACGTTTGCGACCCGCCTATATTGGGTCCAGTGAATGAAGATTCCATCTCTCTAATCTGACAGCGGGTGTATCGCCTGTGATGACCGGCGGCAAGGCAAAGGGAGCGGCAGGCTCCCCACGGGTTTCTTCCTCGAAGAGCGAAGCCGTGAAGACAAAGAGCAAGTCTTCTTCCGGTCTCAAGAGGGCGGAACGCGACCTCTATCTGGAGGCGTCGGCGTCGGCGGTGGCGACGGTGGTTGCCCTTCCGGAGCCGCGGGCGAAAGGCGACGCCTCGTCGCTTGTCCGGGACACGGTCGCGAAGCTGCGCAACATGATCATGTTCCATATCCACGAGAATGGCTTTCTCGGCTCCGAGGACAAGCTGATCAATGATCTCGGGGTCAGCCGGCCGACGTTCCGCCAGGCTGCCCGCCTGCTCCAGCACGAGCAGCTACTGACCATCAAACGGGGCGTGGGCGGCGGCTTCTTCGCCCGCATGCCGTCCGCCGAGACGGTGAAGCACATGATGTCCATCTACCTGATGGCTCGGGGCGTCACCTTGAGTAGCATCACCCAGGCCGGAGGCCCGCTCATCACCGAAGCCGCCCGCTTGGTTGCGGCCAATCCCTCGCGGGAGGTCCGGGCCAAGCTGAGCGCGTTCGTGGATGAGCATGCAGGCTTCGAGAATAGCGATGACACTCGTGCTCAGGCGCAGGTCATTCTTGCTTATCAGGATCTGCTGGCGACACTATCCGGAAATCCGGTTATCGAGCTTTTGGCCCAAACCATCAACCGGATCGTCCGGGAGCCTCGTTACGGCACCTTCAAGTTCACGCCGGAAAGAACCAGGGTCTATGCGGAATATCAGCGCCGACTTGCGGCAGCTGTTCTTGACGGGGATCCTGATGTGGCTGCCATCATAGCACAGCGGCATATGCACAACATGCTTGAATTTCTTTCACAAGATTTGGCGAAAGGGCTGGCTACCGACCAGGGATCGTCCGCCACCGTCTGACGCAGCCTGTTTCAGGAGACCGACATGATGTCGCCGGTTCGGGTGGAACATCCCGACGAGGGCCTTTGCCTGATCACCATCGATCGGGCGGACGCGCGCAACGCCCTCAACGACCTGGCCTATGCCCAGCTCATCGCCGCTCTCGACGATGCCGAGGCTGACCACGGCGTGCGGGTGATCGTGGTCACCGGCGCCCACGGTCATTTCACAGCCGGCAATGATCTGGCCGATTTCCAGGCGATGCCGGCTGATGCGCAGAGCGTACCAGGGATCCGGTTCCTGGCCCGGCTCAATCGGTTGGAGAAGCCGATCCTTGCGGCGGTGGAAGGTATCGCCGTTGGCATCGGCCTAACCATGCTGCTGCATTGTGATCTCGTTTATGCCGGTCGCTCGGCCCGTTTAAGGGCGCCCTTCGTGCAGCTTGGCCTGACGCCGGAAGGTGGATCGAGCCTGTTGCTGCCGTTGCTGCTCGGTCATCGGCGGGCTGCGGAGATCCTGCTATGCGGCGACTGGCTGTCGGCGATGCGAGCGGAAGCGTTGGACATCGTGAACGAGACGACTGAGGATGGTATGGCGCTGGAACGGGCGTTGCAGCGAGCAGCTCAACTCGCGGCTCTTCCGCCGCAAGCCCTTCGCGCCACGCGGCAGCTGATGTGCCGCGCGCGGCAGACGACCATCGACGAGACGATCATGTCGGAGGAGCGGGTTTTTCTGGACCATGCCCGCTCCGCTGAAGCGCGGGCTGCCTTTTCGAGCTTCTTTCAGAAGCGCTGATGGAGAGCGCCGCTTCTCCACGCGGGCGGCAAAGGCATCTCGCTCGCCGATTGAAAGGCGGTGTCCGATGGCTTCCTTCGAACACCGTTTTCAATCCGGCTGCTGTTTGTGGCTGATGGCTGACGGCTATATTGCCGCCGTCCGTCATACCACAGCCGTTTCGGGTGGCGCCTCCTCCGAGGGGTGCTTTGCCAGCTCCCGGCGAACGATCCTCTTGAGGAGGGTTTTGAGAAGCCTCATATCATCGGGATCGAGAGCCTCCGCTGCGTCCTCCTCGGCGGCCTTGGCGATCGCGAAAAGTTCGATGGCCAGCGCGCGTCCGCTCTGCGTCAATTGAAGAATGGCCGCCGGTCCGGTGCCCGCCATGGTGATGAGATCGGCTTGGAGCATCGTCCGCAGCAGATCGTCGCTCAGGCGCTCGTCGCTGACGGTCATCAGGGAATCGATCTCGCCGACGCTTGCTTCGTGGCGGGCCGCCAAAAGCGACATCACGTAATACTCGCCGTTCCCGATCCCCTTTTCACCACAGCGCCTGCGCACCGGCGCATAGAGTTGAAGCATGACCAGAGCGGCAAGATAGCCGAGGAAGTCTTTGCGGAAGCTGCTTTCGACCTCGACGGTCGAGGTGGCTTCGCGTGGAGGCTGGGGGAACATCCGGGCATAGCGACCGCCGTGGAAGAGCAGGGGCTGTTCGTCGGAATGGTCGAAGGCCAGCACCTCTCCCACGAAGATTATGTGATCCCCCCCTTCGTAACGATAGGCGGTGCGGCATTGGAAGCGTGCAGAGCAGCCTTCCAGCAGAGGGGTGTCGCCCAGCCCTTGCGTCACCGCCAAGTCGGAGAACTTGTCTTCGCCCCGGCGGGCGAAGCGGTCGGACAAGGGCTTTTGGCTGGCGGTCAGCACATGTACCGCGAAATGCCCGCAGTCCATGAAGGCTGGCAGGCTGGCCGAAGTTTTGGCGAGACTCCAAAGCACCATCGGTGGGTCGAGTGACACCGAATTGAAGCTGTTGGCCGTCAACCCGACAGGGGTGCCGTCAGCCGCATGGGTGGTGACGATCGTCACGCCGGTGGCGAAGGCCCCGAGCGCGCTGCGGAACTGCTTGGGATCGATTACAGCAGGCGATGTGTTCACGGAGCGTCTCCTGGTTTTGTCCAATTGGCAGATAATGAAGAGATATCTGAATTGAATGGAACCCCGTCGCCGTCGGGCTTGCCCTGGTTGTTCCGCAACCATCCGGATCGATGCGAGGATGTCTCTTAAAGGGAGCCGGTCAGAAATGCCTCGATCAGCGCGGCCACTTGAAGCGGCTGATCGTGATGCATGTTATGGCCGGCGTCTTCGATGACGATTTCCCGTCCTCGGCGCAAGGTGCCCAGTCGCTCGGCGAGATCGGCAGGATGTTCGGCAAAGGCCGAGGTTACAAAGGAGCGGGCGCCACGCAGACACAGGGTATCGGCGGTAACATTGCTCCAAATATCCTTGACCTGATCGGCGGCGAGGGGCAGAGCGGTTATCACCCGCGCCCGTGGGTCGGAACGGTATGCCCATCGCCCCTCGGCACGTTCGACCGTCAGATGTTCTATCAGGAACGCGCGGCGATCGTCGGAAAGCCGGGGGTAGAGCCTGGAGAACTCCTCGTTTACCGCTGATTGGCTTTCAAAGAACGTGTCTTCCTCCCGAGGGTTGCGGTGGCGGAGCCAGCGGGACAGCACTTTTGCCGGGGATCGCCCGCCGTAGCCCGGCACCGGGGCGTAACCCTCCATGTTCACCCACTTCGCAACCCGTTCGGGACGCGCGCCCGCGTAAAGGCCGGACACGTTGCCACCCATGCTGTGTCCGACCAGCATCGCAGGCCTGTCTGGAGAGTAGGCATCGAGAATGGCGTCAAGGCAGGCAGCATAGTCGCTGAGGTGATAGAAGCCGCTTCCCCAGGCACTCAAACCGAAGCCATGCCAGTCCGGCGCGATGATGTTGAAATGCCGAGTGAAACCATCGACCATGAATTGGAAGGTCGCCGAGGCATCCTGCCAGCCATGCAGCAAAAAGATGGTGGGTTGTCCCTTCTCACCCCATCGCCGTATGTGAATGGGGATTCCCAGCACCTCGATGAATTCGGAACGGCTTGCCTTCATGGCCGGCGGCATCCTGCTGTGGGTATGCTAAATGGAGAGGACTAAACGCCGCACATTGCGGCGGCGAGGTGGGCCGACGCAGCAGATGTACGGAGTGGTGCCCCTTAAAGGGCGTCCTTCAGCTCCGGCACCGCCTTGAACAGGTCGGCGACCAGACCATAGTCGGCGACCTGGAAGATGGGCGCCTCCTCGTCCTTGTTGATGGCGACGATGACCTTGCTGTCCTTCATGCCGGCGAGATGCTGGATCGCGCCGGAGATGCCGACCGCGATGTAGAGGTCCGGGGCCACGATCTTGCCGGTCTGCCCGACCTGATAGTCGTTCGGCACGAACCCGGCGTCGACCGCCGCGCGGCTGGCGCCCACCGCCGCCCCCAGCTTGTCGGCCACCGCCTCCAGCAGGGGGAAATTGTCGCCCGACTGCATGCCGCGCCCGCCCGAGATCACGATCTTCGCCGCCGTCAGTTCCGGCCGCGCCGACTTGGTCAGCTCCGCCGAGACGAAGCGCGACAGGCCCGAGGCCCCGGCCGCCGCCACCTTCTCCACCGAAGCCGAACCGCCCTCGGCCGCGGCCGCCTCGAACGCGGTGGCGCGGACGGTGACCACCTTCACCGCATCCGACGACTGCACCGTGGCGATCGCGTTGCCGGCATAGATCGGCCGCTCGAAGGTATCGGGCGAGACCACGCCGGTGATGTCGGAGATCGCCTGCACGTCCAGCAGAGCCGCGACCCGCGGCGCGACGTTCTTGCCCGCCGAGGTGGCGGGAGCCACCACATGGCCGTAGCCGCCGGCCTTGACCAGCGAGACCGCCAGCGGAGCGACATCCTCCGGCAACTGGTGGGCATAGGCGGCATCGTCGGCGACCAGCACCTTGGCGACGCCAGCCACTTTGGCGGCGGCCTGGGCGGCGGCCCCGGCCCCCTGGCCGGCGACCAGCACATGGATGTCCCCGCCCAGCTTGACGGCGGCGGCGATGGCGTTGAGCGTGGCGGGCTTCAGCGAAGCGGCATCGTGCTCGGCAATGACGAGAATAGCCATGGTCAGATCACCTTCGCTTCGGTCTTCAGCTTCTCGACCAGGGTCGCCACGTCGGGCACCTTGACGCCGGCCTTGCGCTTGGCCGGTTCGACCACCTTCAGCGTCTTCAGCCGCGGCGTCGCGTCCACCCCCAGCGCGTCGGGGGTCACGGCATCGAGCGGCTTCTTCTTCGCCTTCATGATGTTGGGCAGCGAGGCATAGCGCGGCTCGTTCAGGCGCAGGTCGGCGGTGACCACGGCCGGCAGCTTGAGTTCCACCGTCTCCAGCCCGCCATCGATCTCGCGGGTGACCGTGACCGAACCATCGGCCGGCGCGACCTTGGAGGCGAAGGTCCCCTGGCCCCAGCCGAGCAGCGCCGCCAGCATCTGGCCGGTCTGGTTGCAATCGTCGTCGATCGCCTGCTTGCCCAGGATGACCAGGCCGGGGCCTTCCTTCTCGACCAGAGCTTTGAGGATCTTGGCGACAGCCAGCGGCTGGGTCTCGGCGTCGGTCTGGACCAGGATGGCGCGGTCGGCGCCCATCGCCAGCGCGGTGCGCAGCGTCTCCTGGGCCTGGGCCGGGCCGACCGACACGGCGATCACCTCGGTCGCCTTGCCGCTCTCCTTCAGGCGGACCGCCTCTTCGACCGCGATCTCGTCGAAGGGATTCATCGACATCTTGACGTTCGCGGTCTCGACGCCCGTGCCGTCCGCCTTCACGCGGATCTTCACGTTGTAGTCTACAACCCGCTTCACTGAAACGAACACTTTCATAGGCATTTCCCAGAAATAAGCGAGGATCGGAGATCGGCTGGCACCCGCCGGGGCGGCGGCGCAACACGATGCGCGGCTGTCCCACCTGCTTCAGGGTACGCTCTATTGAGATATCTCAATTTTGGCATGAAGGACAAGTTCAAAATTGTCGGTTCAGTGGAATGGTGTGCTTGCCATTTTACGGCCCCTCAATGCGTTATGAACAATGGTACCGGCGCGCGAGTCAGCAGGATGCCTGTCGTACTGCCGATCATTGCTTCCCGCAGCCATGAGCGGCCGAAGCCGCCCATGACCACGAGATCTGCGTCGAACGCATCGAGACGCGCCAGAACCTGGCCGCTGACACCGTGGGTTTCGTCGAACGGCAGTACAGTGATCGAAGCCGTTACACCGTGCCGAGCGAGGAAGTCCAGCAACTGGCTGCCAGCCGGCGGGGATGTCGCCGCCTGGCTTTGCGCCATGACCATGAAAATCTCAGTGGCGCCTGCGTTGCGGAGCAGGGGGAGGGCACTGTGAACCGCGCGCACCGCTTCGCGGCTGCCGTTCCAGGCGACGATGATCCGGTTGCCGACGGCAGGGCGTGTCAGGCGGGGAGGCACCACCATGACGGGCACGCCGGAGGAGAGGATGGCGCGGTCCCCGGCACGGCCGTTTGTGTTGTCCGTCTCGGTGTTGCCGACCACGGCGAGATCGTAGTAGCGCGCTTGTTCCGCGATTCGTTCGGCTGGATTGCCCGTATCCTCCAGCCAGCGCAGGTCCCCATCGCCGGTTCCGCCATGCTTATGAAAGGCGATGCGCGCCTTCTTGGCCAATTCGTCGCTGGCGCGCTCCAATTCGGCCTGCAATCCGGGACCGGCAAAATTCTGCGCCGCGCGCGGGAGGGTCAGTGCCGGGCGGACATAGATCCCTGTCAGGCGGGCACCGTGCGCCGTCGCGAGGCGTGCTGCGACGCCGACGCGGACGTTCGCCTCGGCGGTGTGATCGACGTGAACGAGAATGTCTCTGAGCATCATGGCCACTGTCCTTCCAAGCGAGGTCCGCGATACGACGGCGGAGCCCATTGCGGCTAATGATATACCTCATTTCTAAAAATGTATCCCGGCATAGGAAAAATATGACAGTTCCATCTGGCGATCATCGGCATTGGGCGCTAAAATAGGTATCGCAATACAAGGTGCGGGACGTCGGGCATCCGGCCTTCTCCGCACGCTTCCAACCGGTTGAGGAGGAAACGCCAGATGAGCGCGAAGGCGGTTGTGGCAGGTGTTGGGATGATCCCATTCGTCAAGCCTGGGACCAGTGACACCTATGACCTGATGGGCGCCCGCGCGGTCAGGTTTGCGTTGGAAGACGCCGGCATCACTTACGGCGACGTTGGTCAGGCCTATGCCGGGTATGTCTATGGCGACAGCAGCTGTGGACAGAGAGCGCTGTATCACGTCGGCCTGACGGGAATTCCGCTGGTCAACGTCAACAACAACTGCGCCAGCGGGTCGAGCGCGCTGTTCCTGGCCAGGCAGGCGGTCGAGGCCGGGGCGGTGGATTGCGCGCTGGCCTTCGGCTTCGAACAGATGATGCCGGGGGCGCTGCCGACGGTGTTTGCCGATCGGCCGGATCCCCTGGCTGACTGGAAGAGCCTGTCCCAGGATCTTCAGCCGGCCGATCCGGCGACGCCGCCGGCCGCCCATCTGTTCGGCGGCGCCGGAGTGGAACATGCGGCAAAATATGGAACCAGGCCGGAAACCTTCGCCCGTATCTCGGAAAAGGCACGCCGTCATGCCGAACACAACGATCGGGCCATCTTCCGGACACCGCTGACGGTCGAACAGATCCTGGCGTCGCCGACGATCTACGGCATCCTGACACGCTATCAATGCTGTCCGCCGACCTGCGGCGCGGCGGCTGCGCTGATCGTGAGCGAAGACTTCGCCCGCAAGCGCGGAATCGATGCCAGCATCCGCATCCTTGGACAGGAACTGATGACCGACCTGCCTTCGAGCTTCGGGGAGCGGTCGATGATCAAGGCCGTCGGCTTCGATCTGTCGAAGACGGCGGCGGCGCGCGTCTATGAGATGGCGGGGATCGGACCCGACGAGGTGGATGTCTGCGAACTGCATGACTGCTTCACCGCCAATGAGCTGGTGACTTACGAGGCGCTCGGATTCGCACCCGAGGGCGGGGCGGAGAAGTTCATCCTCGACGGTGACAACACCTATGGCGGAAAGGTCGTCACCAACCCTTCGGGCGGGCTGCTGTCCAAGGGCCATCCCCTGGGGGCGACCGGTCTGGCCCAGTGCTTCGAACTGGTGGAGCAGCTTCGCGGCAAATGCGGCCCACGGCAGGTCGAAAATGCGCGTTTCGCCCTCCAGCACAACATCGGCACCGGCAGCGCCTGCGCGGTGACCCTCTATGGCAAGGTGTGACCTTATGTTCCAGGGAAACACGCTTCAACTCCACGCGCTTGGCGACGGACTCGCCGAGCTTCGTTTCGACCGCGCCGGGGAATCGGTCAACAAGCTCGACCGGCTTGCCCTCGATGAGCTGAACCGGGCTCTTTGCCTGGTGCGGGAGGACCGCACCGTCACGGGACTGCTGATCACCAGCGGCAAGGACAGTTTTATCGTCGGTGCCGACATTTTCGAATTCACGGACCTGTTCGGGATGGCGGAGGACGAGATTGCCATCCACAACGCGGGTCAGAGCGCGGTGATTACCGCCCTTGCCGATCTGCCGGTTCCCACCGTGGTCGCCGTGAACGGTTTGGCGTTGGGGGGCGGGCTGGAACTGGCCCTGGCGGCGGATGTCCGCATGCTGTCGGATTCGGCCAGGATCGGACTGCCCGAAGTGGGGCTTGGCATCTTTCCCGGCTTTGGCGGCACGGTGCGCTTGCCGCGTCTGATCGGTGTCGAGGCTGCGCTCCAATGGATCATGTCCGGCACGCCGCGCAAGGCGGACGACGCTCTGCGGGCGGGGGCGGTGGATGCCGTGGTTCCGCCGCCGGAGCTACGGGAGGCGGCGCTGGAACGTTTGCATGGACTCGTCGCCAGCCCGGACTGGAGCGAGCGTCGGAAGGAGGCCTTGTCGCCCGTCGTTCGGGCCGGCGAGGATCTCGCTCCCATCTTCGCGGCGGCGAAGGCGAAAGCCCGAAAGACGGGGCCTCATCTGCCGGCCTCCCTTGCCGTGGTGGAACTGATCGAAAGCGCGGCCGGCGTCGATCGTGACGCCGCCTTGGCCCTGGAGGCGCGTGCCTTTGCGCATATCGCCCGCACGCCGGCGGCTCGTGCGCTGGTCGCCGTCTTCATCAACGATCAGGCGGTGAAAAAGACTACGAAGCAGCAGACCAGGGCGGCACGGCCCGTCTCGCGCGCGGCGGTGCTTGGCGCCGGGATCATGGGTGGCGGTATCGCCTATCAGAGTGCGGTGTGCGGAATTCCCGTAATCATGAAGGATATCGCGCAGTCCGCCCTCGATCTCGGCATGACGCAGGCCGGCGCCCTGCTTGCCAAACGGGTCGAGACGGGAGCGCTGTCATCGGCCAAGGCGGATGGCATTCTCGCGTCCATCCGGCCGGGTCTGACCTATGACGGCATCGCCGAGGCCGACGTGATCGTCGAGGCGGTGGTCGAGAACATCGCCATCAAGCGCGCCGTGCTGGCGGAACTGGAGGAGCATATTCGTCCCGACGCCGTGGTCGCGACCAACACCTCGTCATTGCTCGTCGCCGATCTGGCTCGGGATCTGGAGTGGCCGGAAAACTTCGTCGGCATGCATTTCTTCAATCCGGTGCACCGTATGCCGCTCGTCGAGGTGATCCAGGGACCGCACACCTCGCCGGAGGCGGTGGCTACGATCGTCGGCTACGCCAGCGCCATGGGTAAGACGCCAGTGGTGGTTCGCGATTGTCCCGGCTTCCTGGTCAACCGCATTCTGGCGGCCAATGTGCTGGGGTTCCTGCGGCTGATTCACGATGGTGCGGATTTCCTGCGGATCGACGCTGCGATGGAGGGCTTCGGTTGGCCCATGGGGCCTGCATGGTTGCAGGATGTCATTGGTATGGACACCAGCCGCCATGTGATTGAGGTCATCGCGGCGGGCTATCCCGAGCGGATGAGGGTGGAATTCGCCACCGCCCTGGATGTGATGGTCGAGAGCAAGCGCTTCGGCCAGAAGAGCGGTGCCGGCTTCTACCGCTATGAAGCCGATGCCGCGGGGCACCAGCGCAAGGTGGTCGATCCGGATGTCGGAGCGCTTCTCGCGACCGTGCAGCCTGGCGGTTCACGGATTATCTCCGATGAGGAGATCGTCCAGCGCACGATGCTGCCGATGATCTTGGAAACGGCGCGGTGCTTGGAAGATGGCGTGGTCGGCTCGGCGGCGGAGGCGGACATGGCCCTGATCCTGGGGATCGGCTTCCCCCGCCATCTTGGTGGGGCGCTGCATTACGCCGATGAGCTTGGCGCGAAAACCATCATGGAGTGGTGCGATCGCTATGCCAACCTTGGGCCTTTGTACCACCCGACACCCCGGATGCGCCGGCTTGCGGTGGATGGTGCGGGCTGGGCAAATCTGGTCCAGCGGCCAGGAGCGCTATGATCGCGGAGGAACGGCTTGGCCGTAGTCGATCATGCTTCAGGCCGTGGTATAGGAGCGGAGAGACGCTCTCTTGAGAATTTGCGCTTCAGCCAATCGCAAGAATCGTTGGTTGCGCGCCCCCGCAACCACCATTACCGAACGCACCTGTTCCCGAAGGCCGGCCGCCTCCGAAGCGCCGGCCTTCACTGCTTTTGGGCTCAGTCCGAGGCTGAGCAGCGCCACCAGATCACCCTCCAGCGTGATCTCGACCCCTCGGGCATCGGCTGTGCCGAAGCGCACCGCCACCCGCACGATCATCGGGCGCAGCCGCTCGCGTGCTTCTATCCGGTGCTCCGGATCCTCCAGTGTCGCCGCCAGATCGGCGATCCGCTCCCGGTACAGGGCAGCCAAGCTGTCGGGCAGTTCCACAAGCGCTGGGGGGAGGGGAGGCAGGGCTCCGAAGTCGGGTTAACAGCGGTTTACGGATTGGGAAGTTTCTGATTCGGTGGAGGCTCAGGGCCGTCCACCACATCACCTCAGACATGCGGGGCGAGGCGTGTCTTGTCGAACGCGCTTTCAACGTTGGACCCGGCGGCGCTCGCCGAGGCCGTGCAGTTCATCACCCAACAGTTCGAGCGCCAGGACGCATAGCATCGGCGGTGATGCCCGTGACCATCATCTCGCGATCGTCAACAAACTTTGCAACAGAGCCAACTGGGTCGGCGCGCGGCAGGTGTCGATTTCCTGACAGGCGCACGCCGCAGCGGTCGCTGCCTGCCAGTCGGCCGTGGCGTGCGCCCGGAAGGTGCGCAGGATACGACGGGAGACCAGGTGGCGTTGGAGGTTAAGGCAGTTGAGAGTGGCGGCATCCGAGCAATATAAGGCCGTGAGGGGTACGTCGCCAACGTTCCCGTGACAACGCTTCGAAAGACCATTTTATGACTCCACCTTTGCACTTTATGATTCCATCCAGATCTTTTCCGGATGGAACCATAAAGTGTTACGAGAGCATCCATATACTGCACTCGCTCCGCCTCCGAGCACCGCGCCGCCCTCGCTCGTGCCTTCACCGCTTGGCGCGAGGTGATAGGCCTTGCTCAGGTCAACTGACCAACGATCCAGAAGCGGGGCTGTTTATCTTCATTGCGTCCTTGGCTGGTCAAGTTGACAACACTCCCGGAGAAGGATCAATCAGCCAATGGTTCCCACCGTCTGGCAAACATGCTTCAGTTCCGTGAAATCGGCGAAGGCATCGTAGCCGTGCAACCGGCCCAGGCCGCTTTGCCGGTAGCCGCCTGTTTCCGCCTCGGCGAACAGGCGGTTGTGGTCGTTGATCCAGACGGTTCCATTGCGCAACGCCCGGGCCATGCGCAACGCCCGGGCGCCGTCGCGGGTCCAGACGCTGGCCGACAGGCCGAACACGGTGTTGTTGGCCTTGGCCACCGCCTCCGCTTCGGTCTCGAAGCGCTCCAGCACGACGAAGGGGCCGAAAATCTCGTCCTGGCAGAAGAAGGCGGAGGGGTCGTCGTGCGCCACCAGCGATGGGGTGAGGAACGACGCGGCGGCGGGGCTGTCCGTCGGCACCCCGCCACGCAGCAGCACCTCGTCGCAGGCATCGAAGGCCCGTTCGACCTGGGTCTGCACCTGATCGCGCGCCGGCCGGTCGATCAGCGGTCCCATCCGTATCGCCGGATCGAGGCCGTTCCCCACCGTCATGGCCGCCAACGCTGCCCGCAGATGTGTCTTCATCGCGTCGAAGGCCGATGCATGGACCAGCACCCGGCGGGCGGCGGTGCATTGCTGGCCGGAGATGATGGTGGCGGCGGTGGCGATGCGCGCCGCGGTCTCTGCCGGATCGGCGTCGGGGAAGACCAAGCAGCAGCTCTTGCCGCCCAGCTCCAGCGACAGCTTCTTCATGGTGTCCGCCGCCGCGACCATGATGCGCTTGCCGGTGGCGGTGGAGCCGGTGAAGCTGACCACGTCGACCAACGGCGAGTCGACCAGGCGGGCGGCGGCGGCATGGCCGGTCTCGCTGATCATGTTGCAGACGCCGCGGGGCAGGCTGGGAACCTCGGACAGGGCGCGCAGGAAGGCGGCGGTCAGCAAGGTGGTCTGTGCCGCCGGCTTGACCACGACGGTGCAGCCGCAGGCCAGCGCCGGACCGATGGCCCGCGCCAGCAGCACCGCCGGCGCATTCCACGGAATGATCAGCGCCGCCACGCCGGCCGGCTCTCGCAGCATGGTGGACAGCACGCCCGGCTCGACCTCCAGCACATGGCCGGGAACATGGCGAGCGAGGCCGCCGTAATAGCGGATTTCCGAAATGGCGCCGGCGATCTCGCCCCGCGACTGGGCGATGGCCTTGCCGTTCTCCAGCGTCAGCAGGCGGGCGAGATCCTCGGCTTGCGTGTCGAGCCTGTCGGCCCAGCCGAGCAGGATGGATTGGCGCAGCCGCGGGTTTTGCGCCCAGTCGGGCCGATTGAAGGCGGCATGCGCGGCGGCGATGGCGGCCTCGGCCTCGGCGCGTCCGCCATCGGCGGCATGGCCGAGGACGCTGCCGTCGGCGGGGTTGATGCTGGCGAAGCGGTCGGTGCCGGGCACCCATGCGCCGTCGATCCAATGCCGGCTGTCCAAGTTGGTCACCGCTATCCTCCCCTACCCGTTGGACGTTTTCATTGCGAGGGGCGCGCGGGACCTGCGCGCTCTCCTTCCCACCGCCAGCTAATCGCTGGCGGCGGTGTCAAGGCAAATAGTCTTTTCTAATCAATGAGATCACTTTACCTGATGGCTCTCGGCGGCATCTCTTGCGGCAGTCCGGCCGGCGTCCAGATGTGCGCCGGGGCGCGCCGCCTCGATCAGGCGTTCGTTCATGGTCTCCATGAAGCGGACGGCGGCGAGGCTGAGCGGCCGCCGCGGGTGATGGAGCCAGGCGAGCGTGCGCATGATCGTCGGTTCCACGATCGGGGTCGCCCGCAGGGTGCCGTCGGCCAGACCGCGATGGACGGCGATGCTGGGCAGCACGGTGACCCAATCGGTGCGCGCGACCAGTTCGGCGATGGAGATCAGGGTGTCGATCTCCAGCTGGGGTTTCAGGTCGATGCCCTGCGCCTCGGCGGCCTGCTCCAGCACCGCCCGCAACCCGTGCCGCTTGGACGGGATGACCAGGCGGAATTGCGCGAGGTCGCTGAGCCGTACCGTGTCAGGCAGGGGAGGCGGCTGCGCCGCCCCGCTGACCAGAACCATCTCCTCGTTCAGGATGTCCGTGGTTTCCAACCCCAGCCGCTTGCGCGGCCGGTTGATCACCGCGATGTCGAGCTGGCCCGAGGTCACCTGCTCCACGAAGGTGGCGGTGTAGCCGTCGGCGACACTCAGTTCCACGCTGGGATACTGGTTGGAGAAGATCTCGATCGTCCGCGACAGCACCGACTGGGTGACCGAGGCGATCAGGCCGATGGAGACCTGGCCGGAGATGCGGCCGGCCAGATTGCCGATCTCCTGCTTGGCGGCGGCGATGTCGCGCAGGATCGGCAGGAACAGCCGGAACATGGTGCGGCCGGCCGCGGTCGGGATCATGCCCTGCGGGCTGCGCTCGAACAGCTTCTCGCCGAGTTCGGCCTCCAGCTTGGCGATCTGCATGCTCAGCGCCGGCTGCACGACGTTCAGCCGCCGCGCCGCGCGGGTCACGTTGCCTTCCTCGTACAGGCACATGAAATACTGGAGCTGGCGCAGGTCCATCAGATGCTCGCGCTCGGCTGATCGGCCGGGGCTTGGCGGGCGGGGGAACGGCCGGACCGGCGCGCGGCTTCCCCCCAGCGCCGCACCCGTCCGCTGTCCAGCTCGAACAGGTCCAACACCCGCCCGACCGTGTGATCGATCAGGTCGTCCAACCCATCCGGCTTGGCGTAGAAGGCCGGGACCGGCGGGGCGATGATCGCGCCCATCTCGGCCAGGGCGGTCATCGTGCGCAGATGACCGAGATGGAGCGGCGTCTCGCGGACCATCAGCACCAGCCGGCGCCGCTCCTTCAGCACGACGTCGGCCGCCCGGCTCAAAAGGCCGGTCGTGGTGCCGCAGGCGATATCGGACATGCTGCGCATGGAACAGGGCGCCACCACCATCCCCATCGTCCGGAACGACCCGGAGGAGATCGAGGCCGCGATGTCGTCCGCCGGATGGGCGACGCTGGCGAGCGCGCGGACCTCGGCGACCTTCCAGTCGGTCTCCATGGCGATGGTGACCTCCGCCGATCGGGTCAGCACCAGATGCGTCTCGATCTCCAGCGCCCGCAGGGTCTGCAGCATCCGGATCCCATATACGACCCCCGACGCGCCGGAAATGCCGACGATCAGCCGCCGCGGGGCCGTCGGGCGCGGTCGCCCGTCCGGATCTATGCCGTGGTGCGGCGTATCGGCGGAGATCTCCATCGGTCGGCATCCTCATCCTGGTCGGTCGCCGCCCGCGAATGGGGCGCACGGCTTGCGGTCGGACTATGGCGGAACCGGGTTCCCATCACAAATAATGATTGGGAATGCTGATCATCATAAAAACTGATAGAGGTTGGGTGGACGGTGGAAGTCCGCTTTCATCAAGGCTGCGATGGTCCGCGAAACTATCAGTCAGTCATGCGATCAAATCGGATGATCGGGCCGATGATTTTAAATTATTTGATTAGCGTTCCAAATCGCGCGACCTATGAAGCGGCGGAACGAGCGCCGACGATCAGCCAATGCACGTTGAGGGAGTAAAGTCCTTGGTCAGTAACGAATCGAACGCCGGCGGATCCAAAGAATTCGAGCAGAGTGCATCGGATCTTTTCCTGACCCAGCTCTCCGCGCATGGCGTCGATTACTTCTTCGCCAACGGCGGAACCGATTTTCCGCCGATCGCCGAGGCGTTCGCCCGGGCGGCGGAAGCCGGCACGGCCGTTCCGCGCCCCATGGTGGTCCCGCACGAGAATCTCGCGGTGTCGATGGCGCACGGAGTCTACATGACCACCGGACGGCCGCAGGCGGTCATGGTGCATGTCAATGTCGGAACCGCCAACACCGTCAACGCGGTGTTGAACGCCAGCCGCGACGAGACCCCGGTGCTGCTGTTCGCCGGCCGCTCCCCCTACAGCGAAAGCGGCCGCCACGGCACCCGCACCCGCTACATCCACTGGGCGCAGGAGATGTTCGACCAGGGCGGCATGCTGCGCGAGGCGGTGAAGTGGGATTATGAACTCCATCTGCCCGAACAGGCCGGCGACCTAGTGGCGCGCGCTTGGCAGGTGGCGATGACGGCGCCGCGCGGCCCGGTCTATGCCACGCTGCCGCGCGACGTGCTGGCCGACCCGATCCGGGTGGCCCGCCCCGATGCCGGCCGCCGCGCCGCGCCCGCCGCTCCCCACCCGCAGCCCGACGACATCCGCACCCTGGCCGACTGGATCGCCGGGGCTGAGCGTCCGCTGATCGTCACCCAGGGCGCCGGGCGCACCCAGGCCGGTTTCGACGCGCTGGCGCGGCTGGCCGAGCGTTTCGCCCTGCCGGTGGTCTCCTTCCACCCGCGCTTTCTCAACATCGCCGCCGACCATCCGATGAATCTCGGCTCGCTGCCCGGCGGGCTGCTGGCCCAGGCCGATCTGGTGATCGCGCTGGACGCCGATGTGCCCTGGATCCCGGCGCTGGAATCGCCGCCAGCGGGCTGCCGCGTGGTGCATGTCGCGACCGATCCCACCTACACCCGTTATCCGATGCGCAGCTTTCCCGCCGACCTCTGTATCGCCGGCGAGACCGCCGACGTGCTGACGGCCGTCGAAGCCCTTCTGGATCGTCACGAGGGGCTGGACCGCAAGAGCATCACCGCCCGCGGTGAGGCGTTGCGGGCGCAGTCGCAGACGCTCGCCGGCAAGCGGCTGTCCCCCGACGCGGCGCCGTCCGACGGCCGCATCGGTCCGGAATGGCTCAGCGCCTGCATCGGCGAGGCGGTCGGTCCCGACGCGATCATCGTCAACGAATATCCCCTGCGTCTGGACCATTGCCCGCAGACCCGCAGCGGCACCTATTTCGGCCTCAGCGCCGCCGGTGGCCTCGGCTGGGGACTGGGGGCGGCGCTGGGGGCCAAGCTGGCCAACCCCGACCGGCTGGTGGTGGCGACGCTGGGCGACGGCGCCTACATGTTCGCCAACCCGACAGCCTCCCATTGGGTCGGCGAGGCCCACGACCTGCCGGTGCTGACAATCGTCTTCAACAACCAGCTCTATGGCGCCGTGCGCAATGCCACCATGGCGATGTACAAGACCGGCGTCGCCGCGCGCAACGGCGGGCGCATGCTGGCCGACCTCAGCCCGTCGCCGGCCTTCGAGAAGCTGGTGGAGGCGAGCGGCGGCGTCGGCTTCCGGGTCGAGCGGCCGGAGGAACTGCGCGACACCCTGCGCCGTGCGGTGGCGGTTGTGACGCAGGAGCGTCGTCAGGCGCTGGTCAACGTGCTGTGCGACTACTGATGTCGGCGCGCGATCCGGCCATGGAGACGGCGACGTCTCAAGCTTCCGCGGTGCCGTCCGCTCCGAAGCCGCAAGCGACTCCCGCGGCCGGGGCCGGCTGGGGCAGCGGCGGGTTGAGCAGCGAGGCGGCGCGGCTGCGCCGCCGCTTCCCCACCGTCGCCGATCTCGCGGCGCAGGCCCGGCGGCGGACGCCGCGCTTCGCCTATGATTTCGTCGCCGGCGGGGTGGGGGACGATCATGGGCTGGCGCGCAACCGCCAGGCGCTCGATGCCATTCAGATCGTGCCGCGCTATGGCATCGACCTGCGGGGCGTGTCGACCGAGACCACGCTGTTCGGCCGCGGCTATGCCCTGCCGGTCGGGGTGGCGCCGATGGGGCTGGCCGGCCTGCTGTGGCCGGACGCCGACGAGGCGATCGCCGCGGCGGCCCAGCGCGCCCGCATCCCCTACGTGATGTCGACGGTCGCCAACAGCTCGATCGAGCGCATCGCCCGCATCGCGCCGGACGTGTTCTGGTACCAGCTCTACAATGTGCCGGAAAACGACCATGCGGTGTCGCTCGACCTGATCCGTCGGGCGCAGGCGGCGGGCGCCCATGCGCTGGTGCTGACGATGGACGTGCCGGTGCGTTCCAAGCGGGTGCGCGACGTGCGCAACGGCCTCGTCGTGCCGTTCCGCCCGACCCTGCGGACGGCATGGGACGTGGCGCGGGCGCCGCTGTGGGCGCTGGCGATGCTGCGGCGGGGCCAGCCGCGCTTCTTCAATTTCGAACCCTATCTGGGTCCGGACGCCAGCACCGGCGATCTCGCCGGCTTCGTCTACCAGAAGATGACCGGCCCGCTGACCTGGGAGTCGGTCGCCCGCTTCCGCGACGTCTGGCGCGGTCCGCTGATCGTCAAGGGCATCCTGCATCCGGACGATGCCGACAAGGCGGTGTCGCTGGGGGCCGACGGCATCCTGGTCTCCAACCATGGCGGCCGCCAGTTCGACGCGGCTCCGGCGGCCATCGACGCCTTGCCGGCGATCGAGGAGCGGGTGCGCGGCCGTGCCACCGTCCTGGTCGACGGTTCCATGGTCTCCGGCCTCGACCTGCTGCGCGCCCGCAGGCGGGGAGCCGCCGCGGCCTTCGCCGGCCGCGCCTTCCTGATGGCCTATGCCGCCGCCGGTGCCGACGGGCTGGACCATGTCGTCCGCCTGTTCACCGAGGAGTTCCGGACCGCCCTCATCCAGAGTGGAACCCTGCTTCACGATCCCATGCCACCGCGCGCCGGTGCGCCCGGGCCCTAGCACGCCCGCACCGTAGCGCGGCGGCGACCGGGCCGGCCGACCCCGTCGGCCCCCGCACGCATCCACATGCCCGCAAAAGACCCAGGCAAAGGGCGGGCCTTGCCACACCGGGAGGACATTCGCCATGGACGCCAACTGGACCGCCATGTCGCTCGCCATCGTCTACATCCTGGCGATGGGCGTCATCAGCTATGCCGCCAAACGTTTCGCCAACACCGCGCACAATTTCACCTCCGGCGGCACCACCTATCCGGCGCTGCTGGTGGGCTTCCTGCTGATGTCGGAGTTCATCGGCACCACCGCCAGCGTCGGCACCGCCCAGGCCGCTTACAAGTGGGGCATCTCGGCGGCGTGGAACCTTGCGGCGCTGGGCATCGGCTTCGTGCTCTACGCCTTCCTGTTCGCCCGCAAGTTCAAGGATCTGGGCGAGAACACCATCTCCGGCGTGATGGCGAAGACCTATGGCAAGGGGACGAAGCTCGCCACCAGCATCATCATGATCGCGGCGCTGCAGATCGTCGCCATCTCCGTCTATGCCAGCGGCGGCGCCGTGCTGGCCGGGCTTCTGAAGATCGACCGGGCGACCGCCATCGTCATCACCGGGGTGGTCGCGGCGCTCTATGTCAGCATGGGGGGCATGCGCTCGGTCATCTACACCAACGTGATGCACGCGATCGTCAAATACATCGGCATCCTCGTCGCCACCGCCTTCGCCCTGTCGCAGGTCGGCGGCATGGGGGAACTGCGCGCCCGCCTGCCGGCCGAGATGTTCGCGATAGACACCGCCGGATGGCCGCAGATCTTCGCCTGGATCCTGGCGGGAACCGGCGCCGTCTTCTCCACCCAGTATGTGCTCCAGGCGATCAGCACCGTCGACAACGCCGCCAAGGCGCAGCGGGCCAGCCTCTACACCGCCCTGCTGCTGGTGCCCTTCGGGCTGGCGGCGGCGCTGTGCGGCATGTGCGCGTCGCTGATGTTCCCGAAGATCAACGCGCTCCAGGCCTTCCCGATGGTCGTGTCGCAGATGGACAGCCTGATGGCCGCGGTGGTGGTCGCCGGTCTGGCCGGCTCGCTGTTCGGCACGATCTCCGCCATCAGCATCGGCACGGCGACGCTGCTGTACAAGGATTTCTATCTGCCGGCCGTCCATAAGACCGACGCCGTCACGGCCGCCGACTCCCGCGCGTTGATGTTCGTGCGGATCGCGTCGACCGTCGTCTGCCTGCTGCCGATCCCGCTCGCCATCTTCGCCCCCGACGTGCTGAAGGTCACCTTCCTGGCGAAGTCGCTGCGCCTGACCCTGGCGGTGCTGGTCCTCTTCATCTTCTACGCCCCGCAGTTCGGCACGCCGAAGGGCGCCCTCACCAGCATCCTGCTGTCGCTGGTGCTGACCATCGGCTGGTATCTGGCCGGCGATCCCTATGGCATCGACAACGCCTATGTCGCCCTGGTCATCCCGCTGATCGTGATGAGCGTCAGCCACCTGCCGCGCCTGATGTCCGCCTCCCGGACGATGCGGGACACCGCCTGAACCAGGGCCACGCCCGGCTCCTCGCGAGACCTCTTGCCCGCTCCCTTGCCCGCATCGTCTCACCGTCCATTCCAAGGCAGACAGCCATGAGCAACCACGCCACAGACCGTTTCCTCACCCCGGCCCCAATGTTGTCTCCGGTTCCGGAAACGCGGAGCGCCGCCTACAGCCTGCGCGGCTGGCTCGACCGGCTGGAGGCGACCGGCCGCCTGACGGTGATGCGGCCGGGTGTCGGGCTGGTGCACCAGCTCGCCGCCGTCGCCAAGCGCCTGGACGGAACGACCGCCACGCTGTTCCCCCACCCCGACGGCCATTCCGGCACGGTGGTGTCGGGCCTGGTGTCCGACCGGGCCTGGATGGCGGAGGCGCTGGGGGTACCGGGGGACGAACTGATCGCCCATTGCCAGCGCGCCGCCACCGAACCCCTGCCCTGGCGCGAGGTGGCGGAAGCGCCGGCGCAGGAAATCGTCCACCGCGGTCCGATCGACCTGACCCGGCTGCTGCCGATCCCGACCCATAATGAGCATGACAGCGGCCCCTACATCTCCGCCGGGCTGACCATCGCCCGCGATCCGGAGACGGGGGTGCAGAACGTCTCGATCCACCGCTGCCAGATCAACGGGCCGGACCGCATCGGCATCCTGCTGCTGCCGCGCCACACCGACCATTTCTACCGCAAGGCGGAAGCGAAGGGCGAGGCGCTGGAGATCGCGCTGGTGATCGGCGTCGATCCGGCGACGCTGCTGGCCTCCCAGGCCATCGTGCCCGTCGGCCAGGACGAGCTGGAGATCGCCGGGGCGTTGCGTGGCGAGCCGCTGGACGTCGTGCGTTGCAAGACCAACCGGGTGCGTGTCCCGGCCGAGGCCGAGATCGTCATCGAGGGCCGGCTGCTGCCGCGGGTGCGCGAGGCGGAGGGACCGTTCGGCGAATTCCCGCAATATTACGGCGAGCGCGCCAACCGCCATGTGATCCAGGTCGATGCGGTGACCCACCGCGTCCGTCCGCTCTTCCACACCATCGTCGGCGGCGGGCTGGAGCATCTGCTGCTGGGCGCCATCCCGCGCGAGGCGACGATCCTGGCGACGCTCCAGCGCAACTTCCCCAACGTGCAGGATGTCCATCTCTCGCTGGGCGGGGTCGGTCGTTACCATCTGGTGGTGAAGCTGCGGCAGACCCAGCATGGCGAGGCGAAGAACGTCCTGCTCGGCGCCTTCGCCGCCCATTACGACATCAAGCATGCGGTGGTGGTCGATCCCGACGTCGACATCCACAACGCGCGCGAGGTCGAATGGGCCATTGCCACCCGCTTCCAGGCCGACCGCGATCTGGTGGTGGTGGGGAACAGCCAGTGTTCCAAGCTCGACCCCTCGACCGACGAGGGGCTGGGGGCGAAATGGGGCATCGACGCCACCATCCCGGTTGGCTCGCCCGAGATGAAGTTCAAGCGCATCCGCGTTCCGGGCGAAGAGTCCGTCGATATCGACCGGTTGGCCGCCCCCGCCGCCGTCTGGCGCGCGGCGATCGAATGAGGATGACGATGACGGCCACGCAGACCGTTGAGACCAAAGGCTATCCGCCCCCGTTCGTCGGCCGTGCGATGCCGCGGGTGGAGGATGCCGCCCTGCTGACCGGCGTCGCGCGCTATGCCGACGATTTGCCGGTGAAGCCGGGCACCCTGCATGCCGCAATCCTGCGCTCGCCGCACGCCCATGCAGAGCTGCTGGACATCGACACCGCCGCCGCCCTGGCGTTTCCCGGCGTCGCCGCCGTGGTCACCGGGGCCGAGGCCAGGCGCTTCGCCAGCCCGTTCCTGGTCGGCATCCGCGCGCCGATGGAGCATTGGTGCCTCGCCATCGACCGTGTGCGCCATGTCGGCGAGCCGGTGGCGGTGGTGCTGGCCGACAGCCGCTATGTCGCCGAGGACGCGCTCGACCGGATCGAGGTGCGCTACCGCCCGCTGCCGCCGGTGACCTCGATTGCGCAGGCTTTGGAGGAGGGGTCGGAGCCGCTGCATCCGGCGGTGGGCTCCAACCTCGTCAACAGCCGCAGCTTTCGCTACGGCGATCCCGAGGCCGCCTTCGCCAGCGCCGCCCGCAGCGTGTCTGTCGAGGTCGAGTATCCCCGCAACTCCTGCACGCCGATGGAGTGCTTCGTCGTCCTGGCCGACTATGACCCGGCCGAGGATGCCTACGAGGTGCTGTCGAACTTCTCCGGCCCCTTCGCCGTCCATCCGGTGATGGCGAAGGCGCTGAACGTGCCGGGATCGCGATTGCGGCTGAAGACGCCGCCCCATTCCGGCGGCAGCTTCGGCAACAAGCAGGCGGTGTTCCCCTATGTCGTGCTGATGGGGCTGTGCGCCCGCGTCGCCGGACGGCCGGTGAAGTGGGTGGAGGACCGGCTGGAACATCTGATGGCCGCCACCTCGGCCACCGCGCGCCGCATGCGCATCGACGCGGCGGTGGAGCCGGACGGCAGGGTGCTGGCGCTGCGGATGGAGCAGACCGAGGATTGCGGCGCCTATCTGCGCGCGCCGGAACCGGCCTCGCTCTACCGCAACCACGGCAACCTGACCGGCGCCTACGACATTCCGAACCTCGCGGTGACCAACCGCATCGTCGTCACCAACAAGACGCCGACCGGCCTCAACCGCGGCTTCGGCGGCGGCCAGCTCTATTACGGGCTGGAGCGGCTGATGAACCGGGTGGCGGCGGAGCTGGAGCTGGACCCGCTCGATGTCATCCGCCGCAATCTGGTGGCGGCCGAGGCGATGCCCTACCGCACCGCGTCGGGCGGCACGCTCGACAGCGGCGATTACCGTGCGACGCTGGAGCAGGCGGTGCGCGAGGGGGCGCTCGATGCGCTGAAGGCGCGGCGCGAGGCGCTGCGGGCGGAGGGGCGGCTCTACGGCATCGGTTACGCCGCGGTGGTCGAACCGTCGATCTCCAACATGGGCTACATCACCACGGTCCTGACCGCCGAGGAGCGGCGCAAGGCCGGGCCGAAGAACGGCGCGCAGGCGACCGCCAGCGTCGCCGTCGATCCCACCGGCGGCGTCTCGGTCACGGTGGCTTCCGCCCCCCAGGGCCAGGGGCACCGCACCGTGCTGGCCCAGGTGGTGGCGGACGTTTTCGGCCTGCGGTTCGAGGACATCCGCGTCAACACCGACCTCGACACCGGCAAGGACGCCTGGTCGATCGCGTCGGGCAATTATTCCAGCCGCTTCGCCGGAGCGGTGGCGGGGGCGGCGCAGGTCGCCGCGACCCGGTTGCGCGACCGCATGGCGGCGCTGGTCGCTGGTCAATTGAACTGCCGGGCCGACGATGTGCGCTTCGCCGGTGGCAAGGTCTTCTCCGACGCCAACCCGGACAACGGCCTGTCCTTCTCCCGCGTCGCCGCCGCCGGCCACTGGTCGCCCGGCACTTTGTCAGGAGGGCAGGGGCCGGACGGGCAGGAGGCGGCGCTGCGCGAGACCGCTTTCTGGACACCGGAGCCGCTGAAGGCGCCGACCGACGCCGATCACATCAACAGCTCGGCCTGCTACGGCTTCATCTTCGATTTCTGCGGGGTCGAGATCGACCGGACGACCGGGGCGCTGCGGATCGACCGCTACGTCACCATGCACGACGCCGGCCGGCTGCTGAACCCGCTGCTGGTGGAGGGGCAGATCCTGGGCGGCTTCGCCCATGCCGTCGGCACCGCGCTGTACGAGGAATATGCCTATGGCGACGACGGCCGGTTCCTGTCCGGCAGCTTCGCCGACTATCTGGTGCCGACCGCCTGCGAGGTGCCGGTCCCGGTGATCCTGCACCGCGAAAGCCCGTCGCCGGTGACCCCGCTCGGCGCCAAAGGGGTGGGGGAGGGGAACTGCATGAGCACCCCGGTCTGCCTCGCCAACGCGGTGGCGGACGCGCTGTCCGGTGCTTGCGTGGATGTGGTGCCGTCCCTGCCGATCACCCCGGCCAAGCTGGCGGCGCTGATCCATCCGCCGGAGCCGCCGCGCCCGACCTCCGCAGTCGGCTCTTCCACTTCGCCGCCGGCCGCCGTCAAGGGCGGGCGCGGCCTGACCGGGGAGGGCAGTCGCGAGGTGCCGGCGACCCCCGAACAGGTCTGGGCCATCCTGCTCGATCCCAAGGAGCTGGCGGCGCTGCTGCCCGGCTGCGAGGCGCTCGACCTCGTCGGTCCCAACGCCTACCGGGCAGAGGTGGTGGTCGGCATCGGTCCGGTACGCGGACGCTATACCGCGGAGGTGGCGCTGTCCGACCTTGACCCGCCGAACGCGCTGACCCTGACCGGCAGCGGCACCAGCGCGCTCGGCTCGGGCAGCGGCACCGGGCACGTCACGCTGGAGCGCACCGCCGAGGGCACGCGCGTCACCTACCGCTACGGCGCGTCGGTCGGCGGCAAGGTCGCCGCGGTCGGCGGCCGGATGCTCGACAGCGCCTCGCGCCTGCTGATCGGCCAGTTCTTCGAGAAGCTGGTCGCCCGTGCCGGCGGCCCCGCGGCCCTCACCCAGCCTCCGTCGCTTCTGGCCCGCCTGCTCCGCCTTCTGGGGATCGCCCGATGAAGCCCGCATCCTTCGACTATCTGCGGCCGGCGACGGTCGCCGAGGCGCTGGCGGCGCTGGCGGCCGGGGGCGACGATGCCCGCGTGATCGCCGGCGGCCAGTCGCTGATGCCGATGCTGAACATGCGGCTGGTGCAGCCGCGCCTGCTGATCGACCTCGGCCGGCTGGAGGAACTGCGCACGCTGCGCGCCGAGGATGGCTGGCTGACCGTCGGCGCCGCCGTCACCCAGGCCGAGGTGCTGGCCCGCCCGACGCTGGCGCGGGAGGTGCCGCTGCTGGCCGCCGCCCTGCCGTGGGTCGGCCATTTCCAGACCCGCAACCGGGGCACGCTCTGCGGATCGGTCGCCCATGCCGATCCCAGCGCCGAGACGCCGCTCTGTCTGGTCGCCACCGGCGGCGAGGTGGTGCTGCGCAACGCGAAGCGCCGCCGTACCGTTGCCGCCGCCGATTTCTTCCTGGGCCCGCTGACCACGGTGAAGGCGGCGGACGAGATCGTCGAATGCGTCCGCTTTCCCCTGGCCCGGCCGGGCAGCGGCCATGCCTTCCGCGAGCAGTCGATGCGGCACGGCGACTTCGCCATCACCGCCTGCGCCGCCACCGTGCACGGGCAGGCCGCCAGCCTCGCCGTCGGCGGGGTGGCCGACCGGCCGACGTCGCGGTCCTGGCCGCTGGTCGACGGCGGGCTGCCGCCGGATCTCGACGAGGCGCTGAACGCTTTCGCCTGGGACCTTGGCGGCGACGACGACCAGCATGCCACCGCGCGCTACCGCCGCGACCTCGTCCGCCGGATCGGCCGCACCGTCCTTGAAGAGGCCCTGTCATGCCGCCGCTGAAATCCACATCCGCGCTGACGGCGGAGACGCGCCATGCCGTCTCCATCGTCCTGAACGGCAAGCCGCGCACCGGCCATGCCCATCCGCGCCTGCTGCTGAGCGATTTCCTGCGCCACGAGCTGGGCGCCCACGGTACCCGCGTCGGCTGCGAGCACGGCGTCTGCGGCGCCTGCACTGTCCGCATCGACGGGGTGGCCGCCCGTGCCTGCCTGACGCTGGCGGTGCAGGCCGACGGCCGGCGCATCGACACCGTCGAAGGGCTGGCGGAGACCAACGAGGGGCGCATGACCGCGCTTCAGGAGGCGTTCCGCCGGCATCACGCCCTGCAATGCGGCTTCTGCACGGCCGGCATCCTGATGTCGTTGACCGATTACCTGGGCCGCAACCCGAAACCCACCGAAGAGGAGCTACGCGACATGCTGAGCGGCCATCTCTGCCGCTGCACCGGCTATGCCGGCATCGTCCGCGCCGTGATGGAGGTCACGGGCCAGACGATGAAGGAGGTCTCCCATGTTTGACCTCGGCCGCAGCATCCTGGCCAGCGCGGAGCGCAGCCCCGACGCGGTCG
This sequence comes from Azospirillum sp. B510, assembly GCF_000010725.1. Taxonomy (NCBI): domain Bacteria; kingdom Pseudomonadati; phylum Pseudomonadota; class Alphaproteobacteria; order Rhodospirillales; family Azospirillaceae; genus Azospirillum; species Azospirillum sp. B510. The sequence goes on along the minus strand of NC_013855.1, from coordinate 1,409,242 downwards.
CCATCATCGACGGCGACCTGCGGCTGACCTACGCGCAATGGCTGGAGCGCATCCGCCGGCTGGTCGGCGCCTTCGACCGGCTCGGCCTGCATCCCGGCGACCGCATCGCCACCGCGCTGCAAAACACGCACGAGATGGCGACCATCCATTGGGCCTGCCAGCTCGCGGGCATCGCAATCGTGCCGCTGAACTGGCGGGTGAAGGCGGACGAGCTGGATTATTGCCTGCCCAACGCCGAGGTGCGCGCCCTGTTCCATCAGGACGTGTCGGCCGACGCCGTTCGGGAGTCCGGCGCGGCGCGGGCGCTGCCCTGCATCGCGGTGGGCGATGGCGGCCAGCAGGCCGACCACCGCTTCGCCGACCTGCTGGACAGCGAACCGGCTCCGGCGCAGCCGCGCGCCACGGCGGAACATGTCTCGCTGTTCCTCTACACCTCCGGCACCACCGGCAAGCCCAAGGGCGTGCCGCGCCGCCACCGGACCGAACGTGCCGCAGCGATCGCCCATGTCGCGCAGAACTGCTACCGCCGCGGCGAGCGCACGCTGGGGGTGATGCCGCTCTACCACACGATGGGGGTACGCTCGCTGCTGGCGATGGCGCTGGTGGATGGCTGCTTCGTCTGCCTGCCGCGCTTCGACACCGGCCGCGCGCTCGATCTGATCGCGGCGGAGCGGCTGAGCTGCCTCTATCTGGTGCCGACGCTCTATCACGACCTGCTGGCCGACCCGAAATTCGCAGCCACCGACGTGTCGTCGGTGCGCAAGCTGGGCTTCGCCGGGGCGTCGATGACCGACGGCCTGCTGAAGCGGCTGGATGCCGCCTTCCGGCCCGAGCTGTTCGTCAACCATTACGGCTCGTCGGAGATCTACACCTTCACGTTCGACCAGAACGCGCCGGCCAGGCCCGGCTCCGCCGGCAAGGCGGCGCTGAACCAGCGCATCCGCATCGTCCGCCTCGGCAGCTTCGATCCCGACGACTGCGCGGCGGCCGGGGAGGAAGGGCAGATCATCGCCGACCTGGCGGGCGACGAGTCCTTCGAAGGCTATTGGAAGCGGCCGGATGCCGACGCCAAGGCGCTGCATGCCGGCTGGTACTTCACCGGCGACATCGGCTTCCTCGACGGCGACGGCGACCTCTTCGTCACCGGCCGGGTCGACGACATGATCATCACCGGCGGCGAGAACGTTTCTCCGGTGGAGATCGAAAGCGTGCTGTCGCTGCATGACGGCGTGCTGGAGGTGGCGGTCGCCGGCCTGCCCGACGAGCGCTGGGGCCAGCGGGTCGTCGCCTTCGTCAAGCGCGCCCGCGGCGTCGAGGCGAGGGATCTCGACGACCATTGCCGCACCTCCGGCCTCGCCAACTTCAAGCGCCCGCGCGAGTACGTCTTCCTCGACGAAATCCCGAAATCGCCGGTCGGCAAGATCCTGCGCCGCAAGCTCCAGGCCGGCGAATTCTCGCTCGAACACAGCCCGACACTTTCCTGACCCCAGCCTTCATCCATGGAGTTTCAACCGTGACCCCTTACCGTTTCGACAGCAACGACCGCCTGCTCGCCGACCTCGACGGCTTCCGTGTGGAGATCGACGAGGCCAAGGAGCGCGCCGACATCGTGCTGCATCGCCCGCCCTTCAATATCGTCAGCATGCTTCAGCGCGACCAGTTCAGCGCCGTGTTCGCGGCGTTGGACCGCGATCCCAAGGTGCGGGTGATCGTCCTGCGTGCCGAGGGCGAGAATTTCTCGTCCGGCGGCAACATCGCCGGCTTCATGGAGAAGTCGGCCGAGCATGTGTCGGAGCTGGCGGTCAACATCGCCGCCCCGGAACGCTGCCGCAAGCCGGTGATCGCCCAGGTCCGCGGCTATTGCTTCGGCGTCGGCTTCGAGCTGTCGCTGGCCTGCGATTTCCGCGTCGTGTCGGAGACCGCACAGTTCGCCCTGCCGGAGATGCGCATCGGCATGATCCCCGGCTCCGGCGGCTCGGCCCGTTTGCTGCACATGATCGGCATCTGCCGGACCAAGGACATGGTGATGCGGGCCAAGCGCATCCCCGGCCGCCAGGCCGCCGACTGGGGTTTCGTCACCGAGTGCGTCGCCGATGCCGAACTGGAGGCGACGGTCGCCGCCCTGGTCGACGAACTGCGCGGCTTCTCGCCGCTGGCCCAGCGCACCATCAAGGGCGTGCTGAACAGCGGCAACAATGTCTCGGTCAACGGCGCCATCGAGATCGAGGGGCAGGCCTACGGCCGTCTGCGCGGCTCCGAGGACTTCAAGGAGGGCGTCGCCTCTTTCCACGAAAAGCGCAAGCCCGTCTTCAAGGGGATCTGAGCGTTACAGCCGCCGCGCCAGACGGCGCGGATTCCGGCGGTTACAATCAATGAATGCGTGCACCACCCTCTCTCATTGTTCTAAGAGAGGGTGATGCATGCCTGGAGGCCGGGGGCTCGGATTAAGACCCGGACTAAATTTTTACAAGAAAGTAATAAATCCGCGTGCACCATCACCAAGAATCCGCCTTGGTGATTTGAAAATTGTAAAAAGTCCGCAAGGAGAAGATTTTATGAAAATCCGAGCATTTTTTCTTTCTTGCGTACTGGCAATGGCGACGGTGGCAGGGGTGGTGTCGATCACCTTCTTGGCCGTGGAGTGGGGCAACTACCGCCGCTCTGTTGATGCCGGAACCCTCTCCGAGGCGATGGGTGCGGTGCTGCGGGTCACCGAAAAGGTTGTGCTCAGCCGGGGTGTGCAGAATGGAGCCCTGCTCGCGGACGCTCCGGCCGGCGACGAGTCGCGCGCCAAGATCGATGCCGCCCGTCGTGAAATCGCCAAGACGCTGGCGGAGGCCAACCGCACTGTTCAGGCCGCCAATTATGCCGGCAAGCCGGCAGCGCTCGGTACATTGCGCACGGTCGAGCAGGCGTTGGCGGCACTCCACAGTGAGGTTGACGCCGCGATTGCCCGCCCCAAGTCCGAACGCGACCAGGCTTTTGTCAAGGGATTCGGTGAGCGCGTGGTTGCCCGGGTCATGGAACTGAACGGCATCGCCAATGGATTGGAACAGGGCGTGGCGCTCGCCGACGCCGACGTCGCACGGCTTGGCGGCATCGCCCGCCTGTCCTGGGACATGCGCGAAGCCGGCGGGCGCCGCGTTGCCATCTTCACCACGGTTGTCGGTGCCAAGCGGATGCTGACCAGCAACGAAATCGAACTGGCCGCCGCCCTGGCCGGAGAGACGCGTCATGCTTGGGCGCGCCTCCAGGCCACCGCCGCGCAGATTGCCGACGCGCCCGCCCTCGCGGCGGCATTGAAAGGTACCGACGCGACCTTCTTCGGCGCCACCGATGCGCTTATCGCCGATTTGATCGCCAGGGGACGGACAGGTGTTGACTACGGGATTTCCTTTCAGGACGCCTGGTCGCGCTTGGTTGGCGGCGTGCAAACCGCGCTCGCGGTGCGGGATGCCGCCATTGCGGAGGCGCTGAGCCAGGCGGAGGCGGCGCGCGGCCGCGCATTCGTCCGCTTGCTGCTCGCTGTCGGCGGTTTGGCGCTTGTCGTTCTCACGGTGGTCGGCGTCGCGATCCTGATAGGCCGGCGTATCGTCGACCCGCTGGTCGGCATGACGGCAGTGCTGTCAAAACTGGCGCAGGGCGAACGCGAGGTGGTGGTGCCGGCGCGTGGGCGCGCGGACGAAATCGGCGAGATCGCCGCGGCGGTCGAGGCGTTGCGTGTGACTGCCAAGGAAGCCGATCGGTTGGCCGCCGAACAGGCGAGCGAGCACGCCCGACGTCAAGAACGGACGCGTGTGATGGAAGCGGCGGTTGCCGGCTTCGACAACTCGATCACCGCCATCCTGGCCACAATGGACGGCGCCACGACCGAACTCGACGGCACGGCGCACACCATGACGGCGGTCGCCGACGAGGCGAGCCGACAGGCGGCCACGACGGCCGCCGCGGCTGAGGAGACGGCTGTGACGGTGCAGACGATCGCCGCGGCAACTGAGGAAATGACCAGCTCGATCCAAGAGATCGGTCGTCAGGTGGCTGGCTCCAACGCGGTCGCCGCGACGGCGCTGGCGCAGGCCCAAGAGACCACCCGCACGGTGATTCACCTTACGGGGGCGGCGTTGCGGATCGGAGAGGTCGTGAAGCTGATCCAGGACATCGCCAGCCAGACCAACCTGCTGGCTTTGAACGCGACCATCGAGGCGGCGCGCGCCGGAGAGGCCGGCAAGGGTTTCGCCGTGGTCGCCAGCGAGGTCAAGCAATTGGCCACGCAGACGGCCAAGGCCACCGAGGACATTGCGGCGCAGATCGCGGCGGTGCAGCAGGCGACCGAGGGGACCAGCCTGGCCATCGACGGGATCGGTAAGACGATCGCCAGCATCAACGAAATCAGCGCGGCGATCGCCGCTGCGGTGGAGGAGCAAAGCGCCACCACCAGCGAGATCACCCGCAACGTCCAGCAGGCGGCTCACAGCACCACCGAAGTTAGCTACACCATCGCCGACATGAACCGGACCGTCGGGCAAACCAGCAGCGCGGCAACTCAGGTGACCGGCGCGTCGGGCGCGCTGGCCAGCGAGGCCAAGGTTCTTCGCCAGGAGGTCGAGAGCTTCCTTGCCAGCATTCGCGCGGCCTGATCCTTCGACCGGTCCCTGAACTGATTGAGGTGATGTGGTGGACGGCCCTTTCACCGGGAAACGGTGTCAAGCTGATGTCGTTGAAGAAACCATGTGTGTCTTGTGCGGCTCCAGGAAAGCCGGGAAGTAGGAGCCTTGACGTAACTTGGGGTTCTTCAGATCGAGCGTGCCCAGCCGGGTTTCCAGTTGGCGCGGCCGCGAGCCGTTGCGGTAGGTCGACCGCTCGTCGCTGCGTTCGTGACGTGAAGCCCCGATCAGCCCATCGACCTCGAAGGCCATCAGCCGGTGCAGCGTGTGCTCGGCGATGGCGCGCAGGAAGTCGCCGTCGGTACTCTTCTGGATCTGTTCGAGAAGCGCCATTCTGTCGTCGGTCATCGTGGGAGCTCGGTTGGGGTTGGGGGTCGCAACACAACCTTACCGAAAACGCGCGATGACCACCTCCCTTCGCCAGATCACAGCCCACGGGGCGGAGGATCGGCGAATTTCCTCCACGCCTCTGGACGTTGCCGCTCACCCAGGATTGATGCCCGCTTCACGGCGCCGGCCATATCCCACCCACCGCTCAGCCTGTGTGAACCTGGGTGAGGAAACTGTCCACCGCCGAACGCAGGCTGCCCGCCTCTCCCACCAGATTATCGGCGGCGGCCAGCACCTGTCCGGCCATCGCGTCGGTCCCGTCGGCGTCCTCGATGATTCCGGCCATCAGCGTGCGGACGGTATCGGCACCGCCTACGGCGCGGCTGGCCTCCTCGGCGATGCCGTGGACGACCTGCCCCTGCTCGGTGACCGACGCGCTGATCGCTACCGCGATGTCCTCCAGTCGGGCAATGATCTTTCCGACCGACTGGATCGCCTCGGCGGACTGGCCAGCCGCCGTCAGGATGCCGGCGATTTGCTGCTGCACGCGCTGGGTCGCCTGCGACGTCTGGCCTGCCAGCGCCTTGACCTCCTGCGCGACGATGGCGAAACCCCGCCCTGCCTCTCCGGCCCGTGCCGCCTCGATGGCGGCATTGAGCGCCAACAGGTTGGTGCGGCTGGCGATGTCATTGATCAGTCCAACCACCTCGCCCACCTCGTCGGCGGCCTGCAACAGCTTCGCCATGGTGGTCTGCGACTGCTGGGCGCTTCCCGTCGCTTTCCTGGCAATGTCTTCGGCCTCCGTGACCCGGTGTACGATCTCCTGGATGCTGGCCGACATCTGCTCGGTGGCGGCAGCCACGTTCTCGATGCTTTCCGACGCTTGCCCCGCATTGCGGGCGACAACCGCCGATTCCTGTTTGGCATGGTCGGCGACCCGGTCCAGCCCCCTGGCGGTGCGCTGCATCTGCTCGGCCGCTTCGCCGACCGCTGCGACGACGCCGGCCATCCGTCCCTGGAAATCGTCGGCCAGTGCCGCCAGCGTGGCACGCTGCTGCTGCTCGGCGCGAAGCCGCGCTGCTTCCTGCGCTCCCTTCAACGCTTCGGCCTCGCGCATGGCCTGTTGGAAGACGGTCAAGGCCCGGGCGGTGGCGCCGATCTCATCCCGCCGGCTGCCGCCATGGATGACCACCGACAGGTCGCCATCGGAAAGCCGTCGCATCTCGCCGACGATCCGGCCGAGTGGACGGGACAGGGAGCGGGTGCTCACCAGAAGTGCCAAGGTCAGCACGATGAGGCCGCCGCCGGCGCCGGACATGGTGGTCACCATGACGGTCCGGTGGTAGCGCTCCTCCGCTTCGGCATTCTCCTGGGTGATCGCCTGCGCGATGTCATCCGCGAGGCCGTCGAACTGTTGCATTGACGTGTCGATGTTCATGTTCTGCAAGGAGGCTTCCGCGCCCTGCCGGTCCCCGTCCAGCACCTGCCGTCGGGCGACGTCGACGATCGCGAGGATGCTGTCGAACTGGACGACGGCGGACCCGATTTCGTCGCGCCGCTGGGGAAGGATGCGTTGCAGTTCAGCGACGCTGTCCACGAACAGCGTCTTCAGGGCCGTCATGTCCTGTTCGGCGTATCGCAGGGTATCGCTGTTGTCCTGCGCAACCAGTCCCAGCGCCAGAATTCGGATCGAGCGCAGGGCTCCGGTGGCGACCAGGGCGGTCTTGCTACGTTCCGACAACGTGACCACAGACTCGTACCCGGACTTGATGGAGCGCATCTGCACCAGGCTGTAGAGGGCGAGGCCGGCGCATAGCAGGATCATCAGCGACAGGAGAAACCCGACCTTGCCGGCGATCGGAAGATGGGCCAGCAGGCCGCCCGTGGACTCTCCGTCGCCCGTTCCGACCGCGTTGCGGCCCCATTTAAGGAAATTCTGCGTCGAGGTCATTGTGGTGCCTGCCCATGCCGGTTTCCTCGGTTCCGCGACCGCGGCGGACGCTTCACGCGTTGAGCTTCCGCCGGATCAGCGCGTCATAGCTGTCGGGAAGCAGGCGCGACATGCGGTAGAGGGTTCGCGCGCCGCTGCCGACCAGCAGGCGCTTGTCGCCATTCAGCAACCCCTTCACGATCTCTCTCGCGCAGTCCTCGGGCGAGGTCGTCATCTGGGAGAGCATGGCCCGCGCCAGGCGGCGATCCTGGTCGTTCTCGTTTCGGGCATGGGTGGAGTTCCTGGAAATGTTGGTGTTGATGCCGCCCGGATGCACCAGCACCGCCCGCACGCCGGTTCCCGCCAGTTCCATCCACAGGGCTTCGGTCAGGCCACGCACAGCGAATTTCGACATGGTATAGGGGATCTGACCGGGGCAGGCCACCAGTCCGAACACGCTGGAGATGTTGACGATGCAACCGTCCTTCTGCGCCAGCATGCCGGGAAGGAACGCCTTGGTCCCGTAGATGACTCCCCAGAGATTGACATCCAGCACCTTCTCGATCTCCTCGATCGTCAAGTTCCGCATATGGGCGATGACCGAGATGCCGGCGTTGTTGACGACCATGTGGACGGCGCCGAAGTCGCGCGTCACTTCGTCGGCGAAGGCGAACACCGCTTCGCGCAAGGATACGTCGACATGGTAACAGCGTGCCTCGGTGTGGGCGGGCAGTAACTCCGCCGTTCCCAACAGGCCGGTCTGGTCGATGTCCGCCAGGGCGAGCCGGGCGCCAAGCGGCGCCAGCCCGATTGCCAGCGCCCGGCCAATGCCCGATCCGGCGCCGGTGATCGCTACCACTTCATCTTTGAACATCGATCCTTCCCATTCATTGATTGTCGGCGATTGCCGGAAGCCGGCGTCGTATCAGGCCCGGGGCGCCCCGGATTTCAGCAGAAAGCGGGCAAGCGCCGGCAGCAGCACGAGGGCGCCGACCATGTTGCCGATGAACATGAAGGCCAGAAGCACCCCCATGTCGGCCTGGAACTTGATCGGCGACCAGGCCCAGACCGTGACGCCCGCCGCCAGCGTGAAGCCGGTGAGCATGACCATGCGCCCAGTGAAGAGGAGTGCCGCCTCGAAGGCGGTCGGCAGCGGCTCGCCCTTGCGCAGGTGGGCCAGCAGAATGCTCATCACGTAGAGCGCGTAATCGACGCCGATGCCGACGCCCAGCGCGATGACCGGCAATGTCGCGACCTTCACGCCGATGCCGAGCATGACCATCAGCGCCTCGCAGAGCAGCGAGGTCAGCGCCAGGGGCAGCATGGTGCAGAGCACCGCCCGCCAGGACCGGAAGGTGACGAAGCATAGGACCAGCACCGCGCCGTAAACCCAGAGCAGCATCTCCCGATTGGCCTGGCGGACGACGATGTTGGTCGCCGCCTCGATCCCGGCGTTGCCGGCTGCCAGCAGGAAGCGGGCGGAGTCGCTATCATTGGCCTTTGCATAGGCGTCGGACATCTCCACCACCGACGCCAGGGTATCGGCCCGGTGGTCGCGCAGGTAGGCGGTGACCGGCAGCACGGAGCAATTGTCGTTGAACAGACCGCGCGGCGCGTTGGCGGTGATGGTGTTGAGCATGTCGCGGTTGCGCGGCAGATCGTACCATTTCGGGCTGCCCTCGTTGTAGCCGCTCAACAGCAGGCGCTGCTGGCTGGCAAGCGACGCGGTGCTTTCGACGACCGGCAGGCTGCGCAGCTTCCAGTCCAGCGCATCGACCCGCATCAGCGCATCATAGGCCGAACACTCGCCGACCGGCGTGCGCACCATCACGATGAGCATGTCGCCGCTGGCACCGTAATGGGCGTTGATGAACGCGTTGTCGCGGTTGTAACGCGAGTCCGACCGAAGCTCCGGCGCGCCGGGGTCAAGATCGCCAACCTTCAGATGCTGGCTGACCAGAAAGGCCGCGATAGCCGCCGCCAGGCTGACCGCCACCGTGGCGGCGGCCCGGCGCGGTTCGGTTAGCCGGCCGAGCCAGTGCCACACCGGATGGCTCTGGCCCCGCTCGGCCCGCAGGCTCCGTTCCGCCGCCTGCGGGCTGACGCCGACATAGCTCAGGAGAATCGGCAGGAGGATCAGGTTGGTGAAGATCAGGATCGCCACGCCGAGGCTGGCGATCATGGCAAGTTCCTGGATGACCTGGATGCGGATGATCAGCAGCACGCCGAAGCCGACGGCATCGCACAACAGCGCCGTCAGCCCGGCCAGGAACAGGCGGCGGAAGGTGTAGCGGGCGGCCACCTCCTTCGGCGCGCCGCGTCCCGCGTCCTGCATGATACCGTTCATCTTCTGCGCGCCGTGGCTCATGCCGATGGCGAAGACCAGGAAGGGCACCAGCACGGAATAGGGGTTCAGTTCGAAGCCCAGCGCCGGCAGGGCGCCCAGCTGCCAGACGACGGCCACCAGCGAGCACGCCACGACAAGCAGGGTGCTGCGCACGCACCGCGTGTGGGCATACAGCACCGCCATGGCCAGGACGATCGACAGCAGGAAGAAGGCGGCGATCTTCCGCAAGCCTTCGATCAGGTCGCCGACGACCTTGGCGAAGCCGGTGACGTGCATACGCACGCCCTGGGCCTCGTAGCGCGCCCGAAGCTGCTCCAGCGTGACGTTCAGCGAACCATAATCCAGCTTGCGGTGCTGCTGCGCGTTGTCGGCCAGCAGGGGGACGGAAACCAGGGCGGATTTCTCGTCGAAGGCGACGATCTTGCCGACCTCTCCGGACCGCTGCACGTTGACGCGCAATTGCTGGAGGTCATGCGGCCTGCCTTGGTAGTCGTTCGGCACCAGGGTGCCGGCATCGAACCCATCCTCGGTGACCCCCTGCCAGCGGGCGTTCGGCGTCCATAGGCTTTTCAGGCCGACCCGGTCGACGCCGGGAATCGAAAACAGGTCGTTGGTCAGCCGCCTCAGAGTTTCGAGGAAGTCCGCATCGTAGATGTCGCCGTTCGGCGCCTCGATGGCGACCCGGATGACGTTCGGGTTCGGCAAGTCGCTCTTCATCGCCAGGTAGTTGACGATGAAGGGATGTTCCGTCGGGATCATCTTTTCGAAGCTGCCGTTGCTGCGCAGGCCGGGCAGCTGGAAAGCCGCCAGCACCGTCACCGCGACGCACAGCAGGAGAATCCACTGGCGATAATTGAACAGCAGGCGCTCGATCATCGATCCTGAACGCGGATCGAAGGGCAGCGCGCTGTCCTCCAGGTGAGGATTGTCGACGGATGCGGTCATCGGAGGTCGCTCATTGTCGGAAGCGCCGCGATGCGGCTGGGGCCATGGCTGCCGGCACTGACGAGGCTGCCGTCGGCGGCCAGGGTCAGCGCCGAGGGATTGCTGCCCGCCGAGACGCCGAGCGGGAGAAGCGTTCCCTGATGGAGCCGGTAGAGGTCGCCGGCCTGATTGGCCAGGAGCGTCCCGCCGTCCGGCATCCGCAGGCTGGCGGTGATGCTGACCGGCGCCGGGAGCGGCACCGGAACGAAGCTGCGGCCGCCGTCGATGGACCGGAAGACGTTGCCTTGCAATCCGGCCACCGTCATCCCGTCTTCGCCCAGTTGCAGCGTGAACAGGCTGCCGCGGTAAGGCAGGCAGAGAGATTCGAAATGTTCGCCGCCGTCAATGGAGCGCAGCAGCACCCCCTGTTCTCCGGCGATGACGATCTCCTCGCCCCTGGTCTGCACGGCATAGAGATGGCGGTCCACCGGATCGCCCAGATGGGACGACCAGGCTTCCCACTGCCGGCCATCCTCGCTGCGCAGCAGCAGACCATTGGCCCCCGCCAGCCATAGACGGCCGGCGGAGTCGACGGTCAGGTCCAGCCAGGGCTTGTCCGGCCCGTCCTCGGCCAACCGGGCGGCCAACCGGGCGGCTTGGCTCTGCGCAAGCTGGCTCCGTTCGTTGGACAGGCTATTGCCGGTGGCGATCCGATCCGCCGCCTGCTGGTACAGGCGTATGACGTCCCGGCCATCGAGCACCCGTTGCCAGCTCGCGCCGGCATCGTCGGTTCGCAGCAGCACGCCATTATGGCCGGCTGCCCATCCATGGGTCGCGTCGGCGAAGCGGACCACCGTCAGCGTCACGCTGACCGGTACTGCGGACTGGCGCCAGGTTCGGCCATCATCGTCCGAATAGAGCGCCACGCCATGTTCCCCGACCGCGACCAGCCGCTGCCCGGCCTGGGCAAGCCCGAGCAGCGTGACCCGCTCCACCCGGGGCGTCGCCATGGCGGGCCGCTCCATCGGGTCAGCTTCCCGGAAAACCGGATCCGGCACCGCGCCGGCAGCGAGGCTGCCAACGCATAGGATCAGCGCGAGCACAGCGGCCCGGCGCGGCGTCCGATGCATCGTTCCCTCCTCAACGCAACTGGTTGCCGACCATCGCGTCGGGCGTGAAGTCCGAATCCTTCAGGTCGGTGCTGGGGGTGACGCCAATCGCGGAGGCCGGCGCGTTCATGAAGGGACCCGCATACCAGGCGCCGGACAGGAGGTCGTAGAAGCCGAAGGTCACGATCTCGGTCATGCTCATCTCCGCGTAGGTGACCGGCATGCCATAGAGCGTCTTCCACAACTGTCCGTTCGCGTCCCAGCGGTCGGCGAGGACGGCGAGCCAGGAATCCTCGTCCACGTAATAGCGGCTGCGCGGCGAGGTATGACGCTTGCCCGACTTCAGGCTGGCTTCGACCACCCAGACCCGATGCCGCTCCCACCGGACATGGTCCGGGTTGAGGAACGCCCCGGTCATCAGCGCTTCGGGATTGTCGGGCTGTAGCATCTTGTAGGCGTTGTAGGGGATCAGCATCTCCTTCTTGCCGACCAGCGTCCAGTCGAACAGGCCGGGTCCGCCGGCGAAGACGCTGACTTCGTCGAAGCTCAGCAGACCCGCCGAGGTCGGCAGCGGCGTGTCGCCGTTCGGGTTGGGAAGCTTGCGCACCCGGCGCTGGCCGGTCAGGTACACCCAGGTGTTGGTTTTTGCGTCGTCAACATGCAAGCGACCGACCAGGGCCTCGCCGGCGCGGATCGGCGGGCCGTCGTTCATCACCCGTGTCAGCCAGAAGACGCCGTCGAACTTTTCCGCCGAACCGTTCGGGTCGTAGTAGGGCATCAGGATGTCCTGCTCGCCCTTGACGACCATCACCTTCTTGCCATCGGCGGTGACCATCCAGGTCTGCCCGTTGATGGTCCGGGTCTGCGTCCCCTGATAGCGCAGCAGATGGTTCCACATCACCTCCAGCCCCGATTTCGGGATCGGGAAAGGCGGGCCGCCGTAGGCGCCAGACGGGATCGGATAGTTGGCCCCGTCGACCAGCTTGGCCCGCGTGGCGTTCCTGAGGGTGTTGTCATAAACCCATTGCGGCGCCACCGCCGTGCGGTGGGTCGGGTAGACGTCCATCCGGTAGTTCGGATAGCGTTGCAGCATCGCCTTCTGGCCGTCGGTCAGCGCGTCGGCGTATTGGGCCATGGTCTTGGCGCTGATCGAGTAGAGCGGCTTTTCGGCCGCGAAGGGATCCGGGCGGCGCTGCGCCGAGGTGAAGCCGGACGGCAGCTTGACTTCCCCGCCGTTCCAGGCGGGGATGGTTCCGTCCTTGTTGCCGGCGCGTTCGCCCCCCAGGGGGGTCAGGGTGGACTTGAGCTGCTGGGCCTCCTGTTCGCTGACGGCGGCGACGGCGGGCAGGCCGGCTGAGACGCTCGCGGCCAGAACCGCGCTCAGGAAAAGCGAATTCAGTTTCATCGATTTCTCCAGGGGGATCAGAACGTGCGGCTCACGTTCAGTGAAATGAAGTCACGATCCCGGAAATACTGTTTGTAATTCCAAGCCTGCGTACCCCCGGCGCTGACCGGACTGACGAGAACTCCGGAATTTCCGAAGTAATGGGTGACGTTCAGACCGAGCTGCCAAACATCGAGATAGGTCGCCTTCACACCGAGATTGAGTGAGCCGCTATTCTCGGGCAGGGGGGCCACGCCAACCATGTTGCGCGACCCCTTGGGCTGATAGCCCAGCCCGATAGGAAGACGCAGGTCCACCCCCGGAAGCGCCTGATAGTAGACGGGTTCGAACAGCACCTGGAAACGCAGGCTGTTGCGTGTGCCGTTGGGCGCGCACACCGAACCTGGGAAGCTGGTCGGCTGGCAGCCGCTCAACGTGTCGGCGTTCTTCTGCACGCTGAGCACGCGCGCGAAGGCCACCTCGCCGACCAGGGAGGCGTCGTCCCACAGCGGTGTGGTGCCGAGATTCGATCCGAAGGCCGAGACGTTGGCGTGGAAGGTCCGCCCCACCGCATAGCGCGGTCCATTGCCGAGGTCGTAGGCGTTCGGGGACAGCAGATCCTGGTTCGTGCGGATGGACGTTTCGACGGCGTAGTTGAACAATCCCATGCTGCGGTTGGCGCTGGCGCCGAAGGCGTTGATGCCGTTGTGATAGGCTTCGTAGAAGGTGCCCCTGAGCGGATTGGTGACGATCTGGCTGGATTTGTCGTTGAAGCGGACGGCATACAGGCCAAAATCGACATCCTCCTCCCGCAGTCGCAGGGCGACGCCGCCCTGTCCGCTGTTCTTGCCATCGCGCGTAGCGGTGCGGTGGAGTGCGCCGGCGGGAGTCAGGATCAGGTCGCCGCCCGCCTGGAAATCGATCGGCGAGAAATAGCTGCCGGCCCCCTGCGAGCGATTCGGGCGCCAACTGAACTGGTAGAAGCTGTAGGCGGTCAGCGCGTCGGTGAGCTGGATCTGCGCTGATGCCTGCGGAACCGGGCGCAGGAGTTCCTGGAAGCGAAGATTGGGCACGGACAGCGCCTTGGCCTGATCGACCGGCGACATCGCGCCGGCGATCGCGTTGTCGCCGAAGAACAGGCTCTCGCCCCAAATCACGCTGTGTTGACCCAGCCGCACCGTCGCCCGATGGTCACCTACGTTGAAATTTCCTGAGACGAACGCATCGAGCAACTCCGCATCACGGCCATGCACGCGGCGGGTGTAGGAATTGAACTGGGTCGGGCCGGAAATGTCCGACGAATTTACGGCGCTGGTCCCCGGGCCGAAGACGCCGGCTGTGTTATTGTGGTTTCCGTGGTTGTAGACCGAATCATACCAGGCGGCCCCGCTCAGGCGGAGGCCGAACTGCCTGTAACCGGCCTCGAACTCGCTGAGCAGGTCGACGCGGTTGGACGTGAGGCCGCGCTTGCGGAAATTGGTGTCGCCGTCGCTGAGATTGGCGTTGCCCAACAGGGTGTCGTCGGCGTCGCGCAGCCGGTAGCTGGAGCTGTACTTGAGTGTGTTGTCCCAGCGCAGCTTTAGATCCGGGATGTCGGTTTCGATCTGTGCTGCGGCGGCCGACCCTGCAAACGCCACCGCGATCAAGGTTAGTGCGGACCCTTCTGGACGCCGCAACGTTGGCCTGGAAGATCTATGGATTCTCTTCATTTTTACTTCCATCCCTGACGGTGTTTCGCTGAATGTTTATTTTTATTATTGTCTTTCATGTGGTCACAGCGTGCGATGGACCTGCCTGGCCTTCGCGTCGGGCGACGGCGGGACTGGCACAATGGCGGTGACGGCGTTGGTGGTGGCGCTTCCGGCGGTCAGCCGGTCATCGGGTGAAGATATTGACGGTGACGACGGCCTCTTCGTAGCCGATCTGGCCGCCGCCATTTTCCTGCAGGGCGACGGTCGCGCCATCCACCTGCCGTGCCCCGGCCTCGCCTCTCAATTGGGTGACCAGCTCATGGATCTGGCTGAGGCCGGTGGCGCCGATCGGGTGCCCCTTGCACTCCAGCCCGCCCGACGGGTTCACCGGAACACGGCCGCCGATCGACAGCGCGCCGGCTTCGGCCGCGGCGCCGGCGCTGCCCATCGGCGTAAGACCGAGGAACTCCACCGCCATGAGCTCACCCATCGCGGTGGCGTCATGCGCCTCGACCACCGACACCTCTTCCGGACCGATGCCCGCCTGTTCGTAGGCGGCAAGGGCGGCGCGGCGGCAGGCTGCCTTCTCGAACTCGGTCGGTCCGCGGGGCGCCGCGGTGGCGATCGCCGTGGCGGCAACCCGGATCGCCCGCCGCCGGTCGATGCCGAATTTCTTTAGGCCGGCCTCGCCGCACAGGATAACCGCGGCGGCGCCGTCGGAGAGCGGCGCGCACATCGGCATGGTCAGCGGATAGATGATGGGCTGTGCCGCCAGTACCTCTTCAATGGTGAAGGGACGCTGGTATTGCGCCAGAGGGTTGTGGACCGAATGCATATGATTTTTGGCCGCCACCGCCGCGATCTGCCGCTGAGTGGTGCCGAAGTTCTTCATCCAGAACCGGCACATGGCTGCATAGATGGCCATGAAGCGACTGTAGGGACGGGACGATTCGCTGCCGGACGGAATCTCCATTCCCTCTCCCAGCGCCAGCAGACGCGCCGCGTTCTCTTCGGCGGTCAGGACATCCCATCCGCCTTCGAAGAGAGCAAGGGCGCGGCGCTTGTCTTCGATGTTCATCTTCTCCGCGCCGATGGCAAGGGCGACCTCGCAGGCCCCGGCCCGCAGCGCCTGCGCCGCCAGTTGAAAGGCGCTGGTGCCGGACGCGCAGGCATTCTCGATATTCCAGATCGGCATCCCCGCCAGACCGACCTTGCCGAGAACGATCGGTCCTGGAACGGCATTCTGGCCCTGGAGCGGCCCCTGGGTCACACCGGAATAGAAGACCTGCCCGATGTCCTCGCGGGTGATCCCGGCATCGCGTAGCGCGGCCTCCAGCGCTTCCTGGGTCAGCGACTGCAGGGAACGTTCGATGTGCCGGGCAAACTGGGTCATGCCGACACCGATGATGTAGACGGAGGAGACCATGGATTCGCAGTCCAATCGCAGTGGATGGAAAGTCTGCCGTCGATCGCCGCACAACGGTGCGGGGTTCGAATGTTCAGCAGAACGTACTGTTCAAATCCTACGATCTTGCCCAGGCGCATGCCCCCCCTGAGAAGAGTGGGGTGGGTGGGCGATGGGCGCGGCCCTTTGGACATTGCCGCCGGAACCGGCACTTGCCGGATGTTTCCAACCATTCCGGACGGGCCGTCATCGCCAGATTATTGTTTATATAGCGTATCGTCTGTGTTTCTGTATGTTATGAAGTAGGCAAAATTCCCGACCCGGCCGTTCGCCGTCTGGTTCGCCGGCCCCCATCCGGGCGGCCAAAATCCGGTTGGTTGAAGTCCCATGGTGATTGACAATTCGAGCCACGATCCGGCGCTGACCCTGAAGTCCATGCCCCCGCGTGCCGTGCGCGGTTTCCTGAACCGCGACCGATTGCAATTGAGCAGGATCGAACTGAGGGGCGCCAAAGCGACGGTGATGCTGGCCCCGACCGGTTTCGGCAAGACGTCGCAACTGATCCAATGGGGGCGCGACGCGCTTGCCCGCGGCGGGCTTGCCTTCTGGCTCAGCCTGGACCATCGCGACGACCCGTTTCGTCTGGTGCGCGGGCTCATTTGCTCGGCGCGGAGTTCTTGCGGCAAGCGTGGCTTTTCCGATTCCACCACCCGATGGATCGAAGACCGCTCCGATCCGCAGGACGCGTTGACCGGCTGGCTCGCCGAGGTCGCGGATCTGGCGGTGGATGTTCTGCTGCTTCTCGACGACGCTCATCTCCTGCCTTCGCAGACCCGCAGCCAGCTCCTGCCCTTCCTGCTGAACAACGCGCCGGCCAACCTGCACATTGCCTTGGCGGCCCGGCCGACCGGCGCCCTGATGGCCAGCGGCGCCTTGAGCACCGTGACGATCGCCCGTGTTCTGGCGCCGGACCTCCGCTTCCGCCTCGACGAGGCTATGGCCGTCCTGTCGGCGGCTTTGGGTGGGCGGTGCAACCCGGAAGCCGCCTTGCAGTTGCATGAATTGACCGAGGGCTGGCCGCTGGGGATTCAGCTTGCGGTGGCGGCGTTGCAGCGCAGCGGCGACATGGAAGGGCTTCTCTCGGCGGCGACGGCCGACATCCGGCGTTATTTCATCGACACGCTGATCGACCGCCAGAGCGCCGATGCCGTACATCTGCTGGTGCGGCTCGCTCATTTCGATCCGATCCATCCGGACCTCTGCGCGGCGGTGCTCGGCAACACGCTGATCGTTCAGGAACTGCACCGGATCTACGACGAGACGCCTCTGTTGTTGCGCTCGGAGGGTGGCGACTGGATGCGCCTGCACCCGCTGGCGCGCGCAGTGCTGCGCGAAAGACTCGGCCAGTTGCCCGCGGCGGAACGGCAGAGAATGTCCCAGGCAGCCACCGCCTGGTATGCTGATCGCAAGCTCTATGAAGAAGCGGCCCAACATGCGCTTCTCGCTGGAGATGGCGAAATCGCCCTGTCGCTGGTCGAGCGTCATACCCACAGCATGACGACCCAGGGGAAGAGCGCGACAGTGCTGGACTGGTACAGTCGGCTTTCCCCCGATGCGATCAAGCGGCATCCGGGCTTCTGGGCGCCTGTGGCATGGGCTTTTGCCATGGGGGAGCGGAATGCCGAAGTCCAGCCGCTGATCGACCTCATCATGGCGCAACCCGATCTGCCGGACGCCGCACGCTTCGAGGCCGATCTCATCCGCGTCACGGCCGCGGGCTTCACGGACCGCGTCGATGTGATGACGGAGGTGCTCGCCCAGTGGCCGACTCCCCCGTTGCAAGCGCGCCAGGGCGAAGCCCAGATTCTCGGCCTGACGAGAGCCACTCTCGCCCTCTATGACGGTCAGCCGGACCAAGCCCGGCTGGCCTTGGCGCGGGTCGCCATCGGTGACGGGACGGATGATTTTTCGCCGATGTCGTCCGGCTTCACCGAGTACTGCACCGGCCTCAGCCACCTTTGGGAGGGCCGTTATAGCCTGGCAAGCCGGGAATTGCGCCCAGCGCTGGCGCGTGCGGAGGAGCGCCTGGGCCGTCGTCATCCGGTCGCCTGCATGCTGGCGGCGCTCCTTGCGCAGGCCAATTGGGAGAGCGAGCAAGGCGACGACCCGGTCACCCTTATGGCTGGCCGGTTGCCTGTGCTGGAGCGCTACGGGTTGCCCGACGCGCTGATCGCCGCCTACACGACCCTTGCGCGCATCGCCGACCACGGAGGCCGGCAGGACCTGGCGCTGGACCGCCTGGAATCCCTGCAAGCCATTGGTCGGCTGCGTGGAATGCCCCGCCTTCAGGTATCGGCGCAGTTCGAGCTGGTGCGGCTGCACGTCCGGCATGGCCGTCACGACACCGCCCGCTCTCACTGTGACGGTCTGGATGGTCTGGTTCAACGCCACCGCGACAGAACACCGGAACCCTTCCTGCGCTGGATCGACCTGCACGCTGAACTGGCGCGCGGATATACCGAGTTGGCCCGGAACGACAGAACCAACGCGCTTCAGGCGATCGAAGCCGCCAGCGCTCTGGCGGAGGGCCTGAAGCGCGGCGGAAACGTCGTCGAAACCCGCTTTCTGCGTGCTGATCTATTGCAATGCCAAGGCTCTCCGGAGGCATGCGCTGTGCTCGGCGAAGCCATCAGCCTTGCCCAGGCCAGCGGCATGTGCCGAAGCTTGCGCGCCTTTGCCAATCATGGGCGGGACCTGTCGGAGAGGGAGCCGAAGGAGACGGTCGACCGGGGAAATCCCGCCATTCCGACGACGCCGAAGGAGCTCCATGCTCTCGGTGCAGGCCTTTTGACAACTAAAGAGCGAGAGGTCCTGACGCTGTTGAGCCGGAATCTAAGCAACAAGGAAATCGCTCGTGCCATGGATATCGGTGAACAGACCATCAAATGGCACATGAAGAACCTTTTCGGAAAGCTCAATGCCGCCGGGCGGAAGCACGCGGTGGCGCGTGCCCGGCTGCTTGGATTGGTCGACGCCTGATCGAAGCGGCCCGATCCAGCCCCCAGCCGGGCCGGACTGGGCTGGTGGACCGCGCGCCCTGAACTGTCCTGAACCGCCTTGAAGATCGCAGGCGAGGTGAAGATCTACCTGATCCGGGCAATGACGAAGCCGACCACTCCCATCCCGTCCGGGGATGGAACTGTAGCCGGCTCCTGCCCTTGGCGCGATTGTCGGCTGGCTCCATTGGCCGGATACGGCCATGCGGTCAGGGAATCACCTCGAACAATCCGGCGGCTCCCATGCCGCCGGCGATGCACATCGTCACGACGACATGGCGCACGCCGCGGCGGCGTCCTTCGAGCAGCGCATGACCGACTTGGCGTGAGCCGGAGACTCCGTAGGGGTGACCGATGGCTATCGCACCGCCGTTGACGTTCAGGCGCTCGTCCGGGATGCCGAGCCGGTCGCGGCAATAAAGCACCTGGACGGCAAAGGCTTCGTTCAGCTCCCACAGGCCGATGTCATCGACCGTCAGGCCGGCCTTGGCCAGCAGTTTCGGCACGGCGAAGACAGGGCCGATCCCCATCTCGTCGGGTTCACAGCCCGCCACCTGAAAGCCGCGGAACACCCCGAGCGGTTTCAGCCCCCGCCGTTCGGCGACACGGCCGCTCATGACGACGCAGGCCGAGGCGCCATCCGAGAGCTGACTGGCGTTGCCAGCCGTGACCACCTCTCCGGGCAGCGCCGGCCGGATCTTCGCCACCCCGTCCAGCGTGCTGTCGGCCCGGATGCCCTCGTCCCGCGCAACGGTCACCGGCTGGATGCCGATGGTGTCGTCGTGACGGACCACCGCCATCGTCGTATCCATCGGTACGATTTCGTCGTCGAAGCGCCCGTCGGCCTGGGCCTGGGCCGCCCGCAGGTGGCTGCGCACCCCGTATGCGTCCTGCCGCTCGCGGGAGATGGCGTAGCGCTTCGCCACCACTTCGGCGGTCTCCAGCATTCCCCAGTAGATCGCCGGTTTGTGCTCCTCGATCCAGTCTTCCTTCAGGTTGAAGCTGTTGGCATTCGATTGCACCATCGTGATCGATTCAATGCCGCCCGCCACATAGATGTCTCCCTCGCCGGCGATCACCCGTTGGGCGGCGAGCGCTATGGACTGCAGTCCGGTCGAGCAGAAGCGGTTGATGGTGAGGCCGCCGGTAGCGACCGGACAGCCGGCCCGCAGTCCGACGATGCGGGCGAGATTGAAACCGCCGGCCCCTTCGAGGAAGGCACTGCCGAGGATGATGTCCTCCACCTCGGCCTTGTCGATGCCGGCGCGTGCGATGGCATGGGCGACCACATGGCCGCCCAACGTCACCGGATGGGTCATGTTGAAACCGCCCCGGTAGGATTTTGCCAAGCCGGTGCGGGCGGTCGAGACGATGACGGCG
Organism: Azospirillum sp. B510; assembly: GCF_000010725.1. Classification (NCBI taxonomy): domain Bacteria; kingdom Pseudomonadati; phylum Pseudomonadota; class Alphaproteobacteria; order Rhodospirillales; family Azospirillaceae; genus Azospirillum; species Azospirillum sp. B510. Next base: position 1,389,022 of record NC_013855.1, on the reverse strand, counting down.
TCGGTCATGAAGGCTCCGATTCAAGATGCGAATCAACGAAAGTCCCAAAAGAACGGCCGCGATCGGCCAGACGGCGCAGCAAGGGGGCGGGCTGCCAGAAGCTGGCGTCTTGCGGATCGGGGGCCGCCTCGGCGAAGCGCCGCATGGTCCCCAGAATGTCGGCCAGTCCGCGCCGGTCGGCCGCGAACATCGGTCCACCGCGCCAACGGGGAAAGCCGTAGCCGGCGGTATAGACGACGTCGATGTCGGAGGCGCGTTGGGCGATCCCATCCCCCAGGACTTTCGCCCCTTCATTGACGAGCGCCAGCAGCAGCCGGTCGATAATCTCTTCATCGGCGATGGTGCGGCGCCGGAGCCCAAGTCGGCCGGATTCGGCGACAACCGCCGCGTTCACTTCCATGCTGGGTTGCGGTCCCCGCTGGCTCGCCGAATAGTCGTACCAGCCGCGGCCGGACTTCTGGCCGAAGCGCCCCATCGCCACCACGGCGTCGAAGCTGCCCGAGAAGGCCAGTTCCGGGCGGTTGGCCATGACCTGCGCACGGATCCCGGCCCCCAGGTCGTTGCCGGCCAAGTCGCTGACCCGGAAGGGTCCCATCGCCATGCCCCAGCGTTCGATCGCTTGGTCCACCTGATGAGGCAGCGCGCCCTCGTCGAGCAGACGGCCAGCCTGATACAGATAGGGCTGCAATATCCGGTTGCCGATAAACCCCTCGCACACGCCAGAGACGACGGAGGTCTTGCCGATCCGGCGGGCAAGCGCGATCGCCGTCGCCAGCACGTCGGGCGCGGTCGCCGCACCCCGCACCACCTCCAGCAGTTTCATGACATGGGCCGGGCTGAAGAAATGCAGCCCCAGCACATCCTGTGGGCGTCGGGTGAAGCCGGCGATCCGGTCGAGGTCGAGCATCGAGGTGTTGGTGGCGAGCACCGTTCCGGCACGGGCGACCGCGTCGATCTGTTCGAAGACCTGGCGCTTGACCTCCAGGTCCTCGAAGACCGCTTCGATCACCAGATCGGCTTGCCGCACCGGGTCGTATCCGACGCAGCCCTTGATCAGGTCGAGCCGCCCTGCGGCCTCTTCCGCTGTCAGCCGCCCCTTCCTCAACGCGGATTCGCAGGTCTGGCGAATGATGGCGAGCCCGCGGTCGAGCGCCTCCTGTTCGCGTTCGATCAGGGTGACCGCCAGCCCGGCATTGGCGAGGCTCATGGCGATCCCGCCGCCCATGGTGCCAGCGCCGATCACCGCAACGGTTTTGACCGGGCGCGGCTTTATTCCGTCGGGCAGGCCGCGAATGTCCGCCGCCCGGCGTTCAGCCAGGAAGGCATGGCGCAGCCCGGCGAATTCGGCCGTTCCGCGCAGGCGCGTGAAGCAGTCGTGTTCAAAGGCCAGCCCCTCGTGGAAGGGCAGGGTGGCCGCCTTCTCGACGCAATCGACGCAGGCCACCGGCGCCGGCAGGCCACGGAACCGGGATTGCACGGTTGCCCGTGCGAAGGCGAAGAACGCCTGGGCGTTTGCCAGACGCGGCGTCAGTGCCCCGGTACGCCGCAGCATGCCGTCGGCGGCGTTGGGCACGGCAAGCTCGCCGGCCAGCGCCATCGCCACCTCCACGGCCGCCTCCACGGGGGAGCCGTCGGTGAGACGGTCGAAGAGGCCGCTGTCCCGCAGACTCTGCGCCGGCTGGGTGCGGCCCTGCACGATCAGGTTCAGCGCCAGTTCGAAACCTACCAGACGCGGTAGCCTCTGCGTGCCGCCGGCGCCGGGGACAAGGCCCAGATGGACTTCGGGCAGTCCCACTTGCGTGCGTGCCTCGGCGACGCGGGCATGGCAGGCCAGGGCGAGTTCCAGGCCGCCGCCGAGCGCCATCCCGTGCAAGGCGGCGACCACCGGCTTGGGGCTGTTTTCGATCAGCGAGAACAGGGTCGCCGGGGTCGGTTCCTGGCAGACGGCGGGGAGATCGAACTCGGTGATGTCGCCGCCGCCGCAGAATCCACGGCCTGCGCCGGCGAGCACGATCGCCCGGACCGAGACATCGCGCAGGGCCGCGTGCAGGGCGGCGCCCAGCCGTGTACGGAGCGCCAACGCCAGGGCGTTGACGGGCGGGTGGTCGAGCGTGATGACGGCCACGCCCTCATTGAGGTGGTAGTCGGACAAGGGCGGTTTCCTGTAGGGTTGCCGGGGGGTGGCGCTCACAGAGCCTTCACCAGGTCGGGAATGGCGGTGAACAGATCGGCTTCGATGCCGTAGTCGGCGACCGCGAAGATCGGCGCCTCGGGATCCTTGTTGATCGCCACGATGATCTTCGAATCCTTCATGCCCGCCAGATGCTGGATCGCGCCGCTGATGCCGACCGCGATGTAGAGCTGAGGGGCCACGATCTTGCCGGTCTGCCCGACCTGGCAGTCGTTCGGGGCATAGCCGGCATCGACGGCCGCCCGGCTTGCGCCCATGGCGGCGCCCAGCTTGTCGGCGAGCGGCGTCAACAGCGCCGCGAAGGTCTCGGAGGAACCGAGAGCTCGTCCGCCGGAGACCACGACGGACGCCGCGGTCAGTTCGGGACGGTTGTTCTTGGTCATTTCGCAGCCGATGAAGTGGCTTTTGCCACCGGGCGGGACAGCGTCCGCGCGCTTCACCGGCGCGGCGCCGCCGGTCGGCGCGGCGGGGTCGAACCCCGTGCTGCGGATGGTGACGACCTTCACCCCGTCCAGGCTCTGTACCGTCGCGATGGCGTTGCCAGCATAGATCGGGCGTTCGAAGCGGTCGGGGCCGAGGATTCTGATGACATCGCTGACCTGTGCCACATCGAGCCGCGCCGCCACCCGTGGAGCGACGTTCTTGCCGCCGGCCGTTGCCGGAAACAGGATGTGGCCGTAGCCGGCGGCCATCGACAGGATCTGTTCCGTCAGGTTTTCCGCCAGCCCTTGCCCAAGGCCGGGACCATCGGCATGCAGCACCTTGGCGACACCGGCGATCCGGGCCGCGGCCTCCGCCGCCGGGCCGGCATTCTCGCCGGCCACCAGCACATGCACCGCTCCGCCGATTTGCAGGGCGGCGGCGACCGTGTTCAGGGTGGCAGGCCTGATCGCGGCGTTGTCATGTTCGGCAATGACGAGGACGGGCATGGTCAGATCACCTTGGCTTCGGTCTTCAGCTTCTGCACCAGGGTGGCTACGTCGGGCACCCTGACCCCGGCCTTGCGGGTCTCCGGTTCGGTGACCCGCAGTGTCCGCAGCCGCGGCGTCACGTCGATTCCAAGATCCGTGGGTTTCAGGGTCTCCAGCGGCTTCTTTTTGGCCTTCATGATGTTGGGCAGTCCGACGTAGCGCGGCTCGTTCAGCCGCAGATCGGTGGTTATTACCGCCGGCAGGGTCAGCCCGACGACTTCCAGCCCGCCGTCGATCTCCCGTGTCACCGTGGCCAGATCATCGGCGATCTCGATCTTCGATGCGAACGTCGCCTGGGGCAGATCGGCCAACGAAGCCAGCATCTGGCCGGTCTGGTTGCAGTCATCATCGATCGCCTGCTTGCCCAGAACGATCAGTTGCGGCCGCTCCCGGTCTGTCAGCGCCTTCAGCAGCTTGGCGACCGCGAGCGGTTGCAGTTCGGCATCGGTCTCGATCAGGATCGCCCGGTCGGCGCCGATGGCGAGTGCGGTGCGCAGCGTCTCCTGGCATTGAGCGACGCCGCAGGAAACGGCGACGATCTCGCTCACCACTCCTTTTTCCTTCAGACGGACGACCTCTTCGACCGCGATCTCATCGAAGGGGTTCATGCTCATCTTTACGGCTCCCAAGTCGACGCCGGAGCCATCCGCTTTGACCCGGACCTTGACGTTGTAGTCAACGACCCGTTTCACGGTCACCATTGCTTTCATGTTTGATTGTCCTGCTGTTTCTGGCGCCACTCATTGTCTTTTGAGCCGCCCGATGAGCATTTTTCTGAAGCATAGGAACAGGAAACGGGAAATTCCACTGCGCGTGACCTTGCCCCCTCTTCAAGGGTGGCCTCCACCACCCCCGGATCGTCTATGGCTAGGCAGGTTTTCGAACTCCGCCCATGCGCACGGGCTTGGGTCGGGTTAACGCCTGAGCTTGTCGCAATAATCATGTTTTTGAGGAGCGCCCCATGAATCCCTATGCTGCGCCGCTGGAGGAAATCCGCTTTGTGCTGCGTGAATTGTCGGAGCTGGAGGCGGTTGCGCAGTTGCCCGACGCCGAAGCAATCGCCGATCCGGAACTGATGGACGCCGTTCTCGAGCAGGCTGCCCGTTTCGCCAGGGAGGTGCTGGCGCCGCTGGATATGGTTGGCGACCGCGAAGGGGCGCGGTGGAGCGAGCAGGGAGTGACCACGCCGCCCGGTTTCCAGGCGGCGTTCCGGCAGTTCGTCGAGGCCGGGTGGAACAACATCGCCATGCCGGCGGAATATGGGGGGCAGGGGCTGCCCAGCCTTCTGTGCGCGCCGCTCGAGGAGATGTTCACCTCGGCCAACAAGGCCTTTTGCTATTGTCCCGAACTGATGGCTTTCGCTGTGAAGGCCCTGGCCGCGGGAGCCAGCGAAACGCTGAAGTCCCAGTATATTCCAAAGCTGGTCAGCGGCGCGTGGGCGGCGACCATGAATCTGACCGAACCGCAGGCCGGTTCCGATGTCGGAGCCCTGCGCACCCGTGCGGTCCCGCAGCCGGACGGCACCCACCGGCTGTTCGGCCAGAAAATCTTCATCACCTATGGCGACCATGACCTGACCGAGAACATCATTCATCTCGTCCTGGCTCGGACGCCTGGAGCGCCCGAGGGGTCGAAGGGCGTGTCCCTGTTCCTGGTGCCGAAATTTCTGCCCGAAGACGGCTGGCCCGGCCGGCGCAACGACGTGTATTGCGCCGGCATCGAACACAAGATGGGCAATCACGGCAGCCCGACCTGCACCATGGTCTACGGCGGCAACGGCGAGGGAGCCGTCGGCTGGCTGGTCGGTGCGGAGAACAAGGGTTTGCAGACCATGTTCGTCATGGTGAACTCGGCACGCTTCGTAGTCGGCCAGGAAGGCACGGCGATGAGCGAGCGCGCCTATCAGCAAGCGCTGGCCTATGCGCGGGAACGGGTCCAGGGCCGGCTGGCCAAGGGCGGGACCGCCTCCGTGCCAATCATCCGGCATCCGGACGTGCGCCGCATGCTTCTGAGCATGCGCAGCCAGACCGAGGCGATGCGCGCAGTGGCCTATGCGATCGCCGGCGCGCGCGATCTGGCGAGCCGCCACCCCGATCCGGAAATTCGCCGCGAACGGCAGGCCTTCGTCAATTTGATGATTCCAATCTTCAAGGGCTGGGCATCCGAAACCGCCGTCGAGGTGACCTCCACCTCGATCCAGGTCCATGGCGGAATGGGGTATGTCTTGGAAAGCGGGGTGTCCCAGCCGTTGCGCGATGTGCGGGTGTCGTCGATCTACGAAGGAACGACGTCGATCCAGGCTCATGACCTGGTCGACCGCAAGCTGGCTCGCGACGGCGGCGCGGCCTTGCGGGCCTGGTTGTCGCAGGTGCATCTGACCCTACGGCAGCTTGGCGACGGCGGCCGGGACGAGTTCGCCGTCATCCAGACCAACCTGCGCAAGGCGGTGGACGCCTTGCAGGGGGCCGCCGACCGCGTGCTGGCCGAGTACGAGCGCCAACCGCAGGAGGTCCTGGCCGGCGCGGTGCCGTTTCTGCGGCTGTGCGGGGTGGTCGCCGGGGGGTGGCAGATGGCCCGCGCCGCCCTGGCCGCCGGCCGCCAGCTCGATCGGAGAGAAGGCAATGCGGACTTCCTGCGCCGGAAGCTGCTGAGCGCGCGCTTCTACGCCACCCATGTGCTGCCGCAGGCGGCGGGGCTTGCGACGGTGGCGATGCATGGGGGCGCCTGCGCCATGGAACTGGGCGAAGCCGCCTTCTGAACACCGTGGGAAGGAGGGGGGCGCTGCTTCGCCCCACTCTCCGATGGGGGGGCGCAAGATGCTCGGAACCACTAACATTCAGCAAGACACAGGATTTGGCGTTGATCCTGAAAGCCCGGAGAAATGCATGAACGCACGTCATGTTGTGCCGTTGCCGGTGGTTGGCCTGTCCGGCTTCGACACCGGCTTGAACGAGGAGGAACTGGGCGTCCAGCAGGCCATGCATCGCTTCGCCCGCGACGTAATGCGCCCGCTGGGCCGCGAGATCGACCGCCTGCCCGCCGAACAGGCTTATTGTCCCGGCTCGCCCTTCTGGCAATACCATGTGGAAGCACAGAAGCTCGGCTTCGGTCCCGACGCGACGAGTGGTCTCGGCCCTGACCAAGCCGCGCGCATGGAAGCCCTGGTGATCGAGGAGATGGCCTGGGGCGATGCCGGCCTTACCGTCTCCAGCGGCGCCGGCGGTCTGCCCATGGTCATGGCGAGGGCCAGTGGTCGGCAGGAGCTGATCGACCTGTGCGAGGGCAAGCTCGGCTGCTGGTGCGCCACCCAACCGGACCGCGGCTCCGACGGCCTGATCCTCTATCCGGAAGAGCGGTATCCCGGCTCGCGGGGCAACAAGGGGAACCTGCAGGCGACCTTCACCGCCGACGAGATCGTCTTCAACGGTCAGACCTCGGCCTGGGTGTCGAACGGGCCAGTGGCGCAGGTCGCGCTGATGGATGTCGTGGCCGATTACGGCGACGGCTTCTATGACGGGCAGGGCAACACTTACGGCTGCAACGTCATCGTGCCGCTGGACATCAAGGGCGTCTCTCGCGGAAAACCGCTCGACAAGTTCGGCAAGCGCGCGCTGCCGCAGGGTGAGATCTACTTCGACGGTGTCCGCGTGCCGCGTCGTTTCGCCGTCGCGACGCGCGAGGACTATGAATTGAAGCATGCCTATGCCTGGGCGCAGGCCGGCACGGCGATGAGCCACATCGCCACCGGCCTTGCGCGGGCGGCGTTCGAGCTGGCGCTGGCCTATGTGCATGAACGCAAACAGGGCGGGGCGCTGCTGGCCGATCTTCAACTGACCCAGCACCGGCTGGGCGGCATCGGGACGAAGGTGGAAGCCATTCGCGCGATGGCTCGCCATGTCGCCCATTACACCAAATGCGCGCCGCGCCCGCATCCCTATTTCACCGCCGCCGGAAAGGTCTTCTGCTGCAACGAACTGATGACCGTGGTGAACGAATCCCTGCAACTTTTCGGTGGCATGGGGCTGTCCCGCGAAGTGCCTGTCGAGAAGCTGCTGCGTGACGCCCGCGCGATGCAGATCGAGGATGGCGAGAACAACATTCTGCAGATGCATTACGGCCATCTGCTGAGCCGGCTGTACCGGCAGGACGGCTGGGGCCGCGCCTGACGTCGATCCCGCCGGCTCGACTCGTCGGGAGCAACGAATTCAAAGGGAGGACAAGTCTTGAGCAGCGGCTACCCTGTCGTCGTCTATGGAGCCAGCGGCTATACCGGCCGCTTGGTGGTCGAACATCTTCGGGACCTCGGCACTCCCTTCGTGGCGGCCGGACGGGATCGCCGGCGCATCGAGGAAGCGCTGCGCATCGTGCCCGGGATAGAAAGCGCTCGCTATGAGATCGCGGAGGTCGAGCACAGCGTCGAGGCGCTGACCAAGCTTTTCACCGGCCGCAAGGTGGTCTGCAACATCGTCGGCCCGTTCATGCGCTACAACAAGGAAGTGGCTCAGGCCTGTCTGAATGCCGGCGCCCATTACCTCGACACGACCGGCGAGCAGTCGGCCATGCTGCAGCTCGACGAGTTGTTCGGCCGCGATTTCGTGAAGGCGGGTTTGGTGATGATCCCGTCCACCGCCTACATGTACGGGGTCAGCGAGATCGGGGCGCGCCATTGCCTGGAAACGCCGGGTGTCGACTCCCTGCGGATGCATGCAGTCGGCAACGCCGTGCCCACCGTGGCTTCGACCCAGACGATCCTCGATGCGATCCGGCACCCCTGTTACTACCTCAAGGACCATGATCTGGTGCGCTACAACGGGATCGAGACGACCGAGGTGTGTACGCCCTCGGGCCTCGTCCTGAAAGCGTCCAACTGGGGCGGTTCGTCGAATCCGATCTGGTTCCGGCGCGACGGCCGGGTGCGCAACTGCAAGATGGACGTCGCCATCTGGAACCAAGAGCTCTACAAGAAGGAGCTGGAGCTGGAGCGCATCTACAAAGTCCAGTTGCAGTGGCTGCCGGAACAGCGGCTCCGCGAGGTTCTCGACCACATGGCGGCGTCGATCACGCCCGCCTCGCCGCCGCGCGAGGCGCGCCAGGTCCATCGGTCGATCGACGTCTGCCTGGCCACGGGCAACAACGTGATGGTCAAGAGCACCCTGATCAGCACCGGCGGCTATCTGACGACAGGCCTGCTGCAGGCCTATGCCGCGCGCCGGCTGGTCGGGGAGACGCCGCGCGTGACCGGGATGCGTTCTCCCAGCGAAGTCTTCGGCCACCGGGAGCTGATGGGCGCGCTGGAGAGCTACGGTTACGCCTCGATCAAGGTCGAACGGGTCGCCTGAGTCCGTCCCGGCGCCGACAGCCCAATTCCTGAGGACATGCCCATGAGCTTCTCCACCTTCTCCCTGCGGCAGGAGGGCGCGATTCTCCGCGTCGTCCTGTCGAACCCGCCGATCAATCTGATGAGCTTCAAGATGGTCGAGGAGCTGTTCCAGCTCGGCGGCCAGCTTATGACGGATCCGAGCGTCCGGGTCGTCGTCGTCGACACCGCCGATCCCGATTTCTTCATTGCCCATTTCAACATCGAGGAACTGGTCGCATCGGCTTCCGATCCATCCAAGGCCAGCAGATATCCCGAGGTCAACGCCATGCAGGCGCTGGGGCTGAGCTGGCAGGCCCTGCCACAGGTCACCATCGCCAAAGTCGCCGGGCGCTGCCGTGGCGCCGGATTGGAATTCATTCTTGGCCTGACCATGCGGTTCGCAAGTCTGGATGCGAAATTCTGTGCGCCTGAAGCCAGCGGCGGGTTCCTGGCCTGCGGTGGTGGCACGACCCGCGTCGCGATGGCGGCGGGGCCGGGCCGCGCGCTCGAACTCCTGCTCAGCGCGCGCGATTTCAGCGGTTTGGAAGCGGAGCGCTACGGGCTGGTGAACCGGGCGCTGCCGGCGGGTGAGCTCGATGCCTATGTCGACGATCTCGCCGCCCGCCTTTCGGTTCGGTCCACCGAGGTCGTCGCCTATCACCGGGAGGTGTTGCGGCGCTTGTACGGTCCGATGGCGGATCCGATGTTCGCCGGATTCGCCGCAGAGAACGACGGCTTCCGCTCGGCGATCGGCGGCGTCGAGATGCGTCAGTCGGTCGAGGCGATCCTGCCGCTGAAGCAGGCCCGCGAGCACGAACTGGACCTGCCCGCGACGATCGCGCGCGTCCACGGCTTTCCCTACTGAGGGCGCCGCCATGGCGATCACCGATTTCTTCGACCGTGGTTACAGTCTGAACCGGCAGGGCAGCGCTTTCGTCATGGATGGTCAGCGCTGGAGTTTCGCGGAATCCTACGGCATCACCTGTCAGGTCGCGCACGCGCTGGTCGGGCTGGGATTGCCCAAGGAAACCAAGGCGGCGGTGCTGTCGGCCAATCACCCGCTGTCCTGGATGTGCGTGCTCGGCCTCTGGCGGGCCGGCTTTGCCTGGGTTCCCGTCAACCCGCGCGGCACTGCGTCGGAGCAGCGGCAACTGCTGGACGGGTTCGACGTCGAGGTGCTGTTCTTCCAGAAGGCCTTCGCCCCCGTGGTCGAACAGCTGCGCCGGGAGTGCCCTGGCCTGCGTCGGCTTGTCTGCATCGACGACGGCATGGGCGGCTGTGACTCGCTGTCGGACTGGATTGCCGACCAGCCGAAGACGCCGCCCGCGGTGATCTGCGAACCGGATGATCTTGCCGCCCTGATGCCGACGGGCGGCACCACCGGATTGCCGAAGGGCGTGATGCTGACGCATCGCAATCTTGGCGTGTCGATGGGAAATGCGATCCTCAACAATCATTACGACCCGCAAGAGCCGATCGTAAACCTGGCGGCGGCGCCGATGACCCATTCGGCCGGCTTCCTGTCGCTGCCCGCGAGCGCGCGTGGCGGCACGGTGATCGTGCTGACCAAGCCCGATCCGGTGGCCCTGCTCGACGCTGTCGAACAGCACCGGGTCACCGAATTCTTCCTGCCCCCGACGGTGATCTACCGTCTGCTGGAGATGCCGGGCATCCGGGACCGTGATTTCTCGTCGCTGCGTTACCTGATGTACGGCGCCGCGCCGATGTCGGTCGAGAAGCTGAAGCAGGCGCTCTCGCTGTTTGGCCCGGTCATGCTTCAGGGCTATGGGCAAACGGAAGCGCCGGGCGGCATCTCGGCATTGCGCCCGGGCGATCATTTCGTCGACGGCATGGTCGCCTCCGACACCCGGCTCAGCTCCTGCGGACTGCCGTCCGTTCTGAATTCCCTCGCCATCATGGATGAGGAGGGGCGATTCCTGCCCCAGGGCGGCACGGGCGAGATCTGCGTGCGCGGCGACATCGTCATGAAGGGCTATTACAAGCAGCCCGACAAGACGGCTGAAACCATCGTCAACGGCTGGCTGCACACCGGCGATGTCGGTCATCTGGACGAGGAAGGCTACCTCCACATCACCGCCCGCAAGCGCGACGTGATCATCACCGGCGGTTTCAACGTCTATCCCAGCGAGGTCGAACAGGTTCTGTGGTCGCACCCGGCGGTGCTGGAATGCGCGGTGATCGGGGTGCCCGATGACAACTGGGGCGAGGCGGTCATGGCCGTGGTCGAATTGAAGCCGCAGGCCCAGGTCGGAGCCGAGGAGCTGATCGATCTGTGCAAGCGAAAGCTTGGATCGGTCAAGGCGCCCAAAAGCGTCGATTTCGTGGCCGTGCTGCCGCGCAGCCCGGTCGGCAAGGTTCTCAAGAAGGACATCCGCGAGCCCTATTGGCGTGATGTGGCGCGTCGAATCTGAAAAGCGATCTTGACCATCAAATCTGATAAGGAATCCCGATTCATGACCGTTCAGACGATCAATCGGCAGTGGCTGCTCGCTGCCCGCCCAGCCGGTGCGGTGAAGACCGGCGACTTCCGCTATCACGAGGGCGCCGTGCCGGTGCCGGGCGACGGCGATGTGCTGGTGCGTTCGCTTTATTTCAGTTACGACGCCAGCCAGCGCATCTGGTTGACCGACCATGGCGGATACATGCCGCCGATCCAGTTGGGCGACCCGATGCGCTGCATGGGCATCGGCCAAGTCGTCGCATCGCGCAATCCGGCCTATGCGGAAGGCGATCTGGTGGAAGGTTTCATGAGCTGGCAGGATTATGTGCTGGCCCGGTCCGACGGCCCGATGCCCTTGCGCGTGCTGCCGCGGGCCGACTATCCGCTCTCCTGGAATCTCGGCGTCTTCGGCGTCAGCGGCCTGACCGCCTATTTCGGCGTGACCGACGGGTTGAAGGTCAAGCCGGGTGACACCGTCGTCATTTCCGCCGCTTCCGGAGCCACCGGCTCGCTTGCCGGCGGCATCGCCAAGGCACTGGGCGCCAAGAAGGTGATCGGCATCGCCGGTGGTCCGGAGAAATGCCGCTGGATCGTCGAAAAGGCTGGCTATGACGAGGCCATCGATTACAAGAACGAGGATGTCGCCCAGCGTCTGGGCGCGCTGTGCCTCCAGGGCGTCGATGCCTATTTCGACAATGTCGGCGGTGACATGCTCGACACCCTGCTGCTTCACATGGCCCCGCGCGGACGCATCCTGATCTGCGGCGCGATGGCGTCGGGCTACACCGATGTCCAACTCCAGGGGCCGCGCAACTATATGCGCATCTGCACCCATATGCTGACCGTGCAGGGCATCCTGCTCTTCTTCTATGCCGACCGTCTGGCCGAAGGCGCCGCACAGCTCGGCCGCTGGGTGGCCGAGGGCAAGCTGCATGTCGAGGAAAACATGGTCGAGGGCTTTGAAAAGGCCCCCGATCTCCTGCCGACGCTGTTCAGCGGCAAGAATCCGGGCAAGCTGATCCTCAAGATCGCGGAACCGGCATGACCCCGCCCGTCACGAACCGGCCCGCCGTCCTGGTGACCGGCGTGTCCAGCGGCATCGGCCAGGCCATCGCGGAGGACCTGATGCGGCACGGTTACCGGGTCTTCGGCAGCGTCCGCCGCAGTCCGGACGCCGACGAACTGCGCGCGACCTGGGGCGAAGCCTTCACGCCGCTGCTGTTCGACGTCACCGACGCCGCGGCGGTGGAGCAATCGGTAGCGGTGGTCGAGGCGGCCCTGGACGGGCGGGGCCTGAAGGGGCTGGTGAACAACGCCGGCGTCAGCTTCGCCGGTCCACTTCAGCATCAGTCGCTGGACGAGATCCGGCAGACCTTCGAGGTCAATCTCTTCGGTCTGCTCGGTGTCACGCGGGCCTTCCTACCCTTGCTCGGGGCACGCCACGGCGCGCGCCATCCACCGGGACGCATCGTCAACATCGGATCGGTTTCGGGCGCGATCACCGTGCCTTTCATGGCGGCCTATGCCGGATCGAAGCATGCGGTGGAGGCCGTTACCCAGGGGCTGCGGCGCGAATTGAAAATCTATGGAATCGAGGTCTCGGCGATCGAGCCGGGCTTCATTCGCTCCCGGCTCTTCGAGAAATCTGCGGCATCCAAGCCTCTGGAGCGGTACGGAGATACCGATTATGCCGAGATATGGCACCGTTTCAACCAGTCCCTAAGCAAGCAGGAGGACGCCGCCAAGCCGGCATCCCTGGTGACGCGGGCGGTTCTTCACGCCATAGAATCGCCGAAACCCCGCACCCGCTATCCGCTGGACAGCATCTGGCATGTCGGCCGCTATCTTCCCGATCGCGTGTTCGACCGCCTGATTTTCAAGGCTCTTGGAATAGACCGGCTCATGCGGCCGAAGCTTGGCGGAACCGAATGAGCCGGCCGGTCATTGCTGGAGCAAGCCATCGCGATCCGACTTCACCCCATCATCGGATCCTGCACCACCTCGTGGGACACGACCGCCGGCAGTTCGCCGCCTGGCTCGGCCTGACGCCGAAAGCCCACAGCGGCTGCGGGAAGGAGTGGCAGACGGGGATCAGCAAGCAAGGCGACGGCTACCTCCGCCGCCTGCTGGTCATCGGCGCCACGGCGGTCATGCGGCTGGCGCGCCAGGACAACGCGGCTCGATGCTGGGCGGCGAAGCTGCTGGAGCGCAAGCCCGCCAAACTCGCCGCCGTCGCCCTGGCCAACAAAACGGCGCGCATCGCCTGGGCGGTGCTGACGTGCGGCGGGACCTGCGTGGCACCGACCGCCGCATAGTCGAGGTTCGCCTCGGCAGCGGACCAAGGCCCTGCCGAGGCGGATGGCGTGAGGGTGGTGAGACGTGATGACGAACCGGTCAGACCGGGGATCGACCAAACCCACGGGGACCAAGCGCCCGGGAGCGCGCTGAGGTGATTTGGGCGTTGATCTGCGGACTTCATCAAGCCCAGCGACCAGAGGTCGCGACGACAGGCCGGACACACGGATGCACCCGACCAACCTTCAACACGAATTCTCCTCTTGCGCCGAGAGGGCCGTCCACACAGGGTCCCATCGTCGCGCCAGCGGTAGAAATAGCGCTGCACCGTCGCCATCGGCGGGAAATCTTTCGGCAGTTGCCGCCACTGGCACCCGGAGGTCGCCAGAAAGAGGATGCCGTTCACGATCTCGCGCACATTGACCGTTCGCGGCCGTCCCAAGCGTCGAGCCGCCGGGAGGAAAGGTTCGAGAACCGCCCACTCCGCGTCCGTCGTGTCGCTTGAATACCGCAATCCTTTCCGTCGATACTGCGCTCGGGTGATTTCAGTCCACATCGTCTTGTCATTCGTCATGCCTCGCAACATCGATTGAATCACAAGGTATTGAAATCACTCAATTCTTTTCGGGTCAGGCTCTGAGGCTTCCCGGATCGATGGAACTTGATTGGGGGTGCTCGCCGCTACCGGCTCATCACGATCTTGCCGATCATTCCGCCGCTTTCAACGATGCGGTGTGCCTCTGCCAGAGTGTCCGGCGAGAACGGTGTCAGGCAACGGGTCATTGTCGTTCGTAGAATTCCGGCATCCACCAGTTCGGAAATCTCGGTGAGGATGTGATGCTGTCCAATCAGATCGGCGGTCTGATAGAGCGGCCGTGTGAACACCATTTCCCAATGCAATGAGACGCTCTTGGCCTTCAAGGGCGCCGCATCGAAGTGGTCATGATCATCTATCACGCCGAGCTTGCCATGCGGCTTGACGATTTCGACCAGCGCAGCGAGATGCTTTGCGGTTTGTGTCAACGAAGCGATGCAGGAGACGGGTGGAATGTCCAGAGCCGCGATTTGCGGCGGCATCGGCCGGCTGTGATCTATCACGTGATGCGCGCCCATCCGTCGGCACCAGTCCTGGGTTTCCGGCCTTGATGCGGTGGCGACCACCGTCAGGCCGGTGAGCCGACGGGCGAGCTGAATAAGGATGGAACCGACCCCGCCAGCCGCGCCGACGATGAGCAAGGAGCCGGCGCCCGGGGGTTTGCCCATCCGCACGCCGCGGCGATCGAACAGCAGCTGCCAAGCCGTCAGTGAGGTCAGCGGGAGCGCCGCGGCCTCGGCAAAGGACAAGGAAGATGGCTTCTTGCCGACCATGCGCTCATCGACAAGATGACAGTCCGCGTTCGCACCGGAGCGGGTGAAGGTGCCGCAGTAAAACACGTCCTCGCCGGGACGAAACAGCTCGACCGCGTCGCCCACGGCAACGACCGTGCCGGCCGCATCCCACCCTAGCCGCCTTTATTCACCAGGGTGGCGAGCGGTCTGGTCGCCGCGTTGAGATGATCAACGTTGGGCTGTATGGGCGCGCGTCGTCGGCCGCCGCGCTGACGGCGGCGTGACGGTGTCGGAGTTGGTGGTGGAGGGGATTGGGTGACGGCTGGGGCACGCTGCCCCGGTGCTCAGCAGATGAGCCGGGGCATGCGGCCGAGGGCGAGGTGGATGATCGCCTGATCAGGCGCGCTGGTCGGCAGGTGCACCTTGATCTGCGTCTTCATCTCCACGATACGCGCGGCGGTCTTCACCAAGCGCAGCCGCAAGGTGTCGAATTGCACCGTGCGCCAGCGGGAGCGTTTCGGCATCAGCGAGCGCAGGCTCCACAGCAGCCAGTACGCCCCGGCGTGCAGGAACAGGCGGAACTGGTTGGCCGTCGCCTTGGTGCAGGAGGTCCGGTCTGCGGCAAGGTGGGATTTCCAGGCTTTTATATGATTTTCCGCCTGTCCCCTCGCGCAATACAGGCCGGCATACAGCCAGCGACCCGTGCCGTGGCGTAGGTTGGTGACGATGAAGCGGCTGTCGGTGCCCTGGTCTCCTGCCTCGACGCGCGCGACGATGCGGCGGACCCGGCTCCAGGTGCTGGCCCCGTCATAGAATTCCTTGAAGCGGCGCACCTTGTCGGCTCCGGGCATGGCCTGGAAGCGCGCCGCGGTGCTGGCCTCCAGCGTGGTGACGTGACGGCGCAGTGTGCTGCTGGTCGGCAGACCGAGCACGTAGTCGAGCCCCTCCGCCTCGCACCAGTCCAGCACCTCCGGGCAGGCGTAATGGCCGTCGGCGCGCAGCAGGATCTCGGTCTTGGGCCAGTTTGCCCGAATGGCGCGGAGCAGGCGACGCAGGAAGGTCCGGATCTCCGTCCCCTTGGGCCGCTTGGCTGGGCGCAGCACAGCGGTGACAAAGCGGCCGTTGCCGTCGAAGACAACGATGGGCTGGAAGCCGTACTCGTCATAATGGGCGTTGAACAGGCGCAACTGCTGACCGCCATGCACCGTGTCGAAGGTGTCGTCTACATCCAGCACGATGCGCTTGGGCACCTGGCGAAAGGACGCGCAGTAGAGATCGACCATGGCTCGGCCCATGCGCAGCAGTGCGCGGGTATCCGGCAGGTTCTCCAGGCGCGAGATGGTGGCTTGCGAGCAAAGGTCACGCTCGGACGGCAGGCGTTCCAGGGCCATCTTGAACAGCGGGTCGGAGCGTAGGCTGCCGGCGTCGTTGCCGTCCTCGTAGCCCGCCGCGATGGCCAGCAGGCGAAAGCCGATGATGTCGGCCAGCGAATGCACGGTGCGCGTTGGATCGCGCGGGTCCTCAATACAGGCGGCCAGCCGATCGGCAATCCGCAGCCGCTTCGCCACCTCCCGCAGCACCAGCAGCCCGCCATCGGAGGACAGGCGGCCGCCATCAAAGCGCCCGATCACCGGCTTTCCAGCAACGGGTGACAGGCCGGGCAGCGGCAGGGTATGATCAACCATGGCGGGTGGGCGCTCCGGAAACGGCAGGAGTTGGCGTCAGCACCCAAATCCTACGGCCGCTCAACGGATGCCACTACACCCGCCAACCCTCATGAATTTTCCCGGCTAGGACAGTGACATCGTCTGGCACGCCAACGAGCCCGGACCGGACCTTGGTGTCGACGGGATTGATCGACACGGCCTTTACTGCGACCAGCACGTCACGTGGGGCGGGGACGGGCGTTGGCAATTCCACTGTCTGGAAGAGATGCTTTCCACTGCGAATGTCCCCTGTTGAAAACTGAATGGCCTTCATGTGCGTCTCCAGACTTCCGTGTTTGGACAGATTGATCAAACCGACGGACTTCACAAGTACAGCAAAATGGCGTATCTAGTTCCCGAAAGGGAACTGATATGAAAGAACGACACTATCGCCAACTCCCCGGCTGCCCGGTCGAGGTGACGCTCGACCTGATCGATGGCCGGTGGAAAGGTGTGGTCCTCTATCACCTGCTGATGGCAGGATGCCTGCGGTTCAACGAACTGCATCGACGCCTGCCGGGCATCACCCAACGCCTTCTCACCAAGCAGCTTCGTGAGCTTGAAACGGCAAAATTGATCTCGCGCACCGTCTACGCGGAGGTGCCGCCGCGCGTTGAATATCGTCCGACCGAAGATGGTGAGGGTCTTCGCCCGTTGCTGGATTTCGCGGAGGCATGGGGAAAACGAAGGATGGCCATCAAAGAAAGCGCTTAGTACTACAGCCGGGATCATTCGGCGTGTGGGCTGTTGGAATCGTCATTCTACTGTCAGGCGACATCCCAATTTGGGCTCTTGGAAATTTTGTGTGGATGAGTAGAAGGTGTTTGGGGATGTGATGTTCGCGTTAGGCGTGAGCCAAGACCCGACTGCGTAGGAGATCGAAGCCGGCACGGCCGTACATATCCCGCTTGATGACCTTGAGCCGATTGACGTGGCCCTCGACTTGCCCGCTACTCCACGGCTCGGTGAGCGCGGCGCGCACGGCGTCCTCGTCGCGCCGGATGCCGGCGGCGAACGGCCCCAGGGCACTGGCCTCCGCCTCACGCAGCCAGCCGTCGAACATGGTCGGCGTCTTGTCCTTCACCATCGTCGTGAAGCGGCTGATCAGGTCGGCGGCGGTGGCGATGGCGGGCGAGCGGTCCCGCAAGGAGACGACGAACTGGCGGTCCTCCTCGGAAAGCACGTCGAGGTCGACGGTTAGCAGGCGCACTGCCCGCCGAGGCGTCGGTGGCTCCGTAACTCTGGTCGCCGCCGAGTGACGCCTCGGTCCTGTGGATTTTCTGAGGCTCGGGTCCTCTCGCCGCCGCTGCATCGCCCAGTTCCGCACAACGGAATATTGTCCGGCAAAGCCCTGGCCCTTGAGGTCGCGCCAGAGCGCTGCCCCATTGTGACACCCGGCTTGCCAACGCTCCTCCAGATGGGCGCGATACGGGTCGAGGATGCTGGTCGCGCGAGCGGCATGGCGCCATGTCGGTGCATGGCCGGCCCGCAACCAGCGGCGCACCGTCTTGCGTTCGATCCCGGTGGTGCGGGCAATGGCTTTCAGCGCCATGCCCTGTTCACGCAAGCGCGCAACTTCGGCGAAGCGGGCGTCGCGGCGCTCCTGCGCAGCCCGCGACCGCCGCTCTGCGGCTCGCAACGGCCGTTCGGTTTCGGATGCAGTGGCTGGTCCCGAGTTGTTCTCCTCCAGCGTCAGCGGTTCCGGTTTCAGGGCGGCCGTTTGAGCGGCCTCGCGCAGATCGCGGTGATGATGCTCGAGAACCCCGCGCAGGGCGTCGCTCGCGTTTCGCAGCAAATGCCACCGGTCCGCGACCTGGATCGCTTCGGGAGCACCACGGGCGGCCCCCTCGGCGTAGGCGCCGGCGCGGTCACGGGCGACGACGGAGATGCCGGGGTGCATCATGAGCCATGCCGCCAAGGTGTCGGCACTGCGGTCGGGCAACAGGTCGATGACCCGCCGACGCTCCAGATCGCACAGGATCGTGCCGTAGCGATGCCCCTTACGCCAAGCCCAATCGTCCACGCCCAGCACAGTGACCGGAGGGATCGGCTTGGTTCCGCCGGCGCGAACGCGATGCAACAGCGTCGTTCGGCTGATCGGCATTCCCATCGCCGTGGCATGACGGGCGCCAGGGTTGCCGCCTAGGGCCAAGCCGATGGACCGGTGCACCGAGCGCAGCCGGTCGGTCTGCCGGCCTCGCCGTTGCGCGATGCCCGGCAATGACTCGGCAAAGGTCCGCCGGGAACAGGTCGGCGCCGTGCAACGGAAACGACGGACCCGGACCAGCAGGACGGTGGGGCGGCCGAAACACGCGAGGTCGCCGAGGCTGCGCCAGTAGGAACCGTGAATCCGCCGAGATGGCGTCCCACACGCGGTACAGGGAGCCGACACCGTCGTCTGCTGTGCGCGCAACGTGATGCGTGGGGAGCCATGGTCGATCTGGTCAATGATATGGAGACCAGGAAGAAAGCCAATCGAATGCAGGGAAAGGTTCAAGGAGAGGACCGTGTCAAGGATACGCTTCCTCTCATATAGCGATCCGCAAACTTCGAAGGGCTCCGCCTACTTTCGACTGCTTCGGGCTGTAACCTCAACCCCTGATTGATCACACAAAATTTCCAAGAGCCCCAATTTGCCCCCTTGGCGACACGAGCGCTGCCCCCTCTGCCGTCATTGCCGCAGCGTGGGCTTCAGGTTGTCCCAGTCCATAGGCTTGATCCGGCGGGCAATTTTCCAGCCCGAGGAGGATCAAGCCTGTGGGCCCACCGGGGCAACCGGGGGGCGGCCTTCATGTCGCCAGGGGGGCAGTTCCAGGTGTCGCCTGACACCGCGGAGCCGCCCCGGAGGGCTGGCGCAAGGGGCTGCTGATCCGCCGCCGTCCGACCGACGGCGATTTGACCTTTTACCTGACCTGCGCCCCGCCCGAGGCCACGCTGAAGGATCTGGCGCGCGTGGCCGGGACGCGCTGGACCATCGAGTCCGCCTTCGAGATAGCCAAGGGCGAGGTCGGGCTCGACCAGTACGAGGTGCGGTCCTGGACCGGCTGGCACCGCCACATCACCCTGGCCATGCTGGCTTTCGCCTTTCTCACCGTCTTGCGCAAGGCGGCCATCGGGGGAGAGGACCCGCTCGATCTCGCCGCCGACCTTCTTCCGCTGACCGTGCCGGAAATTCGCCGCCTGCTTCACCATCTCGTGGCTTGGACGCAGCCAGACCGCGCCGCCGTTATCGCTTGGTCTCTCTGGCGAAGACGCCATCAGCAGCGGGCGCGACGATCCCATTGGAGACGCCGCACGCAAACCGATAAAGACCGGCTTTAGTACTAGCCGGGAAAATTCATGAGGGTTGGCGGGTGTAGCGGCATCCGTTGAGCGGCCGTAGGATTTGGGTGCTGACGCCAACTCCTGCCGTTTCCGGAGCGCCCACCCGCCATGGTTGATCATACCCTGCCGCTGCCCGGCCTGTCACCCGTTGCTGGAAAGCCGGTGATCGGGCGCTTTGATGGCGGCCGCCTGTCCTCCGATGGCGGGCTGCTGGTGCTGCGGGAGGTGGCGAAGCGGCTGCGGATTGCCGATCGGCTGGCCGCCTGTATTGAGGACCCGCGCGATCCAACGCGCACCGTGCATTCGCTGGCCGACATCATCGGCTTTCGCCTGCTGGCCATCGCGGCGGGCTACGAGGACGGCAACGACGCCGGCAGCCTACGCTCCGACCCGCTGTTCAAGATGGCCCTGGAACGCCTGCCGTCCGAGCGTGACCTTTGCTCGCAAGCCACCATCTCGCGCCTGGAGAACCTGCCGGATACCCGCGCACTGCTGCGCATGGGCCGAGCCATGGTCGATCTCTACTGCGCGTCCTTTCGCCAGGTGCCCAAGCGCATCGTGCTGGATGTAGACGACACCTTCGACACGGTGCATGGCGGTCAGCAGTTGCGCCTGTTCAACGCCCATTATGACGAGTACGGCTTCCAGCCCATCGTTGTCTTCGACGGCAACGGCCGCTTTGTCACCGCTGTGCTGCGCCCAGCCAAGCGGCCCAAGGGGACGGAGATCCGGACCTTCCTGCGTCGCCTGCTCCGCGCCATTCGGGCAAACTGGCCCAAGACCGAGATCCTGCTGCGCGCCGACGGCCATTACGCCTGCCCGGAGGTGCTGGACTGGTGCGAGGCGGAGGGGCTCGACTACGTGCTCGGTCTGCCGACCAGCAGCACACTGCGCCGTCACGTCACCACGCTGGAGGCCAGCACCGCGGCGCGCTTCCAGGCCATGCCCGGAGCCGACAAGGTGCGCCGCTTCAAGGAATTCTATGACGGGGCCAGCACCTGGAGCCGGGTCCGCCGCATCGTCGCGCGCGTCGAGGCAGGAGACCAGGGCACCGACAGCCGCTTCATCGTCACCAACCTACGCCACGGCACGGGTCGCTGGCTGTATGCCGGCCTGTATTGCGCGAGGGGACAGGCGGAAAATCATATAAAAGCCTGGAAATCCCACCTTGCCGCAGACCGGACCTCCTGCACCAAGGCGACGGCCAACCAGTTCCGCCTGTTCCTGCACGCCGGGGCGTACTGGCTGCTGTGGAGCCTGCGCTCGCTGATGCCGAAACGCTCCCGCTGGCGCACGGTGCAATTCGACACCTTGCGGCTGCGCTTGGTGAAGACCGCCGCGCGTATCGTGGAGATGAAGACGCAGATCAAGGTGCACCTGCCGACCAGCGCGCCTGATCAGGCGATCATCCACCTCGCCCTCGGCCGCATGCCCCGGCTCATCTGCTGAGCACCGGGGCAGCGTGCCCCAGCCGTCACCCAATCCCCTCCACCACCAACTCCGACACCGTCACGCCGCCGTCAGCGCGGCGGCCGACGACGCGCGCCCATACAGCCCAACGTTGATCATCTCAACGCGGCGACCAGACCGCTCGCCACCCTGGTGAATAAAGGCGGCTAGCAGAGATGTCCACCGATTCGGAGGAGGGGGTAATATTCCTTCAATGCACCGTGCATACCATGCACGGATCGAAGGACCGGACGATGTGCTGTACCGACAGCGGGGTCGGTTCTCCCTCCTGGACCGGGGCGCCGACCAGGGCCTGTTCCAGCGGGCCTGGAACATCGTGAAGATCACGCGGTGAAAAATTCCAGGTGGTCGGGGCGATGATCTGGTAGCCGGCGATGCGACCGCGCTCCAGCTTCAGCCAATGGCCGAGGGCCCCGCGCGCCGCTTCCGTCAGCCCCACCGCCTCGGCATGGTCCGGAACCTCCGCCGAGACGCACCAGGGAGCGGCCGGCTCGACGGCGCGCAGCCAGCCCTCCATCGCGTCGGTGGTCCGTGCCAGCTCCAGCAGGCGGGCGACGACGCGGCTGCGGACCGATCCGCCATCCCGCGCCACCAGCGCCCGGATCAGCGGATCGCCATTGACGAGTTGCCGGGCGATCGCCCCCGTCTCATAGGGCAGACCGGCCAGCCGCGGCGCCTTGCACCAGCTGTAGCCGATCTCGTCCAGCCCATCCGGCACGGTCGAGCCGGCGAAGGGCGGGTGCGGCCGGTCCTGCCCGGCCATGCGGCTGAAACGGTGATGCTCCGCCACAAGGTCCGGGTCGAAGGGAGCATCCCGCCCGTCGGCGAAGGTGCCGCGACGGTAGAGATGTCCGCCCTCCGGACCGGCATAGGCGCCATGGCTGAGGAAGCGGCCATAGGCGCGGCCGAGATGGGCGAGGTCCAGATCCTCGGCGATTTCGAGAAACAGCCGGAAATCCCCGGCCGGGCCGGACAGGCGCCAGCGCTCCAATTCCTCGGGCTCGGCAAGCGCCAGCACGCGGGCCAGCGGTGCGCCGAACAGGCTGTCCTCCAGGAACCGGCGGAAGCCGCGGATGGTGGCGAGCAGCCGCACCCGGTCGCGCCCATCGATCGCCCGGGTGACGCCGCCGGGCTGGAGAGTCAGCGTATGCGGCCACTTGCCGCCGAGAATGCCAAGCACATGGAACAGCGCCGCCCGTGCCGCGGTGGCACCACGCACGGCGCTGCCCTGGCCCGCTTTCAAGCGCGCCTCCGCCCGGTCGAACCAAGGCCGCGCCCGATAGGCGGGCCGGGCGAAGTCGGGCATGAAGAACAGATGGAAATGGGTCAGATGGTCGGCGACAGTCTCGGTCGCCGTCATCAGGTTGGTGGCCAACAGGCCGTTTCGCGGGATCTCCACCCCCATCGCACCGGCCAGCGCAAGCGCCGCCGCATGACTTTGCGAGACGGAGCAGATGCCGCAGATTCGCGGGGCCACCACCAGCGCATCCATCGGGTCGCGCCCCTCCAGAATGCGTTCGAACCCGCGGAACAGCGGCGCGTTCACATAGGCGGCCGAAACCCTCGCGCCGGAGATTTCCAGCCGGATCTCAAGATCGCCCTCGACGCGATTGAACGGGCCGACGATCAGGCGGCGATTGGGGGCTTCGTTCACCGCGTCAACCTTTCCGTGGAGGCCGGACGGTCGGGGCGACGACGATGCGGTCGGCGGCGGCGTTGCGGCGCACCCGCTCCGGCGTCGCCGCCTTGGCGAGGGAGGCCAGCGCGACGAACCACGCCTTGGGCATGTCGGTGGGAAGGCCGATGGGAATGCCGGCGAATTTCGGCGTCTGCTGGAAGGCATGCCCCGGCTCCTCGAAGCCCGGCGCGGTGCAGTTGATGCAGGCATAGCCGCCGCGGGTGCAGGATCCCTCGCCGTTCCACAGGCGGGTGTTGCAGTCGGCATGGGCCTGGGTGCCGAGACAACCCATATGCTCCATCAGGCAGCCGAGATCCGACGGTTTTTCCGCGCTGGCCTTGTATTCGTAATATTCGTTGCGCGGGCAGCCGTGATGAACCAGATGGTCGGCGTAGAAGCGCGGGCGCTGATACACATCGAGGTCATTGGCGGAAAGCGCGCCTTCCGCCAGCAGCATCAGCGTCTCCGTCACCCAGTTCGGATGGGTCGGGCAACCGGCGACATTGATCACCGGCAAGCCGCCGCGTGCCCGGAACTCCCGTCCCAGCGCCCCGCCGGGCCGCGTGCCGTCATAGTGCAGGCCACAGGCGTCGGCGATGTTCTCGCCCCCGGCGGTGATGCCGCCGAAGGCGGCGCAGGTGCCGACGGCAACCACCGTGCCGGCGACGGCGGCCAGATCACGCACCCAATCGATGGTCGGCCGCCCGGTCCCCGCCAGCACATGGAAGCGCCCGGTGCCGTTCGGCCCGCGCAGAAGCGATCCTTCCACGCACAGCACGTCCAGCGGCTCCTCCCCCGCCAGGAGGCGCGCGAACAGCGCCACCGCCTCCGCTCCCGTCTCCTCCGACAGGCTGGGATGCCAGAGCAGACGGATGCCGGCGGTCTCCAGCAGCGTCGGCAGATCCGGGGATTCGGCGCAAAGCAGCGACATGGTGCAACCGCCGCAGCCCCCCGATTGCAGCCAGAGCACGGACAGGGGACGGTCTCTCATGGCCCACCTCCATCTCGGCGGCCGGCGGCGGCCGGCAGGGTCAGGGTGAACAATGCTCCACCCTCGGCATGGTTCGCGGCGGCCAGGGTGCCGCCATGGTCATGCACCAGCTGGTAGCTGATCGACAGGCCGAGCCCGGTGCCCTTGCCGACCGGCTTGGTGGTGAAGAAGGGATCGAAGACGCGGCCCAGGATCGGCTCGGGAATGCCATGGCCGCTGTCGCGGATGGTGACGACCACCGTCCCCGCCTCCTCCCGTCCATGCAGCTCCAGCCGCCTGACCGCGGCGCCGGCCATGGCGTCGATGGCGTTCTGGACCAGATTCATCGCGACCTGATGCAGGTGGCCGGGATGGCCGGCGATGTCCAGCGTATCGGGCAGATCGAAGATGACGGTCAGATCCGGCATCTGCGCCTTGGCGACCCAGGCGACGGCGGAGCGCAGCAGCGCGGTCAGATCGAAGCGTTCCGACGCGTGCTTCTGTTCCGACGAGAAGCGGCGCAGCTCCGCCACGATGTCGCGTACCCGCTCCGTTCCCTCCAGCATGCCGTCGAGTGTCGCCGCGGCGTCGGCGCGGGCGCGGTCGATGCGCAATTCCTTGCGCAGGGCCGCAAGCTCCGCCGCCGCCGCACCGGCATGCACATGGTCGAGATAGGCGGTCATCCGCTCGACATAGCGGCGCATGGCATGGGCGTTGCCGTAGACGAAGGAGATCGGGTTGTTCAGCTCATGGGCCACACCGGCGACCAGCCGGCCGAGCGAGGCCATCTTTTCCGACTGGACCAGCTGCTGCTGGGTCCGCTTCAGCCCTTCATGGGCGGCGGCGAGGTCGCGGTAGGCGCGGCGAAGCTCCCCCACCGGCCGCCCGACCAGCACCAGCCCGATGGCGTGGCCGCGCTGGTCGTAGCGCACCGTGCTGTTGACCGCGACCGGGAAGGGGCCGGCGGGACCGAGCAGCGACAGCTCCACATCGCTGACCTCCTCGCGCTGAAGCGCGGCACCACACAAGCGGGTGAAGGCGGGGTGCGATGCGGGATCGAGGAAATCGCGCAGCGGACGCCCCGTCGCCTCGCGCCCGCTACAGCCCAGCGCCCGTTCCGCCGCCGGGTTGGTCTGTTCGATCCGGCCATCACGGTCGCAGGCGATCAGGACGTCGGTCATAGAGCCCAGGACGCTGGCGATGAAGGCTTGCGCCTCCTCCAGCTCGGCGTTCTTGCGCTCGAGCTCCACCTGCTGCGTCACGAGATTGGCGTAGGTCTCGTCCATCTTGCGGATGACCTCGATCCAGGCGCTCTCGGCGTCGGCATCGGGTGTCATGCCGGGATTGGCGAAGGGATGAGACAGGGGGGCGATCATGCCGGATAGATTAGCATGCCGCGCCACCCGCGGTGTTGGAGGATTTCAGACGATCCAGACCGACCACAGGCCGGCGAGACCGCTCAACACCAGCACATAGAGCGCGAAGTCGAACAGCGGGGCATGCCAGACCCAGCGATAGGCCCCGACCGCGCGCAAGCCCCGGCGCAGCAGCGCCGACACCGCCCAGGCCACCACGGCCAGGACCAGAAGCGGCGGCAGGAACAGTCCGTAGATATCGAGATCGCCGATCATGCGCGGGCCCTTTCCCGATGCATGGTTTCGTGGATGGACGGCGACGCCTCCAGGACCACGTCCGGAAACAGGCTGCGCCGCAGCGAGGCCAGCGCCACCACGGCGCGGTCACGCTCCGTGCAGAGGGGGGCGGCGGCGATCACGGCCAGAAGATCGTCCATGCTCCGCAGCAGATTGGTCGGCGCGGGGTCGGGCCGCTTGGCGGAGAGGGCACGGAAATGGGCGGCGACACCGCCGAGCAACCGTTCCAGCGCCTCCCCGCCGACGCTCCCCAGCACCGGCCTCGCCCGTTGAAGCTCCACCAGATTCAGCCCGACCCTCAGATCGCGCACGGCGTCGATGGCGTCCACATCCACCGACCCTCCCGCCTGGGCCAGCCGGGCGGACAAGAGCCCGACGCGGTCGAGCATCCGGCTCTCGAACCCGTCATTGGCAGACACCTTGCGCATCCGCGCCACATCGGCCAGCTCGCGCCAACCGATGTGCAGCATGCGCCGCGCGCTCCACGCGGCACCGACCGACCGGCACATATGGGTGACCAGCATGGCGGTGACGATGCCGACGATCTGGCCGATGCTGCTGTTCAGGAAGGAGGCGAAATCGCCATTGCCGGTGTCGAGCAGGCTGAGCGAGCCGCCGATGCCGAAGATCAGCGCCATCGCCTTGCCCATCGTCGCCGGCCGGGCGACGAAGATGCCCAGCGCCACCAGCGTCGGCGCCAGACAGAGCACCAGCATCGGAAAGCTGTCGAAGGACGGCAGCACCACCAGCAGATAGAAGGCCGACAGCGGCAGCGAGGCCAGCGTGTAGATCAGGAACAGCCGGATTCCGGGCACCGGATCGTCGAACGAGGCGAAGAAGCAGGTGAAGACCGCCACCATCATCGCCGCCGCCGAGCCCGACGACCAGCCGGTCAGGATCCAGAAGGCGCAGATGGTGACGATCCCCAGCAGCGCCGCCGCTCCCGACCAGGCCGCCATGCCGGGATCCAGATGGAAGACGCCGCGCGACCGCTTGCGGGCCAGCGGATCGAGATGGTCCGGCAGGGCATGGTCGCCCGAGGCGATGTGCGCCCTCAGCTCCCGGCAATCGCGGTGGATCTCCACCAGGGAGCGCAGGCGCCGGATGAAGCTGAACCGCGTCGCCGCCTCCCAGCCGGCGGCGGCCTGTCCGCACTCCAGGG
Source organism: Azospirillum sp. B510 (assembly GCF_000010725.1). Lineage (NCBI taxonomy): Bacteria > Pseudomonadati > Pseudomonadota > Alphaproteobacteria > Rhodospirillales > Azospirillaceae > Azospirillum > Azospirillum sp. B510. The sequence goes on along the minus strand of NC_013855.1, from coordinate 1,362,454 downwards.
CTTCCAGCCGGTCGATCCGCTCGATCAGCCGGCCGGCTTCCGCCGGATCGGCCCCGGCCCCGGCGGCGACCCAGTCATGCACGGCCAGCACCACCGGCGCCAGTTCCGGCGGCAGCGCGCCGTCGCGCCGGCGCAGCACCGACAGCCGGTCATGGACGGCGGTCAGCACCGGCAGCAGATAGACCATCCGGTCCTGCAAGGCCCGCATCGGCCGCGTCATCCAGCGCAGGTCGGAGGTGTCATAGGGCAGGTGGGTGGTCATCACCCGCAATTCGGTCAGATCGGTCGCCATCTTGTGGCGGTCGCGCAGGCGGGCATCGGTTGCCACTTGCTCCAGCGCGTCGAGCGTCCAGCGTTCGGCGTCGCGCAAGGCGGCGTCGAGCTTGGCGAGCAGGACCGGCCCCATGCCGCGCGGCAGGACCAGGCTGTGGATCACGGTGGCGCAGACGATGCCGAGAATGATCTCCTCGACCCGGGCCAGCCCGGTGTCGAAGATCGCCTCGGGACTGGCGACGCCGGGGAAGACGATCAGCCCGGCGGTATAGCCCGCCAGCATGAAGGCGTAGCTGCGCGGCGTGCGGTCCAGCAGCGAGAGGAACAGGCAGCCGCCGATCCACAGCCCGACCGCCAGCGACAGCAGTTCCGGCGCCTCGACCAGCTCCACGGTCAGGATGATGGAGGCGATGCTGCCGGCGACCGTGCCGGCGACGCGGTACAGCGCCTTGGAGCGTACGGTGCCCGACAGCGGGCTCGACACCACATAGGCGGTCAGCATCGCCCAGAAGGGCCGCGGCAGCCCCATGCCGAAGGCGACATAGAGCGCCAGCATGGCACCCGCGAACGACTTCAGCGAGAAGACCAGCTCGTCGAGGGAAGGGGCCTTGGTCATCGCGGCACGCTCACCGTCCGCCCATCAGGTCGGCCAATTTCGGCAGGCGCGGGGACGCGCCGGACAGCGACACCGTCGCGGTCCGGCCGGCGACCAGTTGCAGGTCGTCCGGCACCGTGTCCAGCGCGATGCGGACGGGGATGCGCTGGGCCAGCCTGACCCAGTTGAAGGTCGGGTTGACGTTGGCGACCAGCCCGCTGCCTTCCGCCCGGTCGCGGTCGACGATGGCGCGGGTGATGCTGTCGACCCGGCCGCGCAGCTCCGTCCCCGCCCCCATGATGCGGACGGAGACGGGAGCGCCGACATGGATGCGCGGCAACTTGGTTTCCTCGAAATATCCCATGACATAGAAGGACTTGGCATCGATCAGCGCCACCACCGCCTGACCGGCGGCGACATAGTTGCCGGCCTTCAGCTGCAAATTGGTGACATGGCCGTCGACGGTCGACTTGACCTCGGTCCGGTCGAGGTTGAAGCGGGCGAGGTCGAGGGCCGCCTCGGCCTGCTTGGTCGCGGCGGCGGCCTTCGTCATCGCCGCCGTCACCTCCTGGCGCTGGGCGGTGGAGACGACGCTGTTGCCCAACTGCTCATAACGGCGCGCCTCGGCGGTGCGGTAGGCCTGTTCGGCCCTCGCGCTGTCGAGATTGGCCTGGGCCTGCTCCACCGCCAGCCGGTAACGGCCGGGATCGACGACGAACAGGATGTCGCCGGTATGGACCAGCTGGTTGTCGCTCACACGCACGTCGGTCACCAGGCCGGCGACATCCGGCGATATCTGGACGATGTCGGCGCGCACCCGGCCGTCACGGGTCCAGGGCTCGTTCATGTAATAATCCCACAGCCACAGGCCGCCGCCGACAGCCGCCATGGTCATCAGCAGGGTGACGGCGATCCGGGCCACCGTCCGGAAGGAAGGAAGGATTGTCACGATCTTGGTTCCTCAATCACCACGGCGCAGCGACCGGCGCGCAGTACGCTTCCGGTAAACATGCCGCGGTCAGGTCTGTTCACGCTTGGCATTGGCCTCGATGATGGAAAGCACCCGAAAGCAGGCCGCCAGATCGGCTTCCGTCACGCCCGCCATCAACCGTTGACGGACATCGTTCAGCGCCTCGTTCATCCGCAGCAACAGCTCGCGGCCGGCATCGGTCATGTGCAGGGTCTTCGCCCGGCGGTCGCAGGGATCCTCGCGCCGTTTCAACAGCCCGGCCGCCTCCAGCCCGTCGAGCAGCCGGACGAGCGACGGGCCTTCGACCCCCATCTCCTCCGCCAGTTCCCGCTGGCGCAGCCCGTCGCCGAGTTCGGCCAGCAGCATCAGCGGCGCGATGGCCGAGGTGGAAAGTCCACTGTCCGCCAGCACCGCATTCGCCGCCCGCCGCCACAGATGGGAGGCGCGGAACAGGTGCAGACCGAAATTGGGGGGAAGGCGCAGAGCCTTATCAGGTAGCATCCCTATTTAATAGGTTTGCTATCTAAATCGGGCAAGAGGGCGGGCGGCGCTTGATGGCCCCGCCTGCCGCATGGCTGGCTTGTTGCGGTGCGGTGGCCTCTCGACGGGAGCTGGAACCACGCGATGTCCGCGGCGACCCATGCGCGGCGATGCGGGCGGCGGCGTGGCTCCAGACGTCCGCCCGGCCTCCAATTGTGATTTCGCTTCACAGGTAATGGGAGCGGGCGGCGGCTTCCGCGGGGCCGCCCGCGGACGTAGCTTCATCCCTTCACCGCAATCATCGGGATCGCGGAAGCGCGATGAAGGGCCAGGATCATGGCGTTCAAGGACATTCTGCCGGCACATCTCGGTTTCGGCTCAGCCCCGCTGGGCAACATGTTCCGCGACATTCCCTAGGAGGAGGCGCGCGCGACGGTGGAGGCCGCCTGGACCGACGGCATCCGTTATTTCGACACCGCGCCCTTTTACGGCGCCGGCCTCGCCGAAATCCGCATGGGGGCCGCGCTTGCCGACAAGCCGCGACGGGATTTCGTGATCAGCACCAAGGTGGGCCGGGTGATTCTCGATGAAGTCGAGGATGCCGGTTCCCGCGACCAGGGCGAGAAGGGTGACGTCTTCAAGCATGGCCGTCCGAACAAGGTCGTGAATGATTATTCGGAGAGCGCGACCTACCGGTCGATCGAGGACAGCCTCAGGCGCCTCGGAACCGATCATGTCGACATCGTCTTCGTCCATGACGTCGCGCAGGATTTCTACGGCGACGACTGGCTTGGCAGGTTCGAGGAGGCGCGCAAGGGCGCCTTCCGCGCGCTCGACCGGATGCGGGACGAAGGGGTGATCAAGGGCTGGGGCCTGGGCGTCAACCGGGTCGAACCGATCGAACTCCTGCTCGCGCTGGACGAACCGCGTCCCGACGGCTTCCTGCTCGCCGGGCGCTACACCCTGCTCGACCATGGCCATGCGCTTCAGCGCGTGATGCCGATGGTGCGGGAGCGTGGCCTCGGCATCGTGGTGGGCGGCCCCTACAGCTCCGGCGCGCTGGTCGGCGGACCCAATTTCGAATATGCCCCCGTCAGGCCGGAGATGAGCGCCAGGATCGCGGCGATCAAGGCGATCGCCGACCGCTACGGGATCTCTATGAAGGCCGCCGGACTGCAATTCGCGCTCGCCCATCCGGCCGTCGCGGCGGTCATCCCCGGCGCCAGCCGCCCGGACCGCATCGCCGAGGATAGTGCCGCCCTGCGCGAGACCATTCCGTCGGGCTTCTGGCGCGATCTTCGCGAGGCTGGTCTGGTCAATCCGGCGGCTCCGCTTCCCATAGCGGACTGAACCGCGACCCCGATCCAGCCCCGCCATGCGGGTGGCTCCATGGCCGCCCGCGGTTCCACCCAGGCCGCCTGACCAGGGTGCCATCCCACGTTCGGTTAAGGCATGAAAAGCTATGATGTCTTGGCCGTGGCTGCCGGGCCTTTGGTCGGCCCGTCGGCCGGCCCGGTGGCGTCCTGGCCGTTCAGACCGGCCAGCAGATGCTCGATGAAGCTGCGGACCTTCGGCGAGACATGGCGGGTCGCCGGATAGACGGCGTGGATGGCCTCGTCCATGACTTCCAGGTCGGTCAGGACGGCGACGAGGCGGCCGGCGCGGATGTCCTCCTCGACAATGAAGTCGGCGAGCCGCGCCAGACCCAGCCCGCCCACCGCGGCATGGCGCAGCATCCACAGGTTGTCGGCCTGGAAACCACCGGCCGGACGCAGGACCTCGCGCCGCTCCCCCACCAGGAATTCCCATTCCGGACGGCCGGAGCCGGACAGCAGCGTCAGGCAGTCGTGGCGGGCGAGATCGGCCGGGGACCGTGGCACGCCGCGCCGTTCCAGATAATCGGGGCTGGCCACCACGGAGCGGCGCAACGGCCGCAGGCGGCGGGCGATCAGGGTGGAATCGGCCAGCCGTCCGGTCCGGATCGCCAGATCGAGCCCCTCGTCGACCAGCCGCTGGACGCGGTCGCTCAGACTGACCTCCAGTGAAACGCCGGGATGGCGGCGCAGGTAGGAGGGAAGCAGCGGCGCCACCCGCATCTGGCCGAACATCACCGGCATGGTGACGCGCAGCGTGCCGCGCGGCTCCTCGCCGGTCTCGGTCAGCGACTGCTCCGCCTCGTCCAACGCCGCCAGGATGGCGCGGGCCCGCAGGCAGAAGGTGGCGCCGGCGTCGGTCAGCGCGATCCGCCGGGTGGTGCGCGCCAGCAGACGGGTGCCGAGCCGGTTCTCCATCTGGGCGATCCGCCGGCTGATCGCCGATGCCGACAGGCCGAGCCGCTCCGCCGCCGCCGACAGGCTGCCGCTGTCCACCACCTCCACCAACACGGTCAGGTCGTCCAGACGGTCCATTTCTTCCCCCCGCTTCCGACCCCGCCCGCCCGCCTGGGCGCATTCATGCATTCTGCGCAAAAATCTTGTGCGCGTCCCCCTCTGTTTCGCAAGTCCGGCTTTTGACAGGATCACGGCAACGAACACGCCGACAGGGAATCGCCCGATGCGTCTTCAACGCCAACTCCGCAACATCCGGGCGCAGGCCGGAAAGACCATGCCTCCGGCGGTGTTGGCGACGATGGACCGGGTCATCGCCGATCTGAAGGCGCGCGGTGTCGAGCTGGGGGCGTTGCGCCCCGGTCTCCAGGCCCCCGACTTCGCTCTGCCGAACCAGCTCGGTCGCACGGTGTCGCTCTATGAGACGTTGGAGGCGGGACCGGTCGTGCTGCTGTTCTACCGGGGCGAATGGTGTCCTTATTGTTGCGCCCAGCTCAGGTCCATGCAACTGGCGCTGCCGCAGCTGACCGCCGGCGGCGCCCGGTTGGTCGCCGTGTCGCCGGAGCTGCCGGACCACAGCCTGACGCTGGCGGAGCGCAACGCGCTCGATTTCGACATCCTGTCCGACCAGGGTGCCACCGTGGCCCGCAGCTATGGCCTCATCTACCGCGTGCCGGACGAGCTTTGCGACGTCTATCGCGGCTGCGGCCTGGACCTCAACGCCCGCCAGGGCCGTCCGCCCGGCGAGCCCTGGCATCTGCCGATCCCGGCGACCTATCTGCTGTCGCCCAGCGGCGTCGTCCGCTTCGCCGCCATCGACGCCGACTTCACCCAACGCCCGGAGCCGCAGGCGCTCGTCGACCTGCTGCACGACCGCGTGCCGGCCGCCTGACCGTTGCCGGCCATTCCACACAGAGCCCTTCCACATGAGAGGAACCGAACCATGACCGCCCCCAAGACCTTGGCCCTGCTCCCCATCGCCGGCGCCCTGGCCGGCGCCCTGACGCTGATGGCCGGCCCGGCCGCAGCGCAGTCCAACATGGAGAAATGCTATGGCATCTCCAAGCCGGGAGAGAATGGCTGCGCCCATGCCAAGGGCCTGCATTCCTGCGCCGGCAACACCAACCTGACCTATGACGGCGGCGACTGGAAGCTGGTCAAGGCCGGCACCTGCACCACGGAAATGGGGTCGCTGAAGCCGTTCGAAGGCGCCAACACGAAGAAGAAGGCGTAAGGCGATGGCCGTGACGGCGTCTCCCTCCACGCTCGCCCGGCCGTCCGCCGTCCCGGTCCGGCCGGTGCCGGTCGCCGCCGGCATCGGCCTGCGCGAGCCGCATCGGGAGGCGCTCGTCGCGGCCGGTTGCCCGATCCCCTGGGTCGAGATTCATCCCGAGAATTATCTGGTTCCGGGCGGGCCGCGGTTGGCCGGCATCCTGCGGGTCCGGCATGACCTGCCGGTCAGTTGCCACGGTGTCGGCCTGTCGCTGGGCAGCGCCGGCGGTCTCGACCCTGACCATCTGATGCGGCTGCGGGCGCTTTACGACCGGCTGGAGCCGGGGCTGATCTCCGAGCATCTGTCCTGGAGCATCGCCGACACCGCCTATCTCAACGATCTGCTGCCGCTTCCCTACACCGAGGCCAGCCTGGACCGGGTCCGCCGCAACATCGACCACGCCCAGGACGCCTTCGGCCGGCGCATCCTGGTCGAAAACCCGGCGGCCTGCGTCGCCTTCGCCGACAGCGCCATTCCGGAAGGCGAATTCCTGGCCGAACTGGCGGCGCGCACCGGTTGCGGGCTGCTGTTGGACGTCAACAATCTGTATGTCTCGTCGGTCAATCTCGGTTTCGAGCGGACGGCATGGCTCGATGCCATTCCCGCCGATGCGGTCGGCGAACTGCATCTGGCCGGTCACGTCCGCATGACGGTCGACGGCGAGGAGCTGCTGATCGACGATCATGGCAGCGCCGTCGGCGACGCCGTGATGGCGCTCTACGCCGATGTGCTGGAGCGCATCGGTCCCCGTCCGGTGCTGATCGAATGGGACAACGACCTGCCGCCGCTCGACGGCCTGCTGCATGAGGCGGCGCGGGCGCAGCGACTTCTGAACACGCGGACGCGCCGGAGCGAAGTGCGGGAGAACCGCCATGCCGGCTGACGCCGAACTGGCGCGCCTCCAGCGCGACTTCGCCGCCTTCCTGCTGCGGGGCGAACCGGCGGTCGCCAGGGCGTTGCGGACCGATCTGCCGGCCGGGCGGCTGGCGGTCTACCGCAACACGGTGGTGGGATCGCTGGCCGCCGTCCTCGGCAATGCCCATCCGACCCTGCGCCGCGCCCTGGGCGAGGAGCGCTTCACCGCGCTCGCCTGCCGCTTCGCGGTGGAGGTTCCGCCCCGCCTGCCGATGCTGTGGAGCTATGGCGCCGGCTTCGCCGACTGGCTCGACGGGCTGGAGGCGGTGGCGGGGACGCCACCCGACGGCCTTCCCCCTTGGGCGTCCGATCTCGCCCGGCTCGACTGGGCGATGCACGAGGCCCTGTTCGCCGCCGACGCCGAACCGCTCGACCTCGCGCGGCTTTCGGCGATTCCGCCGGAGCAGGCCGGCGCCCTGCGGCTGGTTCCCCATCCGTCGCTGCGGCTGGTGCGGAGCGGCTGGACCATCCATGCGCTGTGGAAGGACGCCGCCGCCGTCCCGCTGGCTCTGCCGGAAGCGGTGCTGGTCGGCCGCAGTCCCGCCGGGGAAGGCGATGAGGAGGGCGCCGAGGAGGGGGGTGGCGAGGTGCGTTGCGCCCGGCTGACCGCCGCCGACGGCGCGCTCGCGGCCGGGCTGCTGGCCGGCGCCACTTTGGCCGAGGCGGCCGACGACGAGGCCGCGGCCGGTGCCGACCTTCAATCCCTGCTCGCCCTGCTGCTGCGGAACCGCTTGCTGGCCGGATTCGCGCTGGACCGGCAGCCCCCCGTCACCCGAACCGAAGAGGTCGATCCATGACGACATCGCCCGCAAGCTTCGGGCCGCCATGCGTTTGGCTGCGGCATGGGCTGGATGCTCGCGACCGCATCGCCGGGTGGCTCGACCGCCATGCCGCACCGCTGTTCGACCTCGCGGTCCGGCTGACGATGGCGCCGATCTTCTTCCGCTCCGGCTTGCAGAAGATCGGCGACTGGCCGGCGACCGTCTTCCTGTTCCAGGAGGAATACCGGGTGCCGCTGCTGCCGCCGGACGCCGCGGCGCTGCTTGCCGCCGCCACCGAGCTGACCATGCCGGTCCTGCTGGTCCTGGGGCTGGCGACGCGGCTGGCGGCGCTGCCGCTGCTGGCGATGGCGCTGGTGATCCAGTTCGTGCTGGGCGCCGAAAATCCGGCCTTCAGCAATCCGCAGCATTATTTCTGGATGCTGCTGCTCGCCGGTCTGATCGTCCGCGGCGGCGGACGGCTGTCGCTCGACCATTGGCTCCTTTGCATCAACCGCCGTCAAACCGGAGATCGTCCATGACCGCCCCGCATGCCACCATCTCCGGGAGTCCGCCGGTGCCCGGACAGCGGCGGATCGCCCAGCTCGGCTGGCTGCTGTCGTCCGGCCTGATCGCCGTGCTGGTGCTGGTGCTGGCGGTCAGCGTCGTCACCGTGCAGGGCATCCAACAGGTGGACGAACGCTGGAACGCCTATGACCTGGGGGCGGCCGCCAAGGCCGACGCGCTGTCGGATCTGCGCGGCGCGCTGGGGTTCGGCGGGGTGATCCACCGCTTCGGCGACTATCTGCTGACCGGCGATCCGGCCCGCGCCGCCGAGACGCGGCAGAGCCTGAAATCGGCCACCGCCAATCTGGAGGTCTACCGCTATGCCGGCGAGCTGACCGCGGCCGAGGCGAGCGCGCTCGACAGCGTCGCCGCGACGCTGGCGCAGCTCGACGCCAAGCTGAGGGAGGCCGAGGCCGGGGTGGCGGCCCATACCCCGCTCGACCAGCTGGTCCGCAGTACGGCGCTCGACACCGCACCGGCGGTGGCGGCCATGCGGACGCTGAACGGAGAGCTGACGCGGAGCCGTGCGGCGCTCGGCGAGGCCAACCGCCAGGGCATCGCCACGCTCGGCGGTACGGTGATGACCGGTGGCGGCGTCGCGCTGGTGCTGCTGGTCGCCATCGCCGGGCTGTTCCTGTGGTTCACCCATCGCCGCATCGTCCATCCCCTGGCCCGGCTCGCCGCCGCCATGGAGCGGCTGGCCGGCGGCGACCTGGAAAGCGATGTGCCGTCGGTCGGTCACCGCGACGAGATCGGCGCCATGGCCGGGACCGTCCGCGTGTTCCGCGACGGGCTGGTCCGGCTGCGCGCGGCCGGCGACCGCGAGCGGGCCGAAGCGGAGCGGGAGCGCCAGCGTCAGGAGGCGCTGGAGCGTAATCTCCGGGCCTTCGAGGCGGAGATCGGCGCGCTGGCCGCCGCGCTCGCCGACCGGGCCGCCACGCTGCACCGCACCGGCCAGGATCTGGCGCACTCCTCCGGCCGGACCATCGGCAGCACGCAGGAGGTCTCCGCCGCCGCCGCCCGCACCGCCGGCACCGTCCAGGCGGTCGCCGCCGCCACCGAGGAATTGTCCGCCTCCATCGCCGGGATCGGGCAGCGGGTGCGCGGCTCCGTCGCCATGACCACGGCGGCGGTCGAGCAGGCCGACCGCTCGTCGGCCACCGTCGCCAGCCTGGCCGAGGCGGTGCAGCGCATCGGCGAGGTGGTCGGGCTGATCAACGCCATCGCCAGCCAGACCAACCTGCTGGCGCTGAACGCCACCATCGAGGCGGCACGGGCGGGGGAGGCGGGCAAGGGCTTCGCCGTGGTGGCTCAGGAGGTCAAGAATCTCGCCAACCAGACCGCGCGGGCGACCGAGGACATCACCCAGCAGATCGCGACGATCCGCAGCGCCACCGATGGCGCGGTCGACGCCATCCAGGGCATCGGCGGCAGCCTGGAACAGGTCCGCCAGATGGCGCGGGAGATCGCCGACGCCGTCACCCAGCAGGACGAGGCGACGCGGGAGATCGCCCGCAACATCCAGGAGACCGCGGGTGCGGCCGGCGCGGTCAGCGCCGCCATCTCCGAGGTCGCCCAGGCCGCCGAGCAGGCGGGCAGGGTTGCGGAGGACATGTTTTCCGCCGCACAATCGCTGGGCAGCGAGACCGAGCGGCTTCAAGGCGCCTCTCACAGCTTCTCGCAGGCGCTGCGCGCGTGATTTCCACGGGTCCGGGGAAAAGGGAAGGCCGGCGTGACCGACATCGTCAACGAGGACGCCGGGGCCATGCCCGGCACGGCGCCCAATGCCATGCCCGGTCCCGTTTCCGGTGGACCCGTCTCCGGGGCCGGCGGCAAAGCGGGGCGCCGCACCCTGACCATCGCGCGCTCGGCCCTGCTGCTGGCGGCGGCGCTGGTCGTTTGTCTGGCGGCGATGCTGGCGGTCGGGCTGCAACTGATGCGCGGCATGGACGCGGTGGCCGACGGCTGGCGCGACTATGACCTCCAGGCCGCCACCAAGTCCGACGCGCTGTCGGAGTTGCGCGGGCATCTTGGTCTCGGCGGCGTCATCGACCGTTACCGCGAGGGGGTGCAGAACGGCGGTGCCGATCACGCGGCGCTCGACCGGGCCTTGTCGCTGTCGCGGGCCAATCTGGAGATCTACCGCGACATCGTCACCCCCGGCGAGGACGAGGCCAAGGCCATCACCGCCATCGCCGCCTTCCTCGACGCCATCCAGGTGCAGATGCAGGATCCGGCGGCGGCCATACCCGCGGACGCCTTCGACGCCTGCCGCCGCGACGCGGTGAAGGGGCTGGCGGCGCTGAACAGCCATTTGAGCGCGCAGCGCGCCCGGCTGACCGCCGCCACGCTGGACGATATCGAGGCCCTTCAACGGCTGATGGCGGTCGGCGGCGGCATGATCGCCGTGCTGGTGCTGGGACTGGCCGGCGCGGCGGTCTGGTTCACCCGCAGCCGCATCGTCGGCCCGCTCGGCCGGCTGGTGGAGGATGCCCGCCGGCTGGCCCGCCGCGACCTCGACCGGCCTTTTCAAGGCTGGAGCAAGGGTAGAGGGGCGGGGGCCAGCTTCGCCGGGTTCCGCCAGGACGAGTTGGGCCTGCTCGGCCGCAGCCTGGAGGACAGCCGGGTCGCCCTGCGCGGCCTGTTCGCCGCCATCGAGGAGAAGAGCCGCCGGCTGGGCGAGAGCGAGCGCCGCTATGCCATGGCCGCCGCCGCCACCAATGACGGCTTGTGGGACTGGGATCTGGACAGTGGCGAGCTGTACCTGTCGCCCCGGCTGCGCCAGATGCTTCATCTGCCCGCCGACGGTGGCGAGCCCGGTCTCGCCGCCCTGCTGGCGCATATCCATTCCGACGACCGGCACGCCGTGCTGTCCGCCATCCGCCAGGGCGAGCGGTCGGTGGACGGCGCCAGCTTCGATGTGGAGTTCCGTGTCCTGCCGCCGGACCGGATGCGGGAGGAGCATGTCGGCTGGGTTCATCTGCATGGCATCGTCGCCGCCGATCCGGGCGGGCGGGTGGCGCGGCTCGCCGGCTCCGCCGCCGACATCAGCGACCGCAAATCCTACGAGGCGCGGCTGGTCCATCAGGCCACCCATGATTTCCTGACCGGGCTGCCCAACCGCGCCTTCCTGGTCCGCTGGCTGCATGACCGGCAGGCGGTATCGGATGGCGGGCAGGGCGATCTGGCTCTGCTGTTCCTTGATCTCGACGGCTTCAAGGTCGTCAACGACAGTCTCGGCCACGCCGTCGGCGACCGCATTCTGATCGCGACGGCGGAGCGGGTCGCGGCGGCGCTGGAGCCGGGGGAATTCGTGGCGCGGCTGGGGGGCGACGAGTTCGTCGTCGTCGTGCCCGCCGGCCGCGAGGTGGCGATCGCCCGCGCGCGGGCGCTGGAGTCCGCCTTCCAGCGCCCGCTCGGCGCTGGCGGCACGGAGCTTCGGGTCGGGCTCAGCATCGGGCTGGCGGTCGATGACGGGACCAGCGACGATCCGGAGGGGCTGCTGCGCGACGCCGACATCGCGCTCTACCGCGCCAAGGAGCATGGCAAGGGCCGCACCGTGTTGTTCGACGCCTCCCTGCGCGAAGCGATCCTGATCCGCAGCCGCCTGCAACGCGACCTGACCCCGTCGCTGGAGGCCGGGGACATCTTCCTAGTCTATCAGCCGATCGTGGCGCTGTCCGATGGACGGCTCACCGGCTTCGAGGCGCTGGTGCGTTGGCGCCATCCCGACCTCGGCCTCGTCAGCCCGGCCCAGTTCATCCCGATCGCCGAGGAGACCGGCCAGATCCTGCCGCTCGGCCGCCATGTGCTGGAACGGGCGGTGGCGCAGCTCGCCCGTTGGCGCGGCATGGCGGGCGGGGGCGCCTTGACCGTCAACGTCAATCTGTCGGCCCGCCAGATGTGGGACGAACGCTATGTCGACGACATGCTCGATTTCCTCGCCGATGGCCGCGCCGACGGGCTGAAGATCGAGGTGACGGAAAGCATGACCGTCACCGACCATGACCAGGCCCGCGCCATTCTGGAACGCTTCCATGCGCTGGGCATCGCCCTGTGCATGGATGATTTCGGCACCGGCTATTCCTCGCTGTCGCATCTCAGCCGGCTGCCCTTCGACGTCATGAAGATCGACAAGAGCTTCATCAGCGCGCTCGGCAGCGATCCCCGGCAGGAATCCCTGTTGCGCGGCATCGTCGACCTCGCCCACCGCATCGGGCTGGAGGTCGTCGCCGAAGGCATCGAGACCGAGGAGGAGCGGGCGGTCGTGACCCGGATCGGCTGCGACTATGCCCAGGGCTACCTGTTCGCCCGTCCATTGTCCGTGGCCGATGCCGAGGCGCTGCTGACGGCCGCCTGACCGCAAGACGGGAATTTCATCACCGGCCGTCATCACTTGGGGAGTCACCAAAGCTTAACGGGAGCGACGGGGCGCTTCGGCGTAGAGACTCTGGCGTGCCGGGGCGGCGGCGACCGACCGCTGCCCGCGGAAAACACGCTGTTCCAGGACGCCACCGCATACCGCCCTTTGGACCACGGGAGCCCCCATGATGATCCGCCGCACCATTCTGCTCGGGACTTGTGCGCTTGCGCTGCTGGCCGCCGCCGCATCCGCCACTGAGGCCGGGGCCGCCACCCGCCTGACCGTCTACACCGCGCTGGAGAATGAACAGCTCGCCCCCTACAAGAAGGCGTTCGAGGCCGACAATCCCGGCATCGAGATCGAATGGGTGCGTGATTCCACCGGCGTCGTCACCGCCAAGCTGCTGGCCGAGAAGGACAATCCCAAGGCCGACGTGGTGTGGGGCCTCGCCGCCTCCAGCCTGATGATCCTCGATGCCCAGGGCATGCTGCTGCCCTACCAGCCCAAGGGCGCCGAGGCTCTCAAGGCCGGCTTCCGCGATGCCAAGACCCCGCCGGCCTGGGTCGGCATGGATGCCTGGATGGCCGCCATCTGCTTCAACACGGTCGAGGCCGAGAAGAAGAAGCTGCCGAGGCCGACCTCCTGGGCCGACCTGCTGAAGCCGGAATACAAGGGCCAGATCGTCATGCCGAACCCGGCCTCCTCGGGCACCGGCTTCCTCGCCGTGTCGGGCTGGCTCCAGACCATGGGGGCCGACAAGGGCTGGTCCTACATGGACAAGCTGAACGACAATGTCGCGCTCTACACCCATTCGGGCTCCAAGCCCTGCAAGATGGCGGCGTCCGGCGAATACCCCATCGGCATCTCGATCGAATACACCGGCGCCCAGCAGAAGACCAAGGGTGCGCCGATCGACGTGATCCTCGCCTCCGAAGGGGTGGGCTGGGAGATGGAGGCGACCGCCATCGTCAAGGGCACCCACAAGGCCGAGGCCGCGAAGGCGCTCGCCGACTGGGCGGCCAGCCGCAAGGCGAATGAGGAATATGTGAACTTCTATCAGGTCACCGCCCATCCCGGCGTGACCAAGGACACGCCGAACTATCCGAAGAACGCGGAAGCGGCGATGAACAAGACCAACGACTTCGTCTGGGCCGCGACCAACCGCGACGCCATCCTGGCGACCTGGGAGAAGCGTTACGGCGCCAAGTCCGAGCCGAAGAGCTGAGGCCGGGAAAAGCCTGATCGCGCCGGCGGGCGGGAGCCTTCGCGCACCCGCCCGCCCTTTTCGTTGTCCTTCATGTCTTGCCGGGACACGCCGCCGATGACCGCCACCGCGCCCCATCTCCGCCTGGAGTCCATCGTCAAGAGTTTCGGGACCTTCACCGCGCTGAAGGGCGTGTCGCTCGACATCCGGCGCGGCGAGTTCGTCTGCTTCCTCGGGCCGTCCGGCTGCGGCAAGACCACGCTGCTGCGGGTGATCGCCGGGCTGGATCCGCAGAGCGGCGGGACGGTGTGGCTGGGCGACCGCGACGTGTCGCGGCTGCCGCCGTCGGCGCGCGACTACGGCATCGTCTTCCAATCCTACGCCCTGTTCCCGAACCTGACCGTGCATCGCAACGTCGCCTACGGCCTGAAGCTGGGCCGGGTCGCCGAGCGGGCGCGGGTGGAGGAACTTCTCACGCTGGTCGGCCTGCCCGACGCCGGCCCGAAATATCCGGCCCAACTGTCCGGCGGGCAACAGCAGCGGGTGGCGCTGGCCCGCGCGCTGGCGCCGTCGCCCGGCCTGCTTCTGCTGGACGAGCCGCTGTCGGCGCTGGACGCGCGGGTGCGGCTGCATCTGCGCCGCCAGATCCGCGACCTGCACCGCCGGCTCGGCATCACCACCATCATGGTCACCCATGACCAGGAGGAGGCGCTGACCATGGCCGACCGCATCGTCGTGATGAACAACGGCCTGATCGAGCAGGTCGGCACGCCCGACGAGGTCTATCACCGGCCGGCGAGCCCCTTCGTCGCCGATTTCGTCGGGGCGATGAATTTCCTCTCCGGCGTGCTGGAGGCGCCGGGGCGGGTGCGGCTGGGCGAGCATGGCTTCGAGTGCGGCTTCGACGGCGACCATCTGGCGACCACGGCACCCGGTGCCGCCGTCACCGTCTGCCTGCGGCCGGAGGATGTGCAGGTGCGCGCGGCCGGCGGCGCCAACACGCTGGACGCGGTGATCGAAAGCCTGGAGTTCCTCGGCCCCTTCCACCGCGCCCGGCTGGCCGCCGACGGGCTGGGCGACGTCCGCGTCACCGCCGACCTGTCGGCCAATCTGGTGCGCGACCTGTCGCTGGATCCGGGCCGCCGGCTGGCGGTGACGCTGCCGCGCGAGCGGCTGCGCGTGTTCGAGGCGGTGCGATGAGCGTGCTGAAGTTGGCCGCGCCGAAGCTCTCCCTCTTCATCCCGCGGCAGTCCGGCCGGCCGGTGGAGACGGGCGAGCGCTGGCTGTTCGGGATGGGGATGGGCGGCATCGCCCTGTTCCTGGCGCTGTTCGTCCTGCTGCCGCTCGGCGCGCTGTTCCTGCGCAGCGTCTATGACCGCGACGGCGCCTTCGTCGGGCTCGCCAATTTCGCCGCCTTCCTGGAGACGCCGACGCTGCGACGCTCGGTGGTCAACAGCCTGTCGCTGTCTTTGCTGACCACGGCCATCACGGTGACGCTGGCCTTCCTCTACGCCTTCTGCCTGACCCGCACCCATATGGCGGGGAAGGGGCTGTTCCGGCTGCTGGCGCAGATTCCGCTGCTGGCGCCGTCGCTGCTGCCGGCCATCGCGCTGGTGTATCTGTTCGGCAACAAGGGCATCCTGCGCGGCCTGCTGATGGGCGAGAGCGTCTATGGCCCGATCGGCATCGTGATGGGCGAGGTCTTCTATGCCTTCCCCCATGCGGTGATGATCCTGACCGTGGCGCTCTCGACCTCCGACGCCCGGCTTTACGAGGCGGCGGAGGCGCTGGGCGCCGGCGCCTGGAAACGCTTCGTGACCATCACGCTGCCCGGCGTGCGCTATGGCCTGGTCTCCGCCATCTTCGTGGTGTTCACGCTGGTGGTCACCGATTTCGGCGTGCCCAAGGTGATCGGCGGCTCCACCAACATGCTGGCGACCGACGTCTACAAGCAGGTGGTCGGCTTGCAGAATTTCGGCATGGGGGCGGTGGTCGGCATCGTCCTGCTGCTGCCGGCGGTGCTGGCCTTCATCGCCGACTGGATCGGCCAGCGCCGGCAGATGGCGCAGCTCTCCGCCCGCTCGGTGCCGTTCCAGCCGCGTCTGAGCCCGGTCGGCGACCGGCTGGCCCTGCTGTTCTGCGCGCTGGTCGGCGGGCTGCTGCTCGGGCTGCTGGCGGTGGCGGGATTCGCCTCCATCGTCACCTTCTGGCCCTACAACCTGACGCCGACGCTGGCGAACTACGATTTCGCCGAGTTCGATTCGGCGGGCTGGAGCAGCTATGGCAACAGCCTGATCCTGGCCTTCTGGACCGCGCTGGCCGGCACGGCCATCGTCTTCACCGGCGCCTGGCTGGTGGAGCGGGCGCCCGGCCGCGCGGCGATGAAGGGGCTGGTGCGGCTGATGGCGATCCTGCCGCTGGCGGTGCCGGGCATGGTGCTGGGGCTGGCCTACATCTTCTTCTTCAACGCGCCGTGGAACCCGCTGGGCTGGCTCTATCACGGCATGGCGATCCTGGTGCTGGCGACGGTGGCGCATTTCTACACGGTCAGCCACCTGACCGCCGTCACCGCGCTTAAGCAGCTGGACGCCGAATTCGAAGCGGTGTCGGCTAGCCTGAAGGTGCCGGTCTGGACCACCTTCCTGCGGGTGACGGTGCCGCTCTGCCTGCCGGCCATCCTCGACATCGCCATCTATTTCTTCGTCAACGCCATGACCACGGTGTCGGCGGTGGTCTTCCTCTATGCGCCGGAGACCAAGCCGGCGTCGGTCGCCGTGCTGAACATGGACGATGCCGGCGAGGTGGCGGGGGCCGCCGCCATGGCGATGATGATCGTCCTCACCTCCGCCCTCGTGCGGGCGCTGCACGCCCTGCTGTCGCGGGCGTTGCGGGAGCGGACCCAGGCGTGGCGGCGGCGCTGACGCCGGAAAGAGTTCGGCCGGCCTCGGCCGCAACCTCCCGCGCCAGATCGAGGAAGGCGCGCACCACCGCCAGCCGGCGGCGTTCGCGCAGGCAGACGACATATTCGTCCATCTCGATCTCGGCCCCGGCGATCGGCAGCAGAACCAGCCGTCCGTCGCCGGTGAATTCCGCCGCCGAGGTGAAGCCGACGCCCAGCCCCGCCGCCACCGCCTCCACCACCGCCTCGCGGCTTTGAATCTCGATGACGGCGGTGGGTGCCACCTCCGCCGCCGCCAGCGCCCGCTCGACCAGCCGGCGGGTCATCGACCCCGGCTCCCGCAGCACCAGCCGTTCGGCCGCCAGATCGCCCAGCGCCACCGCCCGGCGCCGCGCCAGCGGATGCGCCTTCGGCAGCAGCGCCCGCACCGGATCGCGGCGCAGCGGCAGCACATAGAGCCGGGAGTCCCCCGGCACGTCGGCCAGCACCGCGACGTCGATGCGGGTCTCCATCAGCCCTTCCAGCATCGTCCGCGAATTGCCGACCGCCAGGGTCACCGTCGGCCCCGGATGGGTGCTGGTGAAGCGGGCGATCAGCGGCACCGCGTGGAACGGCCCGTCCGCCCCCACCGCCAGCGTCCCGCCGTCCAGATGCCGCACCCCGGCCAGCAGCTCCATCGCCTCCTGTTCCGCCGCGAACAGCCGGCGGGTGACGGCGAACAGCGCGGTGCCGACCTCGGTCAGCGCCACCTGGCGGTTGGAGCGGTCGAACAGGGTGACGCCATACGCCTCCTCCAGCGCCTTCACCTCCTGCGAGCAGGTCGGCTGGGTCACGTTCAGCAGGCGGGCCGCCTTGGTGAATCCCCCCTCCGTCGCCACCGCGTGGAAGGCGCGAAGCTGGGCGAAGTTCATTGATTTCATCTATGGACCCATAGGCCGAATGGATTGGATTTATGATAGGCGAAGCGGCGTCATGGGGCCATTCCGTCCGTCACGGCTTTCCCCCTCCTGCGGAATTTCCCCCCAATGTCCGACACCGTGCCCTATCTGCTGACTCCGGGTCCATTGACCACCTCCGCCACCGTCAAGCAGGCGATGCTGCGCGACTGGGGGTCGCGCGACGGCCGCTTCATCGCGCTCAACGCCGCCATCCGCGAGCGGCTGGTCCGGTTGGCGGGCGGCGGCGGCGACAGCCATGTCGCGGTGCCGGTCCAGGGCTCCGGCACCTTCGCGGTGGAGGCGATGATCGGCACGCTGGTGCCGCGTGCCGGCCGGCTGCTGGTGCTGGTCAACGGCGCCTACGGCACCCGCATGGTCCGCATCGCCGAGGTGGCGGGGCGCTCCGTCACCGCGCTGGAGACGGCGGAGGACCAGCCGGTGTCGCCGGCGGCGCTCGCCGAGGCGCTGGATGCCGATCCGGCGATCAGCCATGTCGCCGTCGTCCATTGCGAAACCACCTCCGGCATCCTCAACCCCGTCGAGGCGGTGGCGGACATCGTGCGCTCGCGCCGCCGCGCCCTGCTGATCGATGCCATGAGCGCCTTCGGCGCCCTGCCGCTGGACATGGCGGCGCTGGGCGCCGACGCGGTCGCCGCCTCCTCCAACAAATGCCTGGAGGGGGTGCCGGGCATGGGCTTCGTCATCGCCCGCCGCGCAGCGCTGGAGGCCGCCAAGGGCAATGCCCATTCCCTCTCGCTCGACCTGCATGACCAGTGGCGCGGTTTCGAGGCCAATGCGCAATGGCGCTTCACCCCGCCGACCCATGTGGTCGCCGCCTTCGCCCAGGCCCTCGACGAGCATGAGGCGGAAGGCGGCGTCGAAGGGCGCGGCGCCCGTTACCGCGCCAACGCCGCCATCCTGATCGGGGGCATGCGGGCGCTGGGCTTCGAGACGCTGCTGCCGGACCATCTGCAAGCCCCGATCATCGTCACCTTCCGCATGCCGGCCGATCCGGCCTTCGTCTTCGCCGATTTCTACGACCGGCTGCGCGAGCGCGGCTTCGTCATCTATCCCGGCAAGCTGACGGTGGCCGACAGCTTCCGCATCGGCTGCATCGGCCGGCTGGGCGGGGCGGAGATGACCGCCGCCATCGCCGCCATCCGCACCACCCTGTCCGACATGGCCGTCGCCTCCGGCGCGCCCTGACCGTCCTTTCAGCGAAAGCCACCTCCCATGAGCTTCGTCTATTCGCGCCGCTACACCGGTCCGCTCCAGGCCGTCATCCTCGATTGGGCCGGGACCACGGTGGATCATGGCTGCCTCGCCCCGGCCGGCGCCTTCATGGAGGCCTTCCGCCGCTCCGGCGTCGCCATCACGCTGGAGCAGGCGCGGGCGCCGATGGGCATGGCCAAATGGCACCATATCCAGGCGATCACCCGCATGGCGCCGGTGGCCGAGGCCTGGACGGCCGCCCATGGCGCCGCCCCGACCGACGCCGACGTCGACCGCCTCTATGACACCTTCCTGCCGCTCCAGGTCGAGGTGGTGGCGCAGCATTCCGACCTGATCCCCGGCGCGGCGGAAACCGTCTCCGCCATGCGGGCGCGCGGGCTGAGGATCGGCTCGACCACCGGCTATCCGCGCGCGGTGATGGAGGTGGTGCAGCGCGTCGCGGCGGCGCAGGGCTATACGCCCGACATCACCGTCTGCGCGGGCGAGACCCCGGCTGGGCGGCCCGGCCCGGCGATGGCGCTGCGCTGCGTCGTCGAGCTGTCGGTCTCGCCGGTCGAGGCCTGCGTCAAGATCGGCGACACCGTGGTCGATGTGGAGGAGGGGCTGAACGCCGGCATGTGGACCATCGCGGTGGCCGACACCGGCAACGAGGTCGGGCTGCCGCTCGCCGATTGGCAAGCCCTGGTGCCGGAGCGGCGCGACACGCTGCATGCCACGGCCGCGGACCGGCTGGCGCGGGCCGGCGCCCATTACGTGGTGCGGTCGCTGGCCGAGGCGCTGCCGCTGCTCGACGCCATCGAGGCGCGGCTGGCGGGCGGCGAGAAGCCGTGACGACGACGCCCGCCATTATCGACCGCGCCGACATCGTCGTGGTCGGCGCCGGCATCCTCGGGCTGGCGGTCGCCTGGGCCTTGGGGAAGGCGCTGGGCTCCGGCGGCGGCCGGTCGGTTCTGGTGGTCGACCGCCATCCGCCGGCCACCCAGGCGACGGCGCGGGCCGCCGCCCTGCTGACCCGTGCCCGCGGTGACGCGGCGACGGCGGCGCTGGTGCGTGGAACCTATGCCGCCATCGCCGGCCTGGAGGCGGAACTGGACGGGGATCTCGGCCTGCGGCGGGTCGGCACCCTGCATGTCGCCGCCAGCCCGGCCCGTGTCGACGCCCTGCGCGCCCTGGTCGCCGCCAGCCCCGATCCGGTGGACTGGCTGGACGGCGCCGGCGCCGCCCGCATCGCGCCCTGCCTGTCGGCGGAGGCCGTCGAGCGCGCCGCCTTCATGCCGCTCGACGGCTTCATCGACCCGGTTCGGCTGGCCGATGCCTACCGCCGCTCCGCCCGCCGGTCCGGCGTCCGCATCAGGGACGGCGTGGCGGTGCGGGCGATTCGGGTGGAGCATGGCCGCGTGGCGGGCATCGACACCGGCGATGGACTCATCGCCGCGCCGCTGGTGGTGAATGCCGCCGGGGCCTGGGCGGCGGGGCTGGCCTGGTCCGCCGGGATCGGTCTGCCGCAAGCCCCGGTGCGCAGCCAATATTGGATCACCCAAGTACGGCGGGACCTGTTCCCTCCCGATCTTCCCGCCCTGGTGATGCCCGATGCCGGCGCCTATGCCCGCCCGGAACTGGGGGCGCTGCTGTTCGGATTGCGCGGGCGCCGGTCGCTGGCCTTCGACCCCGCCCGGCTTCCCGACGACACCGCCGGGCTGGACCTCGGCGATTCCGATGGCGGCTGGCAGACGCTGGAGGAGGGCTGGCAGGCGCTGGCGCGGCTGTGTCCGGCGCTGCTCCAGGTCGGCATCGCCCATTACGTCTCCGGCCTGTCCACCTACACCGCCGACGGCCGTTTCGTGCTGGGGCCGGTCCCGGAACCGGAGGGGCTGTTCATGGCGACCGGCTGCTGCGGTGCCGGCATCGCCGCGTCGGGTGGCATCGGCCGCGCGGTGGCGGCGTCCATCCTGGGCGCGGCTGGCGGAGCCGATCTTTCCCCCTTCGCCCCCGGCCGGCTCGGCGCGGTCGATCCCTTTTCCCCGGCGCTGCGCGACGCCTGCGCCGCCGCAAGGTCCGGCAAGACGGCTGGCTGAAAGGGCCGGCTGACCGGGCCGCCTGACAAAAGGAAACTCCGATGCGGACCGACCGTTCCGAAGGCGACGTCAATCTCGGGCCACGCCGCGAACGCTGGAAGGATGCGCTCGGTCCCCGCTCCCGCGCGCTGGTGGAGCGCGACGCCGCCGCCTTCCTGAAGCAGTCGCTCTCCACCCCCTGCCTGTCGGCGATCCGCAAGGCCGAGGGCATCTGGATCGAGGACATGGACGGCCGACGCTTCATGGATTTCCATGGCAACAGCGTCCATCACATCGGCTATTCCCATCCCCGGCTGGTGGCGGCGCTGAAGGCGCAGATGGACGATCTGACCTTCGCCCCCCGCCGTTTCGCCTGCGAACCGGCGGCGGAGCTGGCCGAACGGCTGGCGGCGCTGGCCCCGACCGGCCCCGGCGGCCGTGTGCTGTTCGCGCCCGGCGGATCGGAAGGGATCGAGATCGCGCTGAAGCTCGCCCGCGTCGCCACCGGCCGCTTCAAGACCGTCTCCTTCTGGGACGCCTTCCATGGCGCCGGTTTCGGCGCGTCCGGTGTCGGCGGGGAGGCGCTGTTCCGCTCGCACGGGATCGGGCCGCTGCTGCCGGGGACCGAGCATGTGGCGCCTTTCGCCTGCGCCCGCTGTCCCTATGGCTTCGATCCCGCCCCCGGCGGCGGTCCCGACCTGGATGCCTGCCGGATGACCTGCGCGCGGATGCTGCGCTATGTGCTGGAGAAGGAAGGCGATGTCGCCGCCGTGGTGGCGGAGCCGGTGCGTGCCGTGCCCTATGTGCCGCCGCCGGGTTTCTGGGCCGAGGTGCGGCGGGCCTGCGACGCGGCCGGCGCCCTGCTGATCTTCGACGAGATCCCGACCGGCCTCGGCAAGACCGGCAGCCTGTTCAGCCATGAGCCGTTCGGCGCGAGGCCGGATATCCTGGTGCTGGGCAAGGCGTTGGGCGGCGCCATGCTGCCGCTGGCCGCCGTCATCGCGCGGGCCGGGCTGGACGTGGCGGCCGACCGGGCGCTCGGCCACTACACCCACGAGAAGAACCCGCTGCTCGCCCGCGCCGGCCTGACCACGCTGGACATCATCCGGGATGAAGGGCTGGCGGAACGCGCCGCCGGGCTGGGCGCCCATGCCCTGGATCGCCTGCGCGAGCTGACCGCGGCGCTGCCCGGCATCGCCGGCATCCGGGGGGCCGGGCTGCTGATCGGGGTGGAACTGGCCGACCACGACGGCGTCAGCGGCGCCGACCGGGCGGAGGCGGCCTTCTATGCGGCGCTCGTCGGCGGCGTGAGCCTGAAGATCTCGCAAGCGACGGTGCTGACCCTGTCTCCGCCGTTGACCATCGCCAGAACGGAGCTGGACCAAGCCTTGGCCGTGGTCGCGCGGGCGATTTCGGCCGCGGGCTCCCTCGCGTCGTCGGCGCCGGTGTGAAACGACGGAACAGGCGGGCGATGCCCTGCCCGTCGCGTCACCCGGCCCCGGCCGGCTCTCCGGATTCCTGCCCGGTTTCCTCCATGGCGAGGCATAGGATGCCCGCCAGGATCGCGATGGCGCCGACGATCTGCGGCCAGCCGATGGTCTCCTGGAACAGCAGGGCGGCCAGGGGCATCACCGCGACGACCTCGAGATGGGAGGCGGCGAAGGCGGGGCCGATCGGCGCATGCTTGAGCAGCGACATCCAGGTCACGAAGGCGCCGAGATAGCCCAGAAACGCCAGATAGAGCACCGGCTCCGCCAGCACACGCAGAATCCAGCCGGTGTCGGGCGACATCGGCAGGGCGGCGAGCGCCGCCGCCTTGAAGCTGAGCTGTCCCATCACGTCGAAGCCGAGCAGGCACAGGAAGCCGATGGTGATCTCGCGGCGCATCAGCTTCCCACCCCCACCGCGGTCACCCCGGCGGCGATCAGCAGGATTCCGGTGAAGCGCAGCCGGGTGATCCGCTCGCGAAACAGCATCCGCCCGGCGATCATCACCAGAACGATGTTGATCGACCCCAGCAGCACCCCGGTGGACAAGGGCACCAGCGACAGGAAGGCGAGCCAGGCGAAGAACTCGACGACGAAGCAGCCGATCCCGACCCACAGCCAGGGGCCGGCGGCCATGCCCCGCCAGCGCGCCCAGCCGTCGCCGGGATGGGTGGCCGCCGCCTTGAAGGCGAGCTGCCCCACCGTGTCGCACAGCATGTTCACCAGCCATGCGGCGATGGCGAGACCGGTCATTGATTCACCCTCATGGCGTATAGACCAGGAAAAGCCCGCTGGAGAGCTGGCTGCCGCGACCGCCATTGCGTACGATCGGCGAATTCGACGCGCCGCCGACCAGCCGCCCCCAGTTGGCGAAGCCGCGCATCGACCAGCGGTCAACCAGCTTGATGGCGCCGTTGGCCTCCAGCCCCGCCATGTCGAAACCGGCATGCGGGCTGAAGCTGTCGAGGCCGGTCGCCGCCGCCTGTCCCGCATCGACGCCGAAGTTCCGCCGCAGGTAGGACCGGTTGGCCGCCTTGATGAACGGTCCCAGGGAAAGGCCCTGCTGGTCCGCTCCCTGTTGTTCGGCCGGATCGCCCAGCGGAAGCGAGAACGCGGCGTGGGCTTCAAGAACGGCGCCGCGCCGGCCCCGCCTGACCTCCTCGGTTCCGATGAGATCGAGCGAGAAGGGGCCGCTCTCGGCCGTCGCGAATCCGCCCAGCTCCGCCGTGTCGGAAAAGCCGTTCAGGCCACGCAGCCGCGCCGGCAGGGAACGGCTCGACCGTCCGGGCTCGTAACGCGCGATGGCGCCGAGGCTGAGGATGCCCTCATGCAGAACCGTGACGCGGACACCGTCGAGCGAGTCGATGGAGAGGTTCGGCCCGAACTCGGCGCTGACATAGGGAGCCGCCGACCATTCGGTGCGGCGGGCTCCCTGGTAGGCGGGCTGGGCGATCGCCCCGGCGCCAAGCGCCAGGGTCACGCCGGTCGCCGCCGTCTTCGCGCCGGTCCCACTTCCCGCCTCCGTCCCGGAAGGGGCGGCGACGGGATCGGCGAGCACCACGGCCGGCGCAGCCGCCACGGCAACCGTCATGGCCGCCGTCAAAGCCGCCGTCTTGGCCAGCGCCGCGACGGCGGCACGGCCGAACCGGGGGGAGAGGGAGGCCGGGCGTTTCACGCGACCATCATTTCGGTGAGCGTTTCACGCGCCGCCGCCAGCGTCTGGTCGATATCCGCCTCGCTGTGGGCGAAGGAGACGAACAGATTCTCGTAGGCGCCGGGATGGAACAGGATGCCGCGGTCGAGCATGCCCTCCCACCAGCGCCGGAAGGCGTCGTGGTCGGCATGACGCACGGCGTCGCGGTAGTTGCGGATCGGCCGGTCGGCGAACCAGAGCTGGAAGACCGGGCCGAGGCCGACGACATGGGCGGGGATGCGCAGGTCACGGATCAGCCGGTCCAGCCCCTCGCGCAGGCGGTCGGAAACGGCGTAGAGCCGTTCGTACATGCCGGGTTGGGCCAGCTCGTCGAGCGTGGCGTTCGCCGCCGACACGGCGATCATGTTGGCGTTGTAGGTCCCGGCGATCGACACCGTCCCGTTTTCCACCAGGGCCATGATGTCGGCCCGGCCGCCCATCGCCGCGACCGGGAAACCGCCGCCGAGGCCCTTGGCGAAGACCGACAGGTCGGGGGTGACGCCGTAATGGGCCTGGGCGCCGCCCAGCGCGATGCGGAAGCCGGTGATCACCTCGTCCAGGATCATCAGGACGCCATGCTTGCGCGTCAGCTCGCGCATCGCCTCCAGATAGCCCGGCTCCGGCAGGATGCAGCCGGTATTGCACATGATGGGCTCGCTCAGCACCGCGGCGATCTGGTCGCCTTCCCGCTCCAAGGTGGTGCGCAGCGCCTCCACATCGTTCCAGGGCAGGATGATCAGGGAGTCGCCGACGCCGCGCGGCATCCCAGGACCTTGCGGAACCGCCGTCGGGGCGTCGTCGCGGCCGGCGGCGTCCAGCTTGGGATGCTTGCTCCAGTAAACCCCGTCGGAGAAGCCGTGATACATGCCCTCGAAGCGGATCAGCTTCGGGCGGCCGGTGAAGGCGCGGGCGAGGCGGACGGTGTAGAGCACCGCCTCCGTCCCGGTGTTGCACAGCCGCACCCGCTCCAGACCCGGCACGGCGGCGGTGATCTTGCGGGCGAGGATGGTCTCGTCGGCGCTCGGCAGGGCGAAGACGGTTCCACGCTGCTCGATGCAGTCGACCACAGCCTTGGTGACGGCGGGTGGACGGTGGCCGAGCAGCATCGGCCCCAGCCCCAGGAGATAGTCGATGTATTCGTTGCCGTCCACGTCGGTCACGCGGGAGCCGGTTCCCCGTTCCACGAACAGCGGATAGGGATCCCAGCCGGACCAGGTGGCGCGCGCGGTGCTGTTGACACCACCCGGAATCAGGGTGCGGGCCTGCTCGAACAGGGCCGCGCTCCGCCGCCTGCGGTCCGGCTGCTGGTAGCTTGACGTCATCGAAGGAATGCCTGCTGTGGCCAAATGGGGGGCGCCGGCGGGGGCCGGCTCCGCCCCCTTTTGCATCCGCCGTTCCACTTACCCCGCCTCCCGTCCGCTCCGATGCCGCGCCGTTGCGGGAAATGCCGTGAAATCCTTGCGGCGCAAGGGCCGCAGGACTTGGTCGCCCCGCCCGTAACAGGATCGTCCAGGTGCCGATCCGCGCGATCGGTTGGCCGGCACGATCATCAAAAACCGGGGGAAGCTACAAAATTTGTAGCTCGCTTTCCCGGAAACGGGGGGCGTTTCCCGCCGCGAAACGGCGCCGATCCGCCACCGTCCGGTTCTGGCCTGTCGCTTGCAAACGAGGGCGCCGGCGACGTCGGCTCACCGTCCGGCGTGCGGACAACGGAACGGCATCCCTTGCACTCATCCATCTCCCTCTACATCGACTTCGATGGCACGATCTCGCTGGAGGACACGACCGATCTGATCCTCCAGCGCTTCGCCGATCCGGCCTGGGAGGCGGTGGAGGAGAGCTGGGCGCGCGGCGAGATCGGCTCGCGCGACTGCATGGCCCGGCAGGTGGCGCTGCTGCGGGTGACCCCGGCCGAGTTCGACAGCTTCGCCGCCGGGATCGGAGTCGATCCCGATTTTCCCGCCTTCATGGCGCTGTGCCACCGGCATGGGGTGCCGGTGACCGTGCTGTCGGATGGGCTGGATCGCGTGGCGCGCGGCGTGCTGCGCCGGCTGGGATTCGACGTGCCGGTGCTGTCGAACCGGCTGCGCTGGCAGGGCGACGACCGCTGGCAGCTGGAGTTCCCGCATGCCCGGCCCGGCTGCGCCAGCGCCGCCGGAAACTGCAAGTGCAGCCGCTTCGCCGTCTCCGCCGGCAGGGCGGCGGATGGCCGCGTCGCCGCGCTGATCGGCGACGGCCGGTCCGACTTCTGCGCGGCGGAGCAGGCCGATGCGGTGTTCGCCAAGGGCAAGCTGGCGCGCCATTGCCAGGAGGCCGGCATTCCCCATGCCGCCTTCACCGGCTTCGGCGATCTCGCCCCGCTTTTCGAGGAGTGGGTGGAGCGGATCCGGCCGGCGGCGGTCAGCGAGCTGCGGAATGGACTGCGGCAACGTGCCTGATCACACCCCCTCCAGCGCCGGGCGGCGCGTCCGTTCCCTGCTGATCGATCTGGACGGATCGCTTCCCGGCCAGCCGGCCATGCGCCGGCGTCTGGCGACGGGATCGATGCGGCTGGTCGATGCGCGCGATCTGGCGTCCCGGCTGCGCATCGTCGCCGGCCGGAGGGCGCTGTCCAGCCTGCGCGATCGGATCGCGCGGGAGTTTCCACTGGCCGACGGCCCACCGCCGCTGATCTTCTACGGGTCGGGCGACTTCCATCATCTTGCCGCCCTGTTCATCGAGGCGTTGTCCGGCCCGCTTCTGGTGCTGCACATCGACAATCACCCGGATTGGACCAGCTGGCCGGCGAGCTGGAATTGCGGCGGCTGGGTCAACCGGGCCTTGGAGTTCCCGTCGGTCCATCATGTCGTGACCGTCGGCCCGGCCAGCGACGATTTCGTTCGTCCGCAACTGTCCTTCGCCAATCTGCAGGCGATCCGCGACGGCAGGCTGGAGGTGCATCCCTGGCGCGCCGAGCCGAGCCGCCTGTGGGGGCGGCCGGTGGAGGGACCGGGCTGTTCCACCCGTGACGGCCGCATCGTCTGGCAAGGTCTGGAGGGATGGCCCTGGGAGGGGGTGGTCGAGGCGTTCGATCGACGGCTGCCGGCGCTGCCCTTCTGGGTGTCGTTCGACAAGGACGCGCTGGCGCCGGCCGAGGCGGTGACCAATTGGGATCAGGGCGGCCTGACGCTGGACGCGGTGCTGGCGCTGGTGCGGCGGCTGGCCGGGCGGCGCCGGCTTCTGGGCATGGACGTCTGCGGTGATTATTCCCGCCCGGTCTTCTCCGATCCGTTCCGTGCCCTGCTGTCGGCGACGGACCGGCCACGGGTGCCGACGCCCGATCCGGGAACGGCGCAGGCCGTCAACGACGACACGAACATGCGGATCATGCAGGCCGCCGACGGAATGGCGGCGACGGGGCTTTGGGGATCATGACGGCGGATCGGACGATTTTTCTGCAAGGGGCGGGCATCGGCCGCCATCGGCCCGGCGTTCTGCTGATCCATGGGCTGGGCGGCACGCCGGTGGAGCTGAAGACACTGGGCCGCCGGTTGCAGGATGCCGGGCTCACCGTGCTGTGCTGCCAGCTCGCCGGCCATTGCGGCACGGCGGAGGAGCTGACGGCGACCGGCTGGCGTGACTGGTACGCCAGCGTGGAGGCCGGTTTGAACCGGCTGGAGACGGTTTGCGATTCCGTTTCGGTCGGCGGGCTGTCGATGGGGGCGTTGCTCGCCGCCCGCCTCGCCTGGGCGGAGCCGCAGCGGGTGCGCAGCCTGGTCATGCTGGCGCCGACGCTGTGGTATGACGGCTGGGCGATCCCCTTCTACAGCTTCCTGCTGAAATTCGTGATCCACCTGCCGTTCGGGCGGCGCTATTCCTTCGTGGAGCGCGATCCCTACGGCGTGAAGGATCCGCGCATCCGGGCGCTGGTGCTGCGCGCGATGCAGAGCGGCGACGCGAGCGGTGCCGGACTGCTCTCCACCCCCGCCACCGCCATCCGCGAGATCTGGCGGCTGACGGCGGAGTTGCGCCCGCTGCTGCCCGATGTCCGCCAGCCGACCCTGCTGGTCCATGCGCGGGAGGACGACACGGCGGGCCTGTCCAACGCCTTCCATCTCCAGGCGCGGCTCGGCGGACGGGTCGAGGCGCTGATCCTGGAGGATTCCTACCATCTGGTGACCGTCGACCGTCAGCGCGACCTCGTCGCCCGCCGAGTCGCCGAATTTCTCGCGACGCTCGCCGCCGGCCCCGACGCGTCCGTCCAGCCGCTCCGCTCCGAGGGCGCCGCCCCATGAGCGCGCTTGACGGATTGGCGGGCGGATTGCGGGCGCGCATCGTTCCCGGCATCGCGGCGCTGCCGGCGGCTGACTGGACCGCCGGACAGCCGGACGACGCCGAGGGGTGGGATTACTACCGCGCCTGCGGCAGCGATCTGGCCGCCGGGGTCTTCGACGAGCATGGGCTGGTGCTCGGCCTGCCGCTCTTCCGCATGGAATATCGGCTGGACACGCCCTTCCAGGGTCGGCTCGCCGTGGTGGGGCGCCTGCTCGACCGGCTGTTTCCCCGGCTGATGCGCTGGGGAATGCTGGGCGTCGGCTCCCCTCTGGCGGAGCGCTGCCATGTTTCGGTGCGGCCGGGGCTGACGGCGGCGGAGCGGGCCGGCGCCGTCGACGCGATGCTCGCCCTGCTTGAAGAGGAGGCGGCGCGCACGCGCGCCCTGCTGGTCGTGTTCAAGGACGTCTCGACCCCCGAGGCCGATTGGCTGGCGCCGCTGCTGACCGGCCGGCGCTTCACCGCCGTCTCCGGCCTGCCGGTGGCCCAGCTCGATCTGGCCGGGCTGGATGTCGGCGGCTATCTCGCCCGCCTGTCCGCCGCCACCCGCAAGGATGTGCGCCGGAAACTGAAGAGCCGGGCGGCGGTCAGGGTCGAGCATCGCGAGCGGATCGACGATGTCGCCGACAAGATCGAGGCCCTTTACGAGAGCACCCGCCAGAACAGCCAACTGCGCTATGGCGAGTTCGAGGATTTGCCGCCGGGCTATTTCCGCAATTTGGCCGACGCCATGCCGGGGCGGGCGCATTTCGTGCTGTATTGGGTGGGCGGGAGTCTGGCCGCCTTCAACCTTCTGTTCGTCGAGCCGGACCGCGTCATCGACAAGTTCCTCGGCATGGCTTATCCCTTGGCGCGCGACCACAATCTCTATGCGGTGAGCTGGATGGAGAACGTGCGCTGGACGATCGCGGCTGGCCGTTCGATGCTGCAATCGGGGCAGACCGCCTATGCGGCGAAGCTGCGCTTCGGCAGCTCCCTGCTGCCTTCGACGAATTTCGTGCGCTGCCGGAACCGCCTGCTCGACCGCATCATCCGCCTGGCCGCCCCCTGGCTGGCGTTCGACCGCTGGGATCCCGACCTGCGCCAGCGGCGCGAGCGGGAGGAGGGCCGCGAGGAGAGACGGCCGCGGCGGACGGCATCGCCATGAAATCGGCCGGGGAAGGGCAGGGGGCCGCTCCTTGCATGGAACGCGTCCATTCGCTGTTCGGCACCATCACCCTGCGCTGGCGGCTGGTCATCGCCTTCCTGTCGGTGAGCGCCTTTCCCGTGCTGATCGCCAGCCTCGTGGTGGCGGATCTCGTCTCCGGCCTCTTCAGCGAGAATCTGGAGCGATGGCTTCAGGACGCCGCGATGTTCGTCACCCAGCGCGCCGTCGACGAGCAGGGCGAGACGCGGCAGGCCGCCGGCGTCGTCGCCGCCAGCCTCGCGAAGGAGGCCGGCGTCATCGACGAAAAGCTGGTCGAGATATCCGCCGGGTTGCTGACCTCGGTCGGTTACGATTCGGTGGCGATCTATCGCGACGACGGGACGATCCTGTTCAGCCGCGGCCTGCTCGGCGACGGCAAATGGCTGCCCCACCGCCAGCGCAGCCGCTTCTTCGTCGTCGACGATCACGGTCGCAAGATCCTGCTTCTGGGATCGGCGCGGCGCTTTCAGCATGATGGGCAGACCTATTTCGTCTTCGTCGGCGACCGCTGGGACGGGACGATGATCAACATCGCCGGCGTCAGCCAATCGCTGAGGATTCAGGTCTACGCGATCGCCGATGGAAAAGGGGCCTTCGTCACCGCCGGCTCGGACAAGCAGGCCGAACTTCCGCCGGTCGTTGTGGAGAAGCTGACGGCGGGCGCCCCCGGCGCCATCGCGAAATTGTTTCCGTCGGACAATTTCGCCACCGGCTTCGCCGCCCTTCGCGATACCGACGGCGGCCTGATGGGGGTGGTCGTCTGCCGGATGTCCGACCAGATCGCCATGATGTCCCATGTCCGCACCCTGGAGTTGTTCGTTCTGTTGGTGGTTGTCGCCGGCGGGATCTCGCTGGTCGTCGCCCTGTCCCTGTCGGCGCTGATCTCCCGTCCGCTCAACAGCCTGACCCAGGCGCTGCGCCGGGTGCATGAGGGCGATTATTCGACGCGGGTGCCGGTACAGGGCGGGCGTGAGCTGGAACAGCTCGCCGTCGGCTTCAACAGCATGACGGGACAGCTCGACACGCTGCGCCGCCGCGAGGACATGGTGCGCCGGCGGGAGAAGCTCGCCATCCTGGGCGAGGCGGCGGCGGTCATCGCCCATGAGATCCGCAACCCGCTCGGCATCATCAAGACCTCCAGCCAGGTGCTGCGCATGAAGTCGCAACCGCCCGAGGCGTCCGACCGGCTGATCGGCTTCGTGCTGGACGAGGTCGGCCGCATGGAGGCGCTGGTGCAGGAATTGCTGGACTATGCCCGGCCCAAGGCGGCGATGCGGCAGGTCGTCGACCTTGGCGCCGAACTGCGGAACGTCCTGGAATTCATCGCCGCCGAGATGTTCCGCCGCCGTGTCCTTCCCAAGGTGGAACTGCCCGACGGTCCGCTTCCGGTGCAGGGCGATCCCTCCCAACTGCATCAGGCGCTGCTCAACATCCTGCTGAACGCGATGGAGGCGATGCCGGACGGAGGAGCGCTGAGCGTGACCGCCCTGCGCGAAGGGGACGAGGTGGCCGTCAGCATCGCCGACACCGGTGTCGGGATCCCCGAGGATCTGCGCGACCGCGTCTTCGAACCCTTCGTGACGACCAAGCGGCGGGGAACCGGCCTGGGGCTGGCGCGGGTGCAGGACATCATGGAGCGCCATGGCGGGAGCGTCCATTTCGTAAGCGCTCCCGCGGTCGGAAGCACCTTCATCCTCCGCCTGCCCTTGATGTCGGAGATGGAGGAGGAGCGGTCATGATCCTGATCGTCGATGACGAGGTCCGCCTGGCCGAAGTGACGGCGGTGGCGCTGGAGGCCCGCGGATTCGCCGCCCATTTCGTCGAGTCCGCCGTCGCGGCGCTGGATTGGATCGATGCGAACCATGTCAGCCTGATCCTGACCGACCTGCGCATGCCGGGAATGGACGGCCGGGCGCTTCTCGCCGCGCTCCAGGCGGCGCGGCCGGAGATTCCGGTGGTGATCGCCACCGCCTACGCCTCGGTGCCCGATGCGGTGGCGCTGGTGCGCGAGGGGGCGTTCGACTATGTATCCAAGCCCTTCGAGATCGACGATCTCGTCGCCACCATCGAACGGGCGCTGAAGCTGAAGCAGGCCGAGGCGGACAACCAGCGCCTGCGCGAGGAGCTGCGCGAGAAGTATGATTTCGGCAGCCTCGTCGGAACCAGCGAAGCCTTCCAGTCGGTGCTGCGGCAGATCACCGAGGTATGCGACAGCCGGGCGACGGTCCTGCTGCAAGGGGAGAGCGGAACCGGAAAGGAGCTGGTCGCCCGCGCCATCCACGACAACAGCCCCCGCTCCAACAAGCCCTTCATCGCGGTGAACTGCGCGGCGATTCCGGACAACCTGCTGGAAAGCGAGCTGTTCGGCCATGTGAAGGGCGCCTTCACCGGGGCGGTCGCCAACCGGGAAGGACGGTTTTCCGCCGCGCATGGCGGGACGCTGTTCCTCGACGAGATCGGCGACATGCCGCTGCCCCTCCAGGTCAAGGTGCTGCGCGCGATCCAGGAGCAGAGCTTCGAGATGGTGGGCAGTACCCGGTCCCTGTCGGTCGATGTGCGTTTCATCGCGGCGTCCCACCGCGATCTCCGGCGCGAGGTCGAACGCGGAACCTTCCGCGACGACCTCTATTACCGTCTGAACGTGTTTCCCATCCATCTCCCCGCCCTGCGCGAGCGCACCGACGACATCGAGGATCTGGCCGTCCATTTCCTCGACCGTCACGCGAAATCGATGAGCAAGCGGTTGAAGGGCTTCAGCCGCGCGGCGCTGTCGGCGATGACGGCCTATCACTGGCCGGGAAACATCCGGGAACTCCAGAACTGTGTGGAGCGCGCGGTCATCGTCGCGCGCGACGCGGTGGTCGAGGTCAGCGACCTGCCCGACTATATCTTCGAGGACCGGCCGCCGATCGGCCAGACAACCAAGGTGCCGGCGGATCTTGATGCCGAGCTGGAGCGGATCGAGCGCAAGTTCCTCACCGATGCCTTGCAGGAAAGCGGCGGCGTGCAGGCCGATGCGGCGAAGAGGCTGGGCATCACCGAGCGGAGCCTGTGGCATCGGGTGAAGAAGTTCGGCATCCGGGTCCGCAAGCAGATGGACTGAGGCCGGCGGAAGCCGGCCCCAGTCCTTGTCGAGGCTTGTGCGCTTGGGTGGCGGTGCTTACGCCGGCACGGCGTGTTCAGGGACCGACAGGTCGCGGGCCTCCAGTTCCGCCAGCAGCACGGCGAGGCGGTTGGCGGCGGCCTGGACCTCCGCCTCGTCGTACCAGCCGGGCTTGGGATCGAGGTCGGTGCGCGCGATGGGCCTGTCCCCCCGCACCTTCACCAGATTGACGATCTCGTTGGGATCGTTGACCAGATCATACATCTCCCATTCCAGCAGGCGCGGGTTCGACGGGTCGAAATAGCGCGACAGCTTGGCCTCCTTGGTCCGCACGCAGCGGATGTGGTTGGGCTGGCGCACCGGTCCGGGGGCCAGGCCCGGCACCTCCTTGGCGCCGTGGCCGCCGGTGCGCACCGCCTCGACCGTCTGGCAATAGACCTCGAACGCGCCGAAATAGTCCGGCTCGGTGAGCCGGCCGCCCTTGGTCGGCTCCGTCACCTCGTCGTCGGTGATGAAGAGCACGCCTTCGCGGACCCGGCCGCCGGGATAGGTGACCGGCGTGCCCGGCACCTTCAGCGTCGGGGTCAGGTCGACGCCGGGCAGCGGCGCCATGCGGTGACGCTCGGCCAGTTCGGCCTCCGCCTTCTCCAGCGCCTCGGGGCCGACGCCGGTCAGCCCGAGGATGGTGGGCACGAGGTCGGCATGGCTGGTCACCGCGTCGACATGGGTCAGCCCGTCATCGCTGCGCATCGACGGCGGGAATTGTACCACCATCGGCACATGCACGGCCTCCTGATAGGCGACGTGCCATTTCTCCAGCATCATGTTGTGGGCGGCGCCCAGTTCGCCATGGTCGGCGACGAACAGCACGATGGTGTTTTCGGCCTGCCCGCTCTCCTCCAGCGACTGGAGCACGCGGTTGATCTGGGGATCGACCTGGGAATGCAGCCAGCCATAGAATTGCAGGAATTCGATGCTGTACTGCTCCGGATGTTCGGAAAGCTGGAACGGAATGGTGAATTTCAGCGCCAGCTTCACCGCCGCCGACCAATCCTCCCGCCCGACTCCGGTATCGGGCTTTCCGTCATCATGGCCGTTGGTGATGCCTTGGACCGCGCCGTGGCTCGCCTTGGCCGACAGGGCCAGACCGATCTTGTAGGCCGCGTCGAACTGGCAGACCGGCTTGCTCGACAGATCCTCGTCCCAGGTCGGGATGGGGCCGGCGCAATCCTGCGGGAAGCCCTGCGGATTGAGCGGGATCGTCATGGTGCCTTCGTTCGGCGGGAAGGAGGATTGCCCCTGGTCGGGCACATCCAGCGGGCCGAACGCCGATTGCGGCTTGTCCTGCGCCCCCTGCGCCTCGGTCTGCGGCAGGGCCTGGGAGACCACCGTCGGGTAGGTGGCGATGTCGTGGGGGTTGGTGAAGGACACCACGGCGAACCAGGGACGCTGCGTCGCGTCGATGGCCGGCGACTCCTGCTCGCCGCGCGCTTCCGCCGCCGAGGTCGCGTAGTCATAGGGCAGGGCCAAGCCGCGGCGGCGCAGGAACAGGCAGGCGTTGTCGGCGAATCCGGGATCGCGATAAATGCCCAGATTGTTGATCGCCGCCCCGTGCGGTTCGGGATAGGACAATTCCCAATCGGAAAACCCGAAGCGGTTCAACGAATGGCCGGGCGGATTGCTGACATGCCATTTGCCGAAATAATGCGAGGAATAGCCGACGGCCCGCATCCAGTGGCCCAGGGTGGGATAGCCGTTGGCCTGCAACCAGGGGAAGGTCGGCGTGTTGCCGTCCTTGAACATGCCGTCGGTCTGGGTCACGCCGGTGCGGGTGCCGTATTGGCCGGTGAACATCACCGCCCGGCTGGGGGTGCAGGCGCTCGACGCGATGGTGTGGTTGTGCAGCGCCACCGCGTTCCGCCGCAGCCGGGTCAGGCCGGGAAAATACTCGGCATAGGGATTGCCGCTGACATCCGCCGGTCCCCGGAACCCCAGAATCTCCTTCAGCGGCTCGGCAAACCCGCCTTCGGGGCCATAGGAGAAGCGCGGATAGCGGTACTGATCGACGACGATCAGCAGGATGTTGGGGTGCTGGGCGGTGGATTTCTCGGACATGAGTATGTGTTCCTTCACGGCATGGAGGGAAGGCTTCGAGGAAAAGCTATCTTTTCAGAGAATCAGGATCCGGATTTTCGGATCCTGAATTGAACTCATTCGTGGTTATTTAATAAAATCGATATTAATTAGATAACAATTAATCAGTCAACCATAGTTATTTTATAAGATCGGGCATTTTTCAGTATTTATTGAAGACGAAGGTATGATTTATTGGAGACGCCCGGACTTAAGAATGATTATTATTATTGATGCGGACGCCTTTGCACGCACTGGCATGTTTGGCGCCTGCTATGTGAAATTCCAGTCCAGGTTGTCGGTGTGATGCGTGGCCAAGTCGTCGCTGCACACTTCCGCAGCTTCCGGTTGGTGTTTTCCGGCGAGCATTTTTAATAAGCGGTGTTGTTTGTCTACCAATCGCGAAAAAATTTGTGTGAAATCATGTTGACCTCCAGTCGGCAGCTGGGCTTAATCGTCCGCCTTATAACCTTCGTGCCGGAGAGCATCATGAGTGGACGGGATCGGCGGGGCGGATTTGGTATCGGGCGCCGGATGGTGATCGGTGCGGCGGCCGCCATGACGGCGGCGGTCGCCCTCGGCGTCGGCTCCCTTCCGGTCTCGACGGCGCTGGCGCAGGACGCCCGCGGGGGCGGCACGCTCAGCATCATTCTTCAGCCGGAACCGGTGACGCTGACGCCCTCCACCAACATGGCGCAGCCGACCCAGGTGGTGGCCGGCAACATCTTCGACGGTCTGGTCAGCTATGATTTCGACCTGAAGCCGAAGCCGGCGCTGGCCGAGCGCTGGGAGGTGGCGCCCGACGGATTGACCATCACCTTCCACCTGCGCAGCGGTGTGAAATGGCATGACGGCAAGCCCTTCTCGGCCGCCGACGTGAAATGGTCGCTGGAGAACATCTGGAAGACCATCCACCCGCGCAACAAGTCACTGTTCGAGAATGTCACCCAGGTCGACACCCCGGACGACGCCACCGTCATCCTGCGCCTGTCCAAGCCGTCGCTGCCGATCCTGTCGGTGCTGAACGGCGTCGGCGCCCCGATCCTGCCCAAGCATCTGTACGAGGGCACGGACATCCTCAACAACCCGTACAACAACAAGCCGGTCGGCACCGGCCCCTTCGTCTTCAAGGAGTGGAAGCGCGGCGAATATGTCGAACTGACGCGGAATCCCGACTACTGGGAGGCCGGCAAGCCCTATCTCGACCGGTTGCTGTTCCGCATCATCCCCGACGCCGCCGCCCGCGCCGCCGCCATCGAGAAGGGGGAGATCCAGTATGCCCCCTACAACCCGGTGCCGTTCCGCGACGCCGAGCGCCTGTCCAAGCTGCCGAGCCTGAAGGTGGACACCCGCGGCTATGAATGGCTGTCGCCGCTGCTCTATCTCGATTTCAACGTCGAGAACCCGTATCTGAAGGATGTGCGGGTGCGCCGGGCCATCGCCCACGCCATCGACCGCGCCGCCCTGGCGAAGATCGTCTGGTTCGGCTACGCCAAGCCGGCGATCAGCCCGGTGCCGTCGTCGCTCGTCACCTTCCACAACACCAAGCTGCCGCAATACCCCTTCGACGTGAAGAAGGCGGAGGCGCTGCTGGACGAGGCCGGCTTCAAGCGCGACGCCAACGGCGTCCGCTTCACCCTGACCCATGATTTCCTGCCCTATGGCGACGATTACCGCCGCACCGGCGAGTTCCTGAAGCAGGCGCTGAAGCGCGTCGGCATCGAGGTGACCATCCGCTCGCAGGACAGCGCCGCCTTCATCAAGCGCGTCTATGTCGACCGCGATTTCGATTTCGCCATCTCCTACAACAACGCCTTCCCCGATCCGCAGATCGGCGTCGTCCGCGCCTTCTGGTCGGGCTGGCTCGGCACCGGCACGCCCTGGACCAACGGCTCGGGCTACCGCAACGCCAGGGCCGACGCGCTGATCCAGGAGGCCGGCGTCGAGGGCGATCCGGCCAAGCGCGTCGCCGAGTTCAACGAGTTCCAGGACATCGTGCTGGGCGACGTGCCGTCGCTGCCGCTGCTGGAGCTGAACTTCTTCTCGGTCTATTCGGCCAATCTCCAGGGCATCGTCGAACAGGGCGATCAGGTCTATTCGTCGCTGAAGAACGCCCGCTTCACCGGCACCCCGAAGGCGAACTGACTCGGCCGTGCTGACCTATCTCAGGCGCAGCGCCGCCCAGCTGGTCTTCGTCCTGCTGGGCATCGCGCTGATCAACTTCTTCCTGCTGCATCTGGCGCCCGGCGACGCGGCCCAGGTGCTGGCCGGCGAATCCGGGGCGGCGACGCCGGAGTACATGGAGGCGCTGCGCCGCCAGTTCGGGCTGGACCAGCCGCTGTACATCCAGTTCCTGCGCTATCTCGGCAACCTGCTGACCTTCGACCTCGGCTATTCCTTCCGCCAGTCGCTGCCGGTGTCGGAGCTGATCCTGCAACGGCTGCCGGCGACGCTGCTGCTGATGGGGACCGCCATCGGCTTCGCGCTGGTCGCCGGCTGCTCGCTGGGATTCCTCGCCGCCCGGCGGGCGGGGAAGCTGACCGACACGGTGATCTCCATCGTGGCGCTGCTGTTCTACGCGACACCGGTCTTCTGGGTCGGCATCATGCTGATCGTCGTCTTCTCCGTCATTCTCGACTGGCTGCCGGTCGGCGGCATGACCAGCGTCGAAGCCAACCTGAGCGGCCTCGCCCTGGTCGGCGACGTGGCGGCCCATCTGGTGCTGCCGGCGGTGACGCTCGGGCTGTTCTACCTCGCCATCTACGCCCGGCTGATGCGGGCGGCGATGCTGGAGGTCTATGGCCAGGATTTCGTCCGCACCGCGCGGGCCAAGGGGGTGCGGCCCCATCGCATCGCCTGGCGCCATGTGCTGCGCAACGCCCTGCTGCCCATCGTCACCACGCTCGGCGTCCAGCTCGGCTCCATCCTCGGCGGGGCGGTGCTGGTCGAGACGGTGTTCTCCTGGCCGGGGCTGGGCCGGCTGGCCTTCGCGGCGCTGTTCCAGCGCGACCTCAACCTGCTGCTCGGCATCCTGTTCTGCTCGTCGGTGGTGGTGGTCCTCGTCAACATCGCGGTCGATCTCGTCTATACGCTGCTCGACCCCCGCATCGAACTCGGCTGACCGATGGCGCTTCCCGACACCGTCCCCCTGCCGCCGGCGCGGACCGACATCCGCGACCGGACCATCGGCCGGCTGCTGCGCCGTCCGTCGGCGCTGATCGGCCTGATCCTGCTGGCCGGCATCCTCGCCATGGCCGGCTTCGCCGACATCGCCTTTCCCGGCGATCCGCTCGACATGGCGGGGATGCCGCTGCTGCGCCCCGGCGACGCGGCGGAGTTCGCGCTCGGCACCGACATGATGGGCCGCGATCTGGCGTCCGGCATCTTCCACGGCGCCCGCGTCTCGCTGCTGATCGGCGGGGTGGCGGCGCTGGTCTCGCTGGTGATCGGCATCGGCATCGGCGCGCTGGCCGGCTATTACGGCGGCCGGGTCGACCGGGCGCTGATGCGGGTGACGGAGCTGTTCCAGACCATCCCGCCCTTCCTGTTCACCCTCGCCCTGGTCGCCATCCTGCAACCCTCCATCGCCACCATCACCACGGCGATCGGCATCACCTCCTGGTCGGGGCTGGCGCGGCTGGTGCGGGCGGAGGTGCTGCGCCTGCGCAACAGCGAACTGGCCCAGGCGTCGATCATCCTTGGGGCGTCCGATGCCCGGATCATCGTCCTGCACATCCTGCCCAACGTGCTGGCGCCGGTGATCGTCTCGGCCTCCATCCTGGTGGCGACCGCCATCCTCACCGAATCCTCGCTGTCCTTCCTCGGGCTCGGCGATCCCAACGTCGTCAGCTGGGGCGGCATGGTCGGGGCGGGGCGCGAGGTGATCCGCACCGATCCGCATGTCGCCGCCATTCCCGGCGTGGCCATCGTCGTCGCCGTGCTGGCGCTGAACCTGCTGGGCGACGGCCTGAACGACGTGCTGAACGGCAAGGGGGAACGGCGATGAGCGAGCCCGTCCTGTCCGTCGATGGCCTGTCGATCGGCTTCCGGACCCGGCGCGGCCAGCTGCCGGCGGTGCGCGACCTGTCCTTCTCGGTCGGGCGCGGCGAGATGCTGGCCATCGTCGGCGAGAGCGGCTGTGGCAAGTCGTTGACCGCGCTGGCCCTGCTCGGCCTCGTGCCGCCGCCCGGCCGGGTCACCGGCGGATCGGTGCGGCTGGAGGGCCGGGACCTGCTGGCGCTCGACGAGGCGGCGCTGCGCCATCTGCGCGGCGCCCGCATCTCGATGATCTTCCAGGAGCCGATGACCGCGCTCAACCCGGTGCTGACCGTGGGCGAGCAGATCATGGAGGCGATCCTCGAACATGAGGCGGTGGGCCGCAAGGCGGCGCGCGAGCGGACGCTGGCCCTGCTGGAGCGGGTGCGCATCCCCGATCCGGCCCGGCGCTTCGCCGAATATCCGCACCGCCTGTCGGGCGGCATGCGCCAGCGGGTGATGATCGCCATGGCGCTGGCCGGCGCGCCCGCCGTGCTGGTCGCCGACGAGCCGACCACCGCGCTCGACGTCACCATCCAGGCGCAGATCCTGAACCTGATCGACGAGCTGCGGCGGGAGCGGGGCACCGCCGTGGTCTTCATCACCCATGACCTCGGCGTGGTATCGCGCCATGTCGACCGCGTGCTGGTGATGTATGCCGGCTGCAAGGTGGAGGAGCGCGATACCCGCGACCTCTTCGCCGATCCCTTCCACCCCTACACCCAGGGGCTGATCGCCGCCCAGCCGCGGGGCATCGCCGCGCGGCCGCAGGCCGGGAGCGGTCCGGCGGGTCTGGCACGGGAACGTCTGACCGAGATCCCCGGCGCGGTGCCGGCGCTGGCGGCGATGCCGCCCGGCTGCGCCTTCGCCCCGCGCTGCCCGCTGGCCGACGCGCGCTGCGCCCAGGCCGTTCCGCCGCCGCGCCCGGCCGGCAGCGGCCTCGTCGCCTGCCATCATGCGGGAGAGAGCCATGCCATCTGACGCCGCTCCGGCCGCCGCGCCCGTCCTGTCGGTCAGCGGGCTGTCGGTCGATTACGCGACTCCACGCGGGATGGTCCATGCCCTGGACGACGTGTCCTTCGACCTCGCCCCCGGCGAAACGCTGGGGATCGTCGGCGAATCCGGCTGCGGAAAATCGACGCTGGCGCGGGCGATCGTCCGGCTGACCGAGCCCAGCGCCGGCACCATCCGGCTGGGCGGCGCCGACATCACCCGCGCCTCCCGGCGGCAGTTGCGGGCGGCGCGGCGCGACCTCCAGATGGTGTTGCAGGATCCGGCGGCCTCGCTCGATCCGCGCTGGACGGTGGGCGAACTGCTGGCCGAGCCGCTGGCGATCCACGGCATCGGCAACCGCGCCGAACGGCGGGCGCGCGTCGTCGACCTGCTGGGCAAGGTGGGATTGCCGCCCGAGGCGGCGTCCCGGCGTCCGCACGAGTTCTCGGGCGGCCAGCGCCAGCGTATCGGCATCGCCCGCGCGCTGGCGTTGGAGCCGAAGATCGTGGTGCTGGACGAGCCCGTTTCGGCACTCGACGTCTCGGTCCAGGCCCAGATCCTGAATTTGCTGACCGACCTCCAGCGGACGCTGGGCGTCAGCTTCCTGTTCATCGGCCATGACCTGTCGGTGGTGGAATACATCTCCGACCGGGTGGCGGTGATGTATCTCGGCCGCATCGTCGAGCTGGGCGACCGCGACAGCCTGTGGCGCCGCCCGGCCCATCCCTACACCCGCGCGCTGCTCGACGCCGCGCCGAGGATCGACGGACCGGTGGTGCCGGGTGGGGCCGGATTGGCCGGCGACACGCCGAGCCCGTACGACCTGCCGCCGGGGTGCCGTTTCCACACCCGCTGTCCCATCGCCGCCGACCGCTGCCGGCAGGAGGTCCCGGCATTGCGGGCGCTGTCGCCCGGGCACAGCGTCGCCTGCCATTTCGCCGATGACGGCGGAGAGCCCGCGTCGGCGGCGGGGCTCGGCACCGGCATCTGAGCGGCGGTCGGTCAGCGGTCCGGAACACCCAGCAGATGGGCGGCGAGCGCCTGCGGCAGGTCGGCGGTGCCGGCGAGATGGCGAACCCCGTCGACCGCGGCGGCGCCGGCCAGCCCGAAGACCGTCTTGCCCAGCCGCAGCCCCAGCGCCACCTCCGACAAGGTGCCATAGCTGTCGCCGACCGCGATCAGGCACTGGCTGGCCTGGGCGATCAGCGCGTTGCGCGCCTCGCCGATGCCCGACGCCAGCACGATCCCGGCATGGGGGTTGGCGGTGGCGGGGTCGGCCCCCGGCAGCAGGGCGATGCTCAGGCCGCCGGCTTGCGAGGCGCCGCGGCAGGCCGCTTCCATCACCCCCTGGCGGCCTCCGCACAGCAGAGTGAGCCCGCTGCGTGCGAGACCGGCGCCGGCGGCCTCGGCGGCGGCGAGGACGGCTGCGGTCGCCTCGTTCGGCCCGATCACCCCGACCGGCGCCCGCAGCGGATGGCCGCTGAGCGTCTGGAGCCAGCGCAGCGCCTGTTCCGGGTCGAGCGGTTCCGCCCCGGCGGGCGCCGGGCCGGTGGTCCAGCCGCGGCTGGCGGGATCGAAGAGATGGCCGGCGTGGTGCAGCCGGTTGGCGGCGCGGTCAAGTTCGAACATGGTGGTCGGCCTCGGAACGGGCGGCGGCGATCTCCGCCACCGCCATCAGGAAGGAACAGACGGCCAGCAGCAGCACCGACAGGGCGGCGGCCAGCGGGAAATCGGCGCCGGCATCGGCGATCAGGCTGTAGAGCCGCAGGGGAAGGATGTTGAGCTGGGTGCCGACCAGGGCCAGCGCCGTGCCATAGGCGCCGAAGGCCACCGCCGTCACCAGCGCGAAGGAGGCGAGCACGGTGGGCGCCACCTGCGGGGCGAGGATGTCGATCAAGGCGCGCAGCCGGCTGGCCCCCATCGATTCCGCCGCTTCGGTCTGGCGGTGGTCGAAATTGGCGAAGACCGGCAGCAGCGTCAGGATCACGCGCGGTGTCAGGAAATAGCTGTAGGCCAGCACCAGACCGGGCCGGTCATAGAGGAAGGCGGCGATCGCGGCCGGGTCGGCGCCCAGCTCCGCCAGCAGCAGCGTGGCGAAGCCGGCACGGCCGAGCAGCAGGATGAAGCCGTAGGCGACGATCAGGCCGGAAAAGGTCAGCGGCAGGGCGATGACCACCTGCAACAAGGCGCGCCGCGCCGGCGGCAGCCGGGCGAGATGCAGGGCGACGGCGACGCCCAGCACCACCGCGACCAGCCCGGCTTCCAGCCCGAGCAGCAACGAATTTCCCAAGGCCGCCAGCAGGTCGCCCTGGCCGAGGACGCGCTGGAAGGCGTCCCCGGCCAGCGCCTGCCAAACCACCGTGCCCAGCGGCAGCAGGAAGAAGAGGATCAGCACCGCCAGACCCGGCAGCGCGAGCGGCAGCAGGAGAACGGGCGATCTGCTCATGATCCCTGACCTTGCGATGCGATGCCGTGGGCGGAACGGTTCATTTGCCGAGCG
Source organism: Azospirillum sp. B510 (assembly GCF_000010725.1). Classification (NCBI taxonomy): domain Bacteria; kingdom Pseudomonadati; phylum Pseudomonadota; class Alphaproteobacteria; order Rhodospirillales; family Azospirillaceae; genus Azospirillum; species Azospirillum sp. B510. The sequence goes on along the minus strand of NC_013855.1, from coordinate 1,320,164 downwards.
CCGCCTTGGTCCAGCCGGCATCGACCGCCGCCTTGCGCTCGGCCGCCAGCTTGACGTCGAGGGGGCGGACCTGCGGGGCCGGCGGCAGCTTCGCCGCGATGTCGGCCGGCAGGGCGACGCCGGGCACCGACGGGCGGACATAGCCCTCGGCGAAGATCGCCTGGCCCTTGGCGCTCATGATGAAGTTCAACCACAGCTTGCCGGCGTTCGGGTTGGGGCCGTTCTTCACCAGGCTGATGCCATAGGGGGCGGCGGCCGACGCCTCGGCCGGGATGACCACGGAGACGGCGTCGCCCAGCCCGTCGGTGTGCTTGGCCTTCAGCCCGTCATTCTCGTAGGAGATCCAGATCGGAATCTCGCCCTTGACGAACTTGGCGTAAGGGGTGGTGCCCTCGACCCGCATCACGTTGCCCGACTTGTGCAGGCGGGCGAAATAGTCGAAGCCGGGCTGGAGATTGTCCATGTCGCCGCCATTGCCGAAATTGGCGGCGAAGCTGATCACCTGCCCGATGCCGGTGGAGCGCGGGTCGAGATAGACGACGCTGTTCTTGTATTCGGGCTTCAGCAGGTCGGCCCAGCTCCTCGGCACCTCCTTCACCAGCTTGGTGTTGACGACGAAGGCGACGGTCAGCGAATGGATGGTGAACCATTTGCCGTCGGCATCGCGGAACACCTCCGGCAGCGTGTCGAAATTCACCGGCTTGAAGGGGGCGACGACATCCTTGGCCATGGCGTCGAAGGCGGAGGCGGCGAAGTAATAGGCGGTGTCGGCCTGCGGGCGGTTGCGCGCCTTGTCGAGCGCCACCACCGTCGCGGCGGAGCCGAGATCATTGTAGGTCATTTCGACGCCGGGATAGCGCTTCTTGAAGGCGGCGAACTCCGCCGCCCAGTTGGCCCAGGTCGGGCCGGTGTCGAAGGAGACGACCAGCCCCTCCTTCAGGGCCTGCTCATAGAGGGCGCGCTCGCCCTGATAGAGCTCCTCGCCGGTGGTGACCGCCTCGACGGTGGTGGCTTGGGCCAGGGCGGTGCCGGTGGTCGGCAGGGCGGCGGTCATCAGGCCGGCAGCCGACAGGGCGACCGCGGTGATCAGGCGTTTCATCAGGTCGGGCCTTTCCAGGGAGGCCGGCGGGATCGGCCGGCGGGGGAGGGGTTTGCAATGCCGGTCAGGCGGGCAGGATGCGCAGGCACTCCGGCGGGATTTGAACCGACCGGATGTCGGCGCGGGACAGGGTCTCGCCCAGGATCGTGCCGCCCGGCACGGCGAGGTCGTAGCGGCGCAGCGAACCGAGGAAGCGGTCGCGGACCAGCGTCCCGGCGAAGCGGTTGACGGCATCGTCGGGCGGGTCGATGCGGATCGCCTCCGGACGCGCCAGCAAGGTGACGCTGGTTCCAACCGCGCGGCCCTCGGTGGCGCAGGCCAGCGGCCCGATGGCGGTCTCCACCAGATCCGCTCCGCGCACCCTGCCGTCGAACAGGTTGGCGTGGCCGACGAAGCCGGCGACGAAGCGGTCGGCCGGACGGTCGTAAAGCTCCTGCGGGCTGGCGAGCTGGAGCAGGGCGCCGTCGCGCATCACCGCGACCTTGTCGGCGATGGACAGCGCCTCCTCCTGGTCGTGGGTGACGTGCAGGGTGGCGATGCCATGTTCGCGCTGCACCGCGCGGATCTCGTCCCGCATCGCTGCGCGGTGGGCGGCGTCCAGCGCCGACAGCGGTTCGTCCAGCAACAGGGCGCCGGGGGCGAAGACCAGGGCGCGGGCGAGCGCCACCCGCTGTTGCTGGCCGCCGGACAACTGGCGGGGATGACGGTCGGCCAGCCCCGCCAGGCGGGTGCGTTCCAGCGCTTGACCGGCCCGGCGCAGCCGCTCGGCCCGGCCGACGCCGCGCAGCTTCAGCGGATAGGCGACATTCTCCAGCGCCGTCATGTGGGGGAACAGGGCGTAATTCTGGAAGACGATGCCGAGATTGCGCAGCCGCGGCGGCACCCCGGTCATGTCGGCCCCGGCGATATGGATGCGTCCGGCCGCCGGGCTGAGGAAGCCGGCGATCAGCTTCAGCAGGGTGGATTTGCCGCAGCCAGACGGACCGATGACGGCGCAGAACTCGCCCGGCGCCACGCCGAGGCTGACGCCATCGAGGCCGGCCGCGGCGGTGGGGTAGCGGAAGGCGAGGGAGTCGACGATGACGCTCATGACGGCGTCCCTTTCCTGGAGGGAAGCCCGCGCCCGGCCGTGGCCGAGGCGAGGGCGGACAGGACGGCCAGCAGCAGCAGCACCATGGTGCCGGCGCAGGCGAAGCCGGTGGCGCCGTAGAAGGCCTGGAGCAGCACCACCGGATAGGGGCGGGAGAGGAAACCGGCGATCAGGTTGGACAGCTGGAACTCGCCGATCGACAGCGCGGCCACCATGATCAGGCCGGAGGACAGGCTCTGGCGCAGGCTTGGGACCACCACCCCGAACAGCCGCTGGCGGAAGCCGGCGCCCAGCGATTCCGCCGCGGTTTCCAGCGTGGCGAGGTCGAGATGGCGCATGTCGGCGACCAGCGTCTGCATCAGGTAGGGCAGGGTCGTCACCACATGGCCGGCGACCAGCAGCCAGCCGCTGCCGAGGAAGGGCAGGCTGTCCGACGAGAACACCAGGATGAAGCCGAAGCCGAGAACCAGCGGCGGCGCCGCCACCGGCAGCAGGAACAGGACGCGGGCGGCGGCGCGCACGCCATGGCGGGACGCGCCATAGATGGCGTAGGCGAGCGGCACGCCGATGAGCGCCGTCACCGCGCAGGTCGCGGCGCAGACGGTCAGGCTGACGGTGAGGGCCCGGCGGAAGCTCGCATCCGACCAGACCTGCCCATACCATCCGGTGGTCAGGCCGCTGGGCAGCAGGCTGTTGGTCCAGGACTCCCCAACCGACCCGATGGCGAGCAGGAGGATGGGGGCGGCCAGATACAGCAGGTAGAGGGCGGTGACGATGGGCATGTTGCGCCGGGCTGGTGTAAAATTTCGATCACAATCTGATCGTTTTCTTACATACCACGGCTCGATGATCCTTTTGTGACCACGAGGCTGCAATTCAGGGACAGCGTCGTTGAATGGGGCCGTCTTTGGAAGGCGGCGTCCCGCGCTTGGCGCGCCGCCCCGCTTGTCAGCCCATGCCCTGTGCTGTAAAGAATTGATCGTTTTCTTCCACAACCACCCGGCGCGGGATTTGGGCGGCATGATGATGAACGGTAACGCCGACGACCGGGAACACGGCCTTCCCCAGCGGCAGCGGGAAATCCTGGCACTGATCCGGGACCGGGGATTCGTGACCATCGAAGCCCTGTCGGAGCATTTCGCGGTGTCCGACCAGACCATCCGCCGGGACATCATCCGGCTCGATGGCGCCGGCCTGCTCCAGCGCTTCCATGGCGGCGCCGGGGTGCGCGACCAGACCGTCCGGCTCGGCTATGTCGAGAAGCAGACCATCGCGCCCCAGGACAAGGAACGGATCGGCGCCGCCGTCGCGGCACTGGTGCCGGACGGGGCGTCGGTCTTCCTCGACGTCGGCACGACGGTGGAGGCGGTGGCGCGTGCCCTGCGCGGCAAGCGGCGCCTGCATGTCTTCACCAACAGCCTGTCGGCCGGCAGTCTGCTGGCCGGCCGACCCGGCATCGACGTCTTCGTGACCGGCGGCGTCGTGCATGGCGCCGACGGCTCGCTGGTCGGCGACGCGGTGATCGCGACGCTGGAGCGCTGCCGGCTCGATCTGGCGGTGATCGGCATTTCCGGCTTCGACGAGGATGGCGCGCCGATGGATTTCGACATGCAGAAGATCGGCATCAAGCGGGTCGCCATGGCCGCCGCGCGCCGGTCCGTCGCGGTGGCGGATGCCGGGAAATTCGCGCGCTCGGCCATCGTCCGCATCGCCCCGGCCGGCGATTTCGGGCTTCTGGTCACGGATGCCGAGCCGCCCGCCCCTCTGGGCCGGGCCTTCGAGAGGGAGCGTCTCGCCGTTCACGTCGCCGGCGCGGAGGCGTGAACGGCAGGTGGCACGCGGCGCCGGTGCCGGCGTGGGCCGCGTGCCCGTCGTTGGGGCCTCACCCGGCCTGCAAGGTTCCGACGAAACGGTCGACCTGCGACTGGAGGTCGTGGACGCTCCGCTCCAACTGCTGGATGCCGCCATGCAGACTTGCCGCGGCGGTGCCGTTGCGCTGGGCGGCGTCGGCGACGGTGTGGACATTCTGGCGCAGCCGCTCGGTTCCCTGGGCGGCCTGCTGAACGGCGCGGCTGATTTCCGTCGTCGCCGAATTCTGCTGCTCCACGGCGGCGGCGATGGAGGCGCTGATGCCGCTCAACTGCCCCATGACGCGGGAGATGTCGCCGATCCTGCCGGCGGCGTCGCCGGTCGAGGCCTGGATGGCGCCGATCAGGGCGGAGATTTCCTCCGTCGCCTTGGCGGTCTGGCCGGCAAGGTTCTTCACCTCGGTGGCCACCACGGCGAAGCCCTTGCCGGCCTCGCCGGCGCGGGCCGCCTCGATGGTGGCGTTCAGCGCCAGCAGATTGGTCTGGCCGGCGATGGAGGTGATCAGGGTCAGGACGTCGCCGATCCGCCCGGCATCGCCGACCAGCCGGTCCATGATGTCCACCGTGTTGGCGACCTGACGGCTGGCGCCGGTCGATTCGGTTTGCGAGCTCTGGGCCTGGACCGAGATTTCGCGAATCGACGCGGCCAACTGCTCCACCGCGGCGGCGACGGTCTGGACATTGCCGCTGACCTCCTCGGCCGTGTGGGCCACGGTCTGGCTGACGGAGGCGTTCTCCCCGGCGCTGGCGGCGACCTCGCCGACCGACAGGCTCATCGACGCCGCGGTCTCGTTGACGCCGGCCAGCAACCGTCCGACATCGCGGTCGAAGCTCTCGGCGACCGACGCCAGCGCCTGCCGCCGTTGCAGTTCGCCCGCTTCGCGCAGGCGGCCCTGCTCGGCCTCCAGCCGCCGCCGCTCAAGGGCGTTCTCCCGGAAGGTCTCGACCGCCAGGGCCATCTTGCCGACCTCGTCCTCGCGGCCGATGGCCGGGATTTCGACCTCGGTCCCGCCGGAGGCGAGCGTGCTCATCACCCCGGTCATCTGGGCGATCGGCCGGGTCACGCTGCGGACGATGACGCTGAGCACCCCGCAGACCACCAACACCGCCAGCAGGGCCGCCAAGGCGATGATGGCGGTGGTGGAGCGGATGTCGTCCTGGATGCGCCCGGTCGACAGCCGCACCTGGATCGTGCCGATCTCCGCCGCCTTGGCGCCATCGCCGCGCAGGATGGGGGCGCTGCCCAGGATCTCGGCGGCGGAGGGGGCGGACGCGCCGCCATGGGCGGCGAAGAGTTTGCCGCTCTTTTCCTTGATCGCGCTGCCGAGATAATCGGGATCGGCCGCCAGTGCCGCCAGCAGGGCCGTCGCCGCGTTGGAGTCCATGTTCCACAGCGCCTCGCTGGCGCCGCCGGCGAGCGCGGTTGCGATCATTTGCGCGCGGTCGGCAAGGCCGTTGCGGGCCACGCTCATGTTCATGTAGGCGACCCCCGCCATCGCGGCCAGGGCAAGAACGATGAACAGGGCGGCGATGGGCGCCAGGACGCGGACCATGAGATTGCGACGGTAGAGTCCGAACATCGCTACTCCTTATTCGCAGCCGCATCCGCAGCGGCGATCCTTCGTTACTGCGCCGAAGACAGGTGCTGTTTCTGGAGGGTGCCGACATCGATCTTCTTCAGCCCCTCGGCGAAGATCGCCGCCCATTTGCGGCCCTCCGGCTTGGTGTTGAAGGCCACATGCAGCGTCTTCGATTCCAGCGCCGGTCCGAACTCCACCTTGCCCTGGAGCGGCTGCAGATCGGCACTGTTGCGCATCAGGTAGGAGAAGACGTAGCGGTCGATTTCCGCCGCCTGGATGCGGCCGGCGGCCACCTTGCGGATGTTGGTGGCGTCGTCCACCACGGCCTCGGGCTTCAGGCCGGCGGTGATGGCTTCGGTCACCGGCTTGGCGTTCACATAGCCGCTGACGACGCCAAGCTTCAGGCGCGCCAGCCCGGCGGGGGTGGTGTCGGAGATGCTGGCGCCAGCCGGAACGATGAGGCCGAGCGGGCTCTCACCAATCGATTCGGAGAGAGAAAAGCCGTCGAGATCGGCCGGATATTCCGGGAAATAGCCGACGACGCCCGGTTCCTCCTTGGCATTGTGGACGGCACGCTGCCAGGGCAGCACCTCGATCTCGACATTGTGGCCCATCGCCTTGAAGGCTTCGCGAACCACGATGGCTGAAAAACCGTTGTCCGGCAGGGAGCCGGAATAGGGCGGCCATTCCAGGGTCGTCAGACGAACCGTGTCCGCCTTCGCCCCGATGGTGGCGGTCAGCAGGACACCTGCCACGACAAGGCCCAAACCCGCAATTCTTCCAATCATGGCGACACTCCGGTTAAGCCCGGCCCGAATGGCGGGGGCGGAAGGAAAACGGATATCGAATGGTATTATCTGACGAGACGATCCCGCTTTTTTGATTAAACGCTTATTAAAATCTTCTTTCCTGTCAATGTATTCACGGAAAATTCATCATTGAACAATAGATCAATGAAATAATCCGCACCCATTCATTGTGTTTCATTTCGATTTCCTGTTTCATGAATCTGTCATTTTTGGAACATGCCGGCGCAATCGATTTCTGTCACGGTGCGGTAAGATCGATCGCAGCAGGGTGGGATCCGGTGCCGTTTCTTCTCGTCTTGATGTTGGTCCTGGCGACGCTCTCGTCCGGCAAGGCGGAAACCCCGGCCGACCGGCAGTTCGCCATTCTGTTCAACAACACCAAGACCGATGGCGGCTTCAACGAGCTGGCTCTGCGCGGCCTCGCGCGCTTCAAATCCGAAACCGGCATCGATGTCCGGGAAAACATCGTCCGGACGGAGGAGGAAAGCCTCCGCTCGATGCGGACCTTCGCGCGGTTCGGCATCCGCAACATCCTGCTGACCGGCTTCGTCAACGAGACGGCGCTGTCCGTCGTCGCCCGGGAATTTCCGGATCTGCATTTCACCCTGATCGATGGCCGCGTCGATTTGCCGAACGTTCGCTCGGTTCTGTTCCGTGAGGAGGAGGCCGCCTATCTCGTCGGCATGGCCGCCGGACTGGCGAGCCGCGGCGGGACGGTCGGTTTCGTCGGCGCCATACCGATTCCGCCGATCCGGCGCTTCGAGTGCGGTTTCGTCCAGGGTGCCATGTCCGTCCGCCCGTCCGTCAGGATTATCCGGCGCTTTCTCGGCGACGGGCCGAACGCCTTCCGGGACAAGGAGGCGGCGCATGGCGTGACCGAGCGGTTGCTCGGCGACGGCGCCGACGTGGTGTTCGCCGCCGCCGGCTATGCCGGCATCGGCGTGCTGGAGACGATGGCCGCCGCCGGGCGCCTCGGAATCGGCGTGGACACCGACCAGAACGGCCTGTTTCCCGGCCATGTCCTGACCTCGGCGCTCAAGCGTGTCGATGTGGCCGTCTATCTCGCCATGAAGGACGCCTATGACGGCAGATGGACCGCCGGCGTGCAGACGCTGGGGCTGGCGGAGCGGGGGGTGGACTGGGCAAGGGACGAGGCCAACGCGGCGCTGATCGCCGGCCTGGAGCCGCGGATCGAGCGGGCCGCGGCGGAGATCGCCGCCGGATCGCTGGCGGTGGAACCGGCCGATACCGCCACGGCCTGCCGATGAGCCGCAGGACTTCCGGTCCGGCCGGCCTCCTTCTCCGGATGGCGGCCTCCATCCCGAACAGCCTGATGGTGCGGACCGTCGGGCTGATCTGCCTTCCGCTGCTGTTCGCGGTCGGTCTGGCCGTGGCGGTGGCGATCAGCTATTCCAGCTGGGATTCCCGGACGGCGCTGGAGACCAGGGCCAGGCAGACGGTCGCGATCCTGGCGGGCGGGGTCGGTGACGCCTTGTGGAACGTCGATCGGCCGGCGGCGCAGGCCATCCTGCGGCCCTTGTCGGAGGATCCCGATTTCGTCGGGGTGGTCATCACCGAAAGGGGCGGGTCGGTCTTCCTCGCTCTGGGCGATTCGGCCCCGGCGCATGGCGGGCTGATCATCGAGCGGGTCACGCTGAACAGGCTGGCCGTGGAAGGCCCAGCCGGTCTGCGCCATGAAGGCCAGGAGATCGGACAGCTGGAGCTTCGCCTGACGACGGCGCGGGCGGAGCGGACCATCGACAACCGCGCCTGGACCATCGCGCTGAGTGGCTTCGGCCTGCTTGTCGTGGTGTGCGGCCTGCTGGCGATGATCGTCCGCGGCGTGACCGCGCCGATCCGGCAGATGACCGATGGCATGGCCGTGCTGGCCGCCGGGCGGGTCGATGTGGATATCCCCCGGACCACGCGCCGGGACGAGATCGGACGGATGGCGGTGGCGCTCGCCACGCTGAAGCGACACGCGGCCGAACGCCTGGACTTCATCGAACGCCAGTCCCGCCACATGGAGGTGATCGAAGAGATCGTCGCCACACGAACCGAGGAGTTGAGCGCCGCGCTGGACACCCTGAAGCGGGCGCAGGATGAGCTGATCCGGTCGGAGAAGCTGGCGGCGCTCGGCGGCATGGTCGCCGCGATCGCGCATGAGGTCAACACGCCGATCGGCAACGGCCTGACGGTGGCGACCACCCTGTCGGAGAAGGTCGCGGAGTTCCAGGCGGTTCTTCAGGGCAAGGAACTGCGCCGGTCGGTCATCCGCGACTATTCGGACAGTTTCGGCACGGCCAGCCAGCTGCTGGTCGGCAATCTGCTGCGCGCATCCGAGCTGATCGGCCGCTTCAAGCGCGTCGCCGTCGACCAGACGGGCGAGCTGCGCCGCAGCTTCGAACTCGCCGAGGTGTGTGGCGAAATCGTCGCCATGCTGCGGCCGACCTACAAGCATTCCCCCGTTTTCATCGAGCTGGCGCTGCCCGGCGGCGTGATGATGGACAGCTTCCCCGGCGCCTTCGGTCAGGTGATGACCAACCTGCTGGCGAATGCCATGCTGCACGCCTTCGCCGACGGGACGCAGGCGGGAAGCATCACCGTCTCGGCGCGGATGGAGCGGGACGGTCGCCATGTCGCGGTGACGGTGACCGACGACGGGGCGGGCATCCCGGCGGCGGTCCTGCCGCGCATCTTCGATCCGTTCTTCACGACCAAGCTCGGGTCCGGCGGCAGCGGGCTCGGCCTGCACATCGTCTATGCCATCGTCACGCGGGTTCTCGGCGGCACGGTGGCGGTGGAAAGCCGGATCGGCCGGGGAACGCGCTTCACGCTCCTGTTGCCGTTGGAGGCACCGCGTCAACGCCAGACCGACCCCGCCGACGGTCCCGAAACCGCGACGGTGTGACGGTGCCCCGCGCGGTCAGGACGCCGCGCCGACCGCCTGGGCCGACGCCCTGTCGAGGATCCAATGCTCGAACCGGTCGGCCGGCATCGGCCGGGCGTAGAGGAAGCCCTGCACGGCGTCGCAACCGAGCGAGCGCAGGATTTCCTCCTGTTCGGTCGTCTCGACCCCTTCGGCGATGACGGTCATCCCCAGCTCGTGCCCCACCTTGACGATGGTGGCGGCGATGCTGCGGCTTTCGGGCAGCCGGCCGAGGTCGGTGACGAAGGAGCGGTCGATCTTGAGGACGGAGGCCGGCAGCTGCTGCAACCGTGACAGCGAGGAATAGCCGGTGCCGAAATCGTCGATGGCGATGCTGAACCCCATGCCGCGCAGGGTCCGGACCATGGCGAGGACCTGGTCGTTCTCCATGGCTTGGCTTTCGGTGATCTCCAGCTCGATGTCGCGCGGATCGGCATTGCAGGCCGACAGGATGCGTTCGGCGGTGCGGACGAAGGTCCCGTCGCGCAGCTGGCGCACCGACACGTTGACCGCCATGCGCAACCGTCCGATGGCGCCGTCGCGCCAGCGCACCTGATTGAGGCAGGCCTGCCGCAATACCCATTCGCCCAGACGCAGGATATGGCCGGCATCCTCGGCGACCGGAATGAAATGATCGGGCCTGACCCAGGTCCCCTCCGGCAACTGCCAGCGCAACAGCGCCTCGCTGCCGAAGGCGGTTCCGTCCGACAGGGAGAATTGCGGCTGGTATACCAGGGAGAATTGCCCGCTGGCCTGCGCCTCCGCAAGGCGGCTGACCAGCGAGAGCCGCCCCTGCAACTCCGCCTCCATCGCCGAGTCGAAGCACAGGATCCGACCGCGTCCGCCTCGCTTGGCGCCTTTCAGGGCCATGCCGGCCCGGCGGACCAGCCGGTCGACATCGGTCTCCCCGTCGCCGGCCAGGACATATCCGGCGGAAATCCGGGTATCGATGGGATGTCCGTTGATGGTGAAGGGGTCGACGAAGCAGAGTTCGATGGCCTGGAGCAGGCTCCGCGGATCGGCCGGCGGCTTCAGCCAGGCCAGCACCCCGAACATGTCGCTGGCGATCCGGCTGACCGCCTGCGGTTCGCTGAAGACCGAGCACAGCCGGTTCGCCACCGCCAGCAGCAGCCGGTCGCCGGTTTCATGGCCCAGCCCGTCATTGACCGCCTGGAAATGATCGAGATCGAGAAGCAGGACGACCAGCCTGCCGCCCGGCGGCGGCGGGCTGGCGAGCCGGCGGCCGATCTCCTCATGGAAGAGGGCGCGGTTGGGAAGCTTGGTCAGCGGGTCGTAGTAGGCGAGCGAGCGGACATCGTCGAGCAGCGACACATTGTCGAAACCGAGCGCCACGTTGGAGCAGAAGACTTCCAGCAGACGCCTGCCGTCCGGTCCGACATCCCGGCCGGTCGCGACATAGATGGCGAGATCGTCGCCGGACTGTCCGGGGATGTAGAGGACGGTGGCCTTTTCCAGATAGAGGCTCCGCCTGGTCTCCAGCGCCGACGCGATCAGGCCGCGCAGCCGTTCGTCGTCCATCCGGCTCAGATGCGTGCCGGACAGGTGGCGGAACGGCCCGGCCGCCGCCAGGATGACCGGCTCGCCGCCATCCCCGCTCCTCATCGCCGTCTCCGTCGCCGCGGCGGGCGAGGTGACCCGGGCGAGGACGAAGCCGCTCGCCTCGATGTCGAGAAGGCCGCTCAATTGGAGCAGGGTGCCCTCGCAGAAGGATCGCAGGGAGCTGCGCCGGAACAGCCCGGCCGAGGCCGCGATGATCCGCTCCAGCCCCTGGCGGCTCAGCTCCAGGGCGTGGATGTGGCTGTAGGCGCGCAACGCCGTGTACAGCGAGGTCAGCAGCCGGATGCGCGTCAGTTCCGATTTGGTCCGGTAATCGTCGATGTCATAGTCGCGGATCACCGACAATTCCGGGGCGTAGCCCGGCTGGCCGGTGCGCAGGATGATCCGCACCGCGGTCAGCTTCAGCTCCTCCCGGATGATGCGGACGAGCTTCAGCCCGGCATCCGGCGTCTCCATGACGACGTCGAGCAGGACGATGGCGAAATCGTCGTCCCGCCGCAGGATCGCCTGGGCTTCAGCCGCCGATTTCGCATGGGTCATCTCGAGCCGGCGGCCGAGAATCTCGACGTCGCGCAGCGAGTATTTCGTCGATTCATGGACGATGTCGTCGTCGTCGACCAGCAACAGGCGCCATACCCTGCCGGTGGCGGGACCATCAATCTGTTCATCATCGTCGATGATGTCCAGGATGTCGTTTTCGCTAGACGATTCCATCGGCAGCAGCCCGGCCCGCACCTGTTCCTTCGATATCAATCTATCGATCGAAGGGGTGTCGGTTCGTGACGGATGCTTGAAGGTTTCATGACGGGCGCTGGTATCCGCGCCGACCGGCGCGGCGGTGGCGGCCGAGCCCGCGCGGCCCCACGGCGATTGGAAATTGACAGGAAAGCATGAAAGATATATTTCATAACAATCATACATAAGAACTTATCCGGCCGATCGGCCAACCGGGGACGGCGGGGTATGTGCCGCCTGGCCGCCGGTTGCGAACGAAGCTGGGAGAACAGGGAGGAAGGACAATGGAGTCTGCCACGGGCATGCCGTCTCCGCCGCCGGGCCATGGTGGTGTATCAGGCGGCGCGTCAGGCGGCGGCGCCGCGGCCATTCTGCGCGACGTCTATCGCCGCGTCGGCACCATCGGGCTGGAACTGGCCGACATCACCGGCAATGTGCAGGAGGTCGCGGCGGTGGTGGACAGGCAGGGCGCGCAGTTCCGCACGCTGCGCGATACCGCCGCCGCCATGACCTCCACCAACGCCGCCATCGACCGGACCGCCGAACAGGCCAGCGCGGCGGCGGCGGCGGCAACCGGCGAGATCGCCCGGTCGCGCAGCGCGGTCGCCGACGCGGTGCGGAAGATCGCCGGGCTGATCGACGGCGTGGCCCGCATGGAACGTCAGCTGGCGCTGGTCAGCAACTCGCTGGGGCAGGTGGCGTCGGTGTCGCGGGCGATCCAGGCGATCGCCAAGCAGACCAACCTGCTGGCGCTGAACGCGACCATCGAGGCGGCACGGGCGGGCGAGGCCGGACGCGGCTTCGCCGTGGTGGCGACCGAGGTCAAGGAGCTTGCCCGCCAGACCCAGGCGGCGACCGTGCAGATCGGCGACACGGTGCAGGCGCTGACCTCGCAGGTGTCGGGCCTGATCGAGGATGGAGCCTCCGCCACGGCCGGGGCCACCCATGCCCGCGAGGGCACCGCGCTGATCGAACGGGTGGTGGCGCGGATGGAGGAGTCGGTCGCCACCGTCCACAGCGCCACCCATGCCATCGCCGAGGGCGTCCATGCCAATCTGAAGGACTGCACGGCGGTGGAGCGGGAGCTGGACGAGCTGGAACAGGCGGTCGCCGGTTCCTCCAGCCATCTGGCGGCGGCGAACCGCCGGCTGGAAGGGTTGCTGGAACTCAGCGAAAGCCTGATCGACCATATCGGCACCAGCCCGGTCCCGACCGACGACAGCCCCTTCCTCGCCGCCACGGTGGAGGCGGCGGCGCGGGTTTCCGCCCTGTTCGAGCAGGCGGTGGATGCCGGCGAGATCACGCTGAACGACCTGTTCGACGAGAGCTACCGTCCGATCCCCGGCACCAATCCGGAGCAACTCCTGACCAACTTCACCGCCTTCACCGACCGGGTGCTGCCGGCGGTGCAGGAGCCGCTTCTGGGGCTCGATCCGCGCGTCGCCTTCGCCACCATCGCCGACCGCAACGGCTATCTGCCCACCCACAACCGCAAATACAATCACCCCCAGGGATCGGATCCGGTGTGGAACGCCGCCCATTGCCGGGGGCGTCGGCTTTATCGCTTCCGCGCCGGCTTGAAGGCCGCCAGTTCGCCCCGGCCGTCGATCCACACCATGCCGCGCGACATGGGCGGCGGCAAACGCGTGCTGATCACCATCGTCAACGCCCCGATCCGGGTGCGCGGGCGCCAATGGGGCGCGTTCAGCATCGCGCTGATGCCGCCGGCCGATCGCTCGGCGCCCAACGCGGCCACCTGACGACACGGGCCGAAGCGTCAGAAGCTGTTGCGCTCGTGATAGGTCTGAAGGAACTGCCGGACCCGCGGTTCCGCGCATTCATGGAAGACCTCGCGCGGGGTGCCGAAGGCGGCGATGCGGCCACGGTCGAGGAAGGCGACCTTGTCGGCGACGTTGGCGGCGAAACCCATCTCATGCGTCACCACCACCATGGTCATGCCGTCGGCGGCCAGATTGCGCATGACCTGCAACACCTCGCCCACCAGTTCGGGGTCGAGCGCCGAGGTCGGCTCGTCGAACAGCATCAGGTGCGGCTCCATGGCGATGACGCGGGCGATGGCGACGCGCTGCTGCTGGCCGCCGGACAGGCGGGCCGGGTAGCTGTCGGCCTTGGCCGCCAGACCGACGCGGTCCAGCATCTGCCGGGCCCGCGTGGCCGCCGCCGCCTTGTCCAGGCCGCGGACCTGGACCAGCGCCTCGGCCACATTCTCCAGCGCCGTCATGTGGGGCCACAGGTTGAACTGCTGGAACACCATGCCGACGTTGCGGCGCAAATCCCGCAGGTCGCGGTTCGACAGCCGGCGACGGCGCGCATCGTCGCTGTAGCCGACCAGCCGGCCTTCGATGCGGATCTCGCCGCGGTCATAGACCTCCAGGAAGTTGACGCAGCGCAGAAGCGTGCTCTTGCCCGATCCGCTGGGGCCGATCAGGCAGACCACCTCCGACTTGTTGACGGTCAGGTCGATGTCGCGCAGCACCTCGTTGGTGCCGAAGCTCTTGCCGACGCCGCGGATCGAGACCATCGGCACGGCATCGCCGGCGGCCGGGGAACGGGGCGGCGCGGCGGTCTGGGAAACGGCGGTCATCACGCCCTCGCGGTTGCGGTGTCGGTCGGCGACCCCTGCGGCGCGGCATGGGTCAGGAAACGGGTGACGCGCGCCTCCAGCCGGCGGCCCAGGCGCGACACCACCTCCACCAACAGCCAGTAGAACAGCGCCATCCCCAGGATGGTCTCGAAGGTGGCGAAGGTCTCCGCCGCCATCGTCTGCATCTCGTACATCAGTTCCGGCACGGTGATGATCGACAGCACCACCGTCTCCTTGGTCAGGATCGCCATCATGTTGACGATGGCGGGGATGGTCGACACCAGCATCGCCGGAACGATCACCCGGCGCAGGATGGCGCCATGCGACAGGCCGAGGCTGAGTGCCGCCTCCACCTGTCCCTTCGGCACCGCCTGGTAGCCGGCGCGGAAGATCTCGGCGAAATAGGCGCTGCCATAAAGGCCGAGGCCGAGGATGCCCGCCGTCGTCGCCTCCAGCCGCAGGCCGATGGAGGGGCCGCCGCTGTAGAGCAGGAACAGCTGGATCAGGAAGGGGGTGCCGCGGATCACCTCGATATAGGCGCGGATGAGCCAGCGCAGCGGCCTTACCGGCACTTGCCGCAGCAGCATCAGGATGAAGCCCAGCACCATGCCGATCAGGCAGCCGGCGCCCCAGCACAGGATGGTGACGCCGAAGCCGCGCAGCAGCGCCGGGCCGTACTGGACGAGAAGGGAGAGGTCCAACATCGGATCAGGCCTGTTGCAGGCGGCGTTCGACCAGCGTGCCGAACAAGGCCAGCGCGCCGTTGATCGCCAGATAGATGAGGCCGGCCGCCAGATAGATCTCCAGCGGGCGGTAGTTGCTGGCGGAAATGGTCTGGCTGGTCCGCGTCAGCTCCGCCACCCCGACGACGGAGATCAGCGAGGAGGCCTTCAACAGCAGGATCAGCTCGTTGACCAGGGCCGGGACCGAGATGCGGAAGGCCTGGGGCAGCAGGATGCGGGACCAGATCGACCAGCCGGGAAAGCCCAGCGCCAGCGCCGCCTCCGACTGTCCGTGCGGCACGGCGTTCAGCGCGCCGCGGTAGATCTCCGACACATAGGCGCCGGACGCCAGCCCCAAGGCGGCGATGGAGGCGACCAGCGGCGGCACGTCGATGCCGATCAGCGGCAGCATGTAATAGATCAGCAGCAGCTGGATCAGCAGCGGCACGCCGCGGAAGAAGCTGACATAGACGCCGCCGGCGATGTCGGCCGCCCGGCCGCCGGACTGGCGGGCGACGCAGACGGCGACGCCGATCACCTGCCCCAGCAGCACGCCGAGCAGCGAGACCCAGATGGTCGTGACGGCCGCCCCCAGCAGATAGGGAAAGGCGTCGATGATGACGCTGAACTTCATCGGGTGGGCCTTGGGTCGGTGATTCCCGAACCTGATCCCCTCTCCCCAGGGGGGAGAGGGGGGTAAGACGGGACCCGCCTTACAGCTGCGGTTCCGGAACGGTGGTCGGCAGGGCCTGGGAGACACCGAACCACTTCTTCTGGATGGTCGCCATGCGGCCGTCCTTCTGGATCGTCACCAGCGCGGCGTTGACCGCCTCGATCAGGCTCTTGTCGTCGCCGCCGGGGCGGCCGACCCACGAGAAGTAGGACGGCTTGCCGAAGGGCGGCAGGACGACGGCGAAGGTGTCCTTGCGCTGGGCGGCGGCGAAATTCAGGTTCGGCAGCGAGTTGACCGAGGCATCGACGCGGCCGGCGGCCAGATCGGCGTAGGACTGGTTGCTGTCGACATATTCACGCACGTCCGGCGGCGTCGGCAGGGTCTGGCCGAACTCCTTGACCTGGGCCAGCTGCGAGGTGCCCTTGCCGCCGCCGACCTTCTTGCCGGCGATGTCCTCCGGCTTGGTGATGGTCTTGTCGTCGGCGCGCTTCATCAGGGCGGCGGTCGCCTCGGAAATCGGAACGGTGAAGGAATAGCGCTTCATGCGTTCCTTGGTGATGGTGACCGGGGCGATGACCAGATCGAACTTCTTGGCCTCCAGACCCGGCAGCACGCTGGTCCAGGGCAGGTCGATGTATTTGGCCTTGACGCCCAGCTCCTTCGCCACCTCGTCGAACAGGTCCTTGTCGACACCCTTGTATTCGTTGTTCTCAAGGAAATCGAAGGGCGGGAACTGCATCTCGGTGGCGACGGTGAACACGCCAGCCTTCTTCACATCGGCCAGCGTGTCGGCCATCGCGGTGCCGGCGGCGGCCCCGGCGACCAGCAGGGTCGCACCCAGCAGCGCCGTCTTGAACATCGTCCGAACCATGGCCTTGCTCTCCATCATGAAGTCACCCCTGTTGCGGCCGGCGGCTGTCGCCGGTCCTTTTGTGTTTACAAATTCAACTCGGTCGCGCTGTCGGTGATCGACGACCCGCTGAGGCTGAAACGGTCACCGACGGAAAGAAAATGTACCAGCGTCACCGGCCGGCTGAGATGCATGGTCTGCCGCCGGACCGACAGGCAGGCCGTCCCCGGCTCCACCCCCAGCAGGGCCGCCATCTCCGCCGTGGCGTTGACCGCGCGCACGGTGTGATCGGCGGACGACCAGGGAACCCGCTCGACCAGCCAGCGGCTGGGGGCCACGGCATCGAACGCCTCGTCCATCACCTCCGGCACCGCCTCCAGATTGACGAGGCGGCGCTCGTGCTGGATCGGGGTTCCGTCGCTGAAATGCAGACATTCCAGCGCCAGGATCGGCGTCCCGTCGGGCAGGTCGGGCCAGCGGATGCCTTCGCCGTTGCGAAGGGGCTTGCGCTCGCGGATGCGGAACTCGTAGACGCGCCCCTCCCGCGCGACGACGTCGCCGATGTCCTCGATGGGCAGGGCGAAACGGTCGCGGCGGCCGGTCGCGACGAAGGTGCCGGCGCGGCGGCGGCGGATCAGAAAGCCTTCCTTCGCCAGCAGCGCGATGGCCTTGTGCACGGTCTGGCGGGAGACGCCGTAGAGGTTCGACAATTCCGCCTCGTTGGGCACGCGCTGGCCAGCCCGCCAGCGGCCGCGCAGGATCTGCCCGGCGACGGCGCGCTTGATCTGGTCGAACAGCGGCCCGCGCCCATCCAGCACGCGGTCGGGAACATGGCCACCCTGCACCGGTTCCGCCGGTGGGGATGCCGGTCCGTCAACGCGGCCCCGTACGGTCAGGTCCTGCCGTGTCAACCCCTGCACCCCGCTCTCCGCGCCGCGTTGAGATGTGACGTTTCGGCGATAATGTATGTACATAATCTTTCGGTCAATCGTGATTTCCCGCCGCCGTCACCGCCTTGCTGCGACGCGGAAGAAAATCGCCTACTCCCTTCGCCGGGTCTTGCGCCAGCGCGCGAAAAAGCCAATTGGGATGTCGGACTTGCGATAGAATCCCATCGGTCGCGTGCATTTTGGCAGAGCAAGGCAAGGTTGGGTTGAGAGTGCATCAGGCAATGGTACGGGACGATCTGGTCGCCTGCGCCGATTGTGGGCGTCTGCATCGTGTCCGTGATCTGCCGCGCGGTGGCCGTGCCGTCTGCACGCGGTGTGGGGCGCTGCTTTACCGCCATGTCTCCGGCGGGCCCGGCCATGCCCTGCCGATGGCGCTGACGGCGCTGCTGCTGCTGGGACTGATCGCCGTCAACCCGCTGATGGCGGTCCATATCCAAGGCAATGACCGCGCCGGGCTGGTCACCACCGGGATCGAGGCGCTGGCCGATCAGGGCATGTGGCCGCTGTCGCTGCTGGTCGGGGCCTTGGTGCTGGCCGCCCCGCTGCTCCGCGTTCTGGGGGTGATCGCCGTGCTGCTCCGCCTGCGGGGCGGCCGTCCGCCTGAATCGCCGCGGGCGACCGCAAGGCTGTTCGCCCTGACCGAATCGCTGCGCCCCTGGGCGATGCTGGATGTCTTCCTGCTCGGCCTGCTGGTCGGCTATTCCAAGCTGTACGGCTTCGCCAACGCGGAGATGCTGACCGGCGGGCTGGCTCTGGGCGCCTATGTGCTGGCGATCACCGCCATGGACCAGGGCCTCGACCGCCGGAGGCTGTGGTCGGCCATCGACCATGCCCAGCCCGACCATGCCCAGCCCGACCATCCGCCGCCCGACCCCGAACCACCGCCCCGGCGCTGGATCGCCTGTTCCGTCTGCCAGCGTATCCATTCCTATGACGGGGACCATGATCATGGGCCGGCACCGCACCGCTGCACGCGCTGCGGCAGCCGCCTGCATGCGCGCGAGCCCGACAGCCTGGGGCGGACCACGGCGCTGGTCACCGCCAGCGCCATCCTCTATGTGCCGGCCAACCTGCTGCCGGTGATGACCGTCGTCAATTTCGGCCAGGGCGATCCCAGCACGATCCTGGGCGGGGTGGGCGAATTGGCCGGGTCCGGCATGTGGCCGCTGGCCCTGCTGGTCTTCGTCGCCAGCATCGCCGTGCCGATCCTGAAGCTGGGCGGGCTGGTCTGGTTCGTCGTCGCCTCCTGGCGCGGGTCCGCCGCGAGGCTGCATGGCCGGACCCGGCTCTACCGCTTCATCGATGCCATCGGACGCTGGTCCAACGTGGACGTCTTCATGATCGCCATCCTTTCGGCGCTGGTGCAGTTCGGCGCCGTCGCCTCCATCCGTGCCGGTTCCGGCGCGCTCGCCTTCGCCGCCGTGGTGATCCTCACCATGCTGGCGAGCCATGTCTTCGATCCGCGCGTGATGTGGGACCGCGCCGATGGAGTGCGCCATGACTGACGACGGCCAGTCCGCCCCGCCCGCCCCGGATTCGTCCACCCCGCATCCGCCGGAGGTGGCGGTTTCCACCCGGCGCCGGCTGTCCATCCTCTGGCTGCTGCCGCTGGTGGCGGCACTGATCGCCGGCTGGCTCGGCTGGCGCTGGCTGGAGGAGCGCGGCCCCCAGATCGTCATCACCTTCCCGTCCGGCGACGGTCTGGAGGCCGGACGGACCCGGATCAAGCACAAGAACGTCGAACTCGGCGTGATCGAGGCGGTCCGGCTGTCCGACGATCTGTCCCAGGTGATCGCGACCGCGCGGATGGATCGCGCCGCGACCCGCCACCTGAAGGAGGGCACCCGCTTCTGGGTGGTGGCTCCCCGCCTCAGCCTGGCCGGCGTGTCCGGTCTGAGCACGGTGGTGTCCGGCACCTATGTGGAGATGGAGCCCGGCGGCGGCGACGACCGCCGCGAGTTCGACGCGCTGGACGAGCCGCCGGCCGTCCGCGCCGACGTTCCGGGACGCAGCTTCAGCCTGAAGGCGGAGCAGCTCGGCTCGCTGGCCCAGGGCTCTCCGGTCTATTTCCGCGGCGTCCAGATCGGCGAGGTGATGAGCTACAACCTGTCGCCGCAGGATCGCACGGTGTCGGTCTCCGTCTTCGTCCGCGCGCCCTATGAGAGTGTCGTGCATGAGGGAAGCCGGTTCTGGCGCTCGTCGGGGGTCCAGTTCACCGCCGGGGCCGACGGCATCAAGTTCCAGACCGAATCCCTCAAGACGCTGGTGCTGGGCGGCGTGGTTCTGGAAACCCCGCCCGATCCGGAGGCCGGACCGCAGGCGGCGGACTGGGCAAGCTTCGTCCTCTACGAGGATCAGGCATCGGCCGCCGCCGCCCGTGACCGGCTGCGCGTGCGCTACCGGCTGGAGTTCCCCGGATCCGTCCAGGGCTTGCAGGCCGGGGCGCCGGTGCTGATGCGCGGCCTGACGGTCGGGCATGTGGCTGCCGTCAGGATCGAGTATGACGAGGCCTCGCGGCAGATCCGCATTCCGGTGGACATCGACCTGGAGCCCGATCTGGTCGCCCGCACCTACGGCATTTTCGACAACCGGCCGATGGACGAGGCGGCCTTGCGCCGGCTGGTCGCCACCCAGGTTGAAAAAGGCATGCGGGGCCGGCTGGCCTCGGGCAATCTGCTGACCGGACAGAAGCTGGTGTCCTTCGACTTCGAACCGGGGCCATACCGGCCGGCGCCGGGGACCGAGAGATCGGAACTGCCGACGCTGGCCTCCAGCGACATGGATTCGCTCACCCGCTCGGCCGGGGCGGTGATGGACAAGGTGGCGGCGCTGCCGCTGGATGGGCTGATCGCAGATCTGCGCGGCACCCTGCAATCGGTGAGCGGTGTCGCCGGCTCGCCCGATCTGGCGCGGTCGCTGGCCGCACTCGCCAAGGCGCTGGGCAGTGCCGATGCGCTGATGCGCAATGCCGACCGCCAGTTGCCGCTGTTGGTGAAAAGCCTGAACGGCGTGGCGGCGGCGGCGGAGGGCACGCTGAACAGCGCCAAGGGGCTGCTGGGCGGCGGCGGCGGGCAGGCCGATCTGCCCGGCGTCATGCGGCAGTTGAACGACGCCGCGCGGTCCTTCCGCGTGCTGGCCGATTATCTGGAACGTCATCCCGAAGCGCTGCTTCAGGGCAAGAAATAGCAGGGGCGAGAAACAGTGGCAAATCGGGTGAAGGGATGGATGCGCGGATTGCGGAGCACCGCGCTGGCGGCGCCGCTTCTCATGCTGGCGGCCTGCCAGTCGACGCCGGACAGCCGGCTCTACACGCTGTCTGTTGTGCCGCCCGAGGGGGGCGGGCTGCCGACGCGATCCGTTCCCCCGGCCATGGCGGCCGGAACCCTGGCACTGGGGTCGGTGGATTTGCCGATGCTGATCGACCGGCCGCAGATCGTCCGCCGGCTCGACAGCAACCGGGTCGAGGCACTGGAGTTCGACCGCTGGGCCGAGCCGCTGGCCGACGGCCTGCGCTCCTCCCTGGCCGGTGATCTTGCCGCCCGGCTGCCGGGCGTAACCGTCCTGCCTGTGGCCGGCAGCGCCCCCGGAGAGGGGACCGCCCTGCTGTCCGTCACCGTTCTGCGCTTCGATGCCGACGCCGGCGGGCGCGTGGTTCTCGATGCGCAGTGGAGCCTGTCGCCGATGAGCGGTGCCGCGTCCGGCAGGACCGGCCCCCAGCGTGAGACGGTGGAGGTTTCCGCTGCCGCCGCTCCGGCCGAGCCTCCCGCCGCCCAGGTCCGGGCGATGAGCCAGGCTGTCGCGGTGTTCACCGATCGGATCGTGGCGGCCCTGTCCAAAAAATAGTTTTTCTCCTCCGATATTCTCCTTTTGAGGGTTGACCGATCCCGATTGCCCTTCTTTCATTGAAGGGCAATCGGGCGAACTCCCTTATTCAGGTTGCGGATCGACGCCGGATGGCGGACCTGTTCCGCAACGGTCCTTTCCCTCCGGGTCGGGGCGGTGTCACCGGGAGTTTGTCCGCAAAACAAGCTCTTTTGACTGGCCGACCTCAGGGAGAGGGTTAGACATGAACGGATTCCTCAAAGGTATTTTCAGCGCGGCCATCGTTCTGCCAGCCCTGTTGGGCATTCCGTCGGCAGAGGCCGCTCAAAGCTCGACCAAGTCCACGGCCTATTCGCCGGGACCGGCCATCGATGCGATGAGCTGGGGCGTCTTCATCGATGCGGTGGGGCCGGTGGAAGGCGGCGTGCGGTTCGAGACCTGGGCCACCGATCCGGACACCTACACCGCCAATCCGCAATGGCCGGGAACGGTCAAGGCGACGAAGGATGCCAACCGCTTCGGGATCAGCGCCTTCCAGCATGCCCGCCTGCTGCAATTGAGGAAGAAGGGGGTGGCGACCGCCCAATCGGCCGAGATCGGCGCGCCTTGCGCCCTTCCGCTGGGACCGGCGGCCGGCAATTTCCCGCAGGCCAAGGAAAAGACCCCCGAAGCCAAGATCTATTGCGTCGCAGAAGAGGTGCGGCGCAACAAGCCCGCCTTCGACTACATCGTCAACAGCAACATCTACACCACCGCCGGCCTCAAGAAGGCGTGGAAGGAGAAGCTCGACATCCAGTATCCCTTCACTGCGGTCGCGATCAAGATCGACTGGGTGCCGCAGGCGGGGCTGGTCAAGTGGCTGACGAACAACGGCATGTCGGAGAAGGACGCCAACGCGCAGCTCTCCAGCTACTACACCACCGTTTCGGGCGACACCACCTACGCCATGGTCGCCATGCATGTCAGCTCCAAGGTTCTGCCGCAATGGCTGTGGGCGACCTTCGAGCACCAGAGCAACCCCGGCCGCTGCGACACCATGGGGTGCTATGACCAGTTCGGCACGCAAAACCAGAGCGTGTCTCCGGCGGCGACGGACAACAGCTTCTACACCACCCCGACGAGCGCCTGCGTCAAGTCGCCGGAGCTGACCGCGCTGTTCAAGTTGGCCAGCGTCGCGCCGGTCTTCAACAATTACTGCCTGAAGGCGTCGCAGGTCAGCTATCTGTCGACCCAACCGGCGACGCTGAATGAACCCGTCCTCGACGGCAACAGCGTGACCGAGCGGATCGTCGTCAATGTGCCGATCGCCGAATCCTCCTGCATCACCTGCCACAAGGCATCGGCCTTCAACGCCAAAGGGCAGGTTAATCTCGGCCAGCTCGGGCAGAATCCGATCGGCGAGCTGACCCTGCCGGCCGGCTACCGGTCCGCCGACTTCCTGTGGGGCGTCATCAACGCCAAGTGAGGCGCACCGCGCGGGAGCGGCCGACGGACGCTCCCGCTTTGCCGGACCGCCGAGGGGGCGGGCCGATCAATGAACGAGCGTGCCGCCAGGGTCCACCATCGGGGTGGGGGTGGCGGCATGACGCATGGTCCGGACCTGCCGCCCTTGTCCGGGTCTGCCCGCTTCACGGTTGGACTCGGGAACGGTATCGACGGCCGGGTCGGGCAGAACCAGGCCGGCACGGGCCAAAGCGGAAGCAAGTATGCAGAGTGGCGCCATCGCCATCCGCACGCCCGGCAGCGGCAGCCAATCGCTCATCAGGATTCCGGCCTCGCCATGCGCACCCTGCTGCGCCAGCCGCAGCATGTCGAGCAGCAGGACCTCGTCGATGCCCAGCGCCGGGCAGGGCGGGCGGTGCAGGTCGAGAGGGCGGTTGGCCGCCGCCAGCGTGATGCGCAGCAGCGTATCGAAGGCGACCGCCGCATCATTGGACAGGCCCGCCTCGACCAGCCCGTCCTGCCAGTGCGGATGACGGCGCTCCGGCTCCCGCAGCGGCTCGACCCAGAGCCGAAGCGCCGACACGATCAGCGCCTCCGTACCGCTCAGGGTCTGGAAACGCTCGCGACTTGCGGCGGCACGGCGATGAGGCTGCATGGCGGGACTCCGCTTCGGATGGATGAGCGGAGGGTAGGCCGGCTCAAATCTAAATGCAAGTAATTCTCATTATCATTTTTCCGACCAGCGGGTCAGCCATCCCGCCAGCCGGTCGAATCCGGCGTCGATCACCACCGCGAGGGCGGCGACGATCAGGGCGCCCTGGATGACATAGGCCTGATTGGAGCCGTTCAGCCCGACGATGATCGGCAGCCCCAGGGTCTTGGCCCCGACGGTGGAGGCGATGGCGGCGGTGCCGACATTGATGATGACGGCGGTGCGCACGCCGGCCAGGATCACCGGGGCGGCCAGCGGCAGTTCGACCCTGAACAATAGCTCCGCCGATCCCATGCCCAATCCGCGGGCCGAGTCCAGCACCGGCGCCGGAACCCCGTCCAGCCCGGCGACCGTGTTCTCCACCACCGGCAGCAGGGCGTAGAGCGTCAGCGCGATCAGCGCCGGTTCCGGACCGAAGCCCATCACCGGCACCGCCAGCGCCAGCACCGCCACCGGCGGGAAGGTCTGGCCCATGGTGGCGACGGTCTCCAGCAGGCCGCGGAATTCCCGGCCCCAGGGCCGCGTCACCGCGATGCCCGCCCCGCCGCCCAGCAGGATGGCGGCGAGGCTGGAGGCGCCGACCAGCGCCATATGGTCCAGTGTCAGGCGGACGAAGCTCTCCGCCTCGTAGAGCGGGCGGTCGAGACCGGGATAGAGGGTGGCGAACAGGGGTTTCAGCGACGGCATGCCCAGCACGAGCGCCAGCAGCGCCACCAGCCCCAGCATCAGCCGGTCGGTCAGAAACTCCCGCGGCGCCATGCCGGCGACGGTCATGGCGAGCCGCCCGCGCCGGGCCGCACGAGGTCGGACAAATGGAGCACCCCGGCCGGGCGGCCGTCGCCGTCCATCACCGGCAGCCGTTCGGTGCCGCGGGCGACCATTTCGGACAGGGCCCGGTGCAGCGGGGTTTCGGCGGCCAATGGCGCGCCGCCGACGCTCTC
The DNA here is from genome assembly GCF_000010725.1 of Azospirillum sp. B510. Lineage (NCBI taxonomy): Bacteria > Pseudomonadati > Pseudomonadota > Alphaproteobacteria > Rhodospirillales > Azospirillaceae > Azospirillum > Azospirillum sp. B510. Next base: position 1,295,758 of record NC_013855.1, on the reverse strand, counting down.
GCGCGGACGGGCGCGGTCGCCCGCCGTCTCCACCGCCAGCCGCTTCAACCCCCAATCCTCCCGCCCCACGAGGTCGCGCACCAGAGGGTTGGCCGGGCGGGTCAGGATCTCGAGCGGGGCCGCGCATTGGATCAGCCGACCATGGTCCATCACCGCGATGCTGTCGCCCAGCAGCAGGGCCTCGTCCATGTCGTGGGTGACGAAGACGATGGTGGTGCCGGTGCGCCGGTGGATGGCCGACAGTTCGGTCTGGAGGCTGGAGCGGGTGATCGGGTCGAGCGCGCTGAACGGCTCGTCCATCAGCAGGATGCGCGGCTCGGCCGCCAGCGCGCGGGCGACGCCGACGCGCTGCTGCTGGCCGCCGGACAGCTGGTGCGGATAGGCGGCGCGGTAACGGCGCGGGTCGAGGTTCAGCAGTTCCAGCAGTTCCGTCACCCGGTCGCGGATGCGGGTCCTGGGCCAGCCGAGCAGGCCGGGCACCGTCGCGATGTTGCGTTCCACCGTCCAGTGCGGGAACAGCCCGACCGACTGGATGACATAGCCCATGCGACGGCGGAGTTCCTCCGGCTTCAGCGACGCGATGTCCTCGCCGTCGATGCGGATGATGCCGTCGTCGGCCGGGATCAGCCGGTTGATCATCCGCAGCACCGTCGATTTGCCGGAGCCGGACGGGCCGATCAGCACGCGGAACTCCCCCTCCGCCACGGTGGAGGACACGGCATCGACCGCCGTCCAGGAGCCGAAGCGCTTGCTCACGCGCTCGAAGCTGATCATGGCGCATTCCTTTCCGGCGGACCGCCAAGGCGGTTGGTGGTGGCGGCGATGCCGATCGACAGCAGGGCATCGGCCGCCACCGCCATCAGGATGACCGGAACGGCTCCCAGCAGCACAAGGTCCAGCGCATTGGCGAACAGCCCCTGGAACATGATGGCGCCCAGGCCGCCGGCCCCGATCAGGGCTGCCACCGCCGCCAGCCCGACCGCCTGGACGACGGTGATGCGCAACCCCGACAGGAAGACCGGCAGGGCCAGCGGCAGTTCCACCCGCAGGAAGATCTGGCGCGGCGTCAGTCCCATCCCGCGCGCCGCCTCCCGCACCGGGTCGGGAACGCCGTCCAGCCCGACCACGGTGTTGCGCACGATCGGCAGCAGCGAATAGAGCGTCAGCGCGATCACGGCGGGCAACGGACCGACGCCGCTGATTCCCATCCCCGGCAACAGGGCGCCCAACGCCGCCAGGGGCGCCATCAGCAGGCCGAACAGCGCGATCGACGGCACCGTCTGCACCACGTTCAGCAGCGGGAACACCGCGCGCCCCACCGCCTCCAACCGCTGGGCCGCGACGCCCAGGGGAACGCCGATCAGCAGAGTCGGCACCAGCGCCGTCGCCACCAGGGCGGCATGGCGCAGCACGGCGTCGGCGAACAGCTCGCGCCGGTTGGCGTATTCCTTGAGGATCGACAGCTGATCGAGGTGGCCCGAGGACAATTGCAGCGCCACCAGCCCGGCGACCGCCGCGCCGACGGCCAGCCGGCCGGCGGTTCCCAGCCCCAGCCGCCGCGCCGCGTCGACGGCCGTCAGCAGCCCCGCCGCCGTCATCACCCAGAATCCCGAGGAGAAGGAGGTTCGCGCCGCCGCGGAGGCGCCGTCCGCCAGCGCCGCCGCCTGCGTGCCGGCCAGCCAGACCAGCCCGGCGGCGAACAATCCACCGGCCGCGATGGTCAGGCCGAGCACGATGCGGGTCGGTCGCAGGAACGGTACCGCCAGCAGGACAAGCCCCGTCAGCAGGACCGCCACCCCGCCCATCCCCCGCAGCGCCGCCGACAGCGGCACCGGCCGCCCGGACAGCAGCCGGTTCGGTGCGAAGCCGAGGAAGGGCAAGGCCAGGGCGGCGGCCACGATGGCCAGGACCATCAGCAGGGCGACCCGGTTGCGCAGGGGGCGGTCGGGCAGGGAAAGGCGTCCGGTCACGTCGTCGGCTTACTTCAGGAAGCCCTTGGACTTCAGCCAGTCGGTGGCGACCTGCTTCTGGTCCTGGCCATCGACCGAGATCCTGGCGTTCAGCGCGCGGAGCGTCTCGGCATCCAGGCTGGCGAAGACCGGATCCAGCAGGTCCGGGATCCTCGGATTCGCCGCCAGCACCGGCGCGCGCATCGTCGGCGCCGGCTCATACACCATCTGCGCCCCCTTGGTGTCGGTCAGAACGACGAGGTCCAGCGCCGCGATCGCGCCGTCCGTGCCATAGACCATGGCGGTGTTGACGCCGGAGGTCTGCTCCGCCGCCGCGCGGATGGTGGCGGCGGTGTCGCCGCCGGCCAGGATCAGCATCTGGTCGGGTTTCAGGCTGAAACCATAGGTCTGCTGGAAGGAGGGCAGGGCGGCCGGGCTCTCGACGAACTCGGCGGACGCGGCGACCTTGGCCTTGCCGCCGCCGGACACCCATTTGGCGAAATCCTCCATCGTCTTCAGCGTGTTGGCCTCGGCCACGTCATGGCGGACGGCCAGCGCCCAGGTGTTGTTGGCCGGGGCCGGCTTCAGCCAGACGATGCCGTTCTTCTCCTTGTCGAGCTGCCGGACCTTGTCATAGCCGGCGCCGGCATTCTTCCAGACCGGGTCGCTGTCGACATTGAAGAAGAAGGCGCCGTTGCCGGTATATTCGGGATAGATGTCGATCTCCCCGGCCAGCAGCGCGCCGCGAACGATCTTGGTGGGCCCCAACTGGATTTTGTTCTCCGTCGGGATGCCGTTGGCCTGAAGCACCTGCTGGATCATGGTGCCGAGCAAGCCGCTTTCGGCATCCAGTTTCGAGCCGACACGCACCGCGTCGGCCGCCTGCGCCGATCCGGCGGCAAGTCCGAACGCGACCCCGAACACGACCGCGGCCGCTCCCATCGCGGCGCGGGCCTTGTTGAACAGTGTGAACACCCCTGACCTCCCCCTCGATGCATTGGGGAAAGGATGGGTGACGGCTTGGCCAACGGCAAGCGGCGCTTTCCGACTGTCCGATCCTGGATATGAATTTCGGCCTGTTCCGGTGAGGAAACTTCCAGGCGCCATCGCTGTTGAGCGGGATACCGCAGCAGGAGTGTTTCCGATGACCCAGGGCGACAAGGACAAATACACCGACAAGCAGAAGCGCAAGGCCGGGCATATCGAGGAGGGTTACGAGAAGCGTGGCGTCTCCCATGACGAGGCGGAACGGCGCGCCTGGGCGACCGTCAACAAGCAGGATGGGGGCGGCGAAAAAGGCGGGTCGGGCGACAAGGCCTGAAACCAAGGCCTGTGACCGGGGCCTGTGACCGGGGCCTGGCAGGCCGCTGCCCGGCCCTTCCGGGATCACAGCAGGTCGATGACCGCGTCGGTGGTGGTCAGGTCGCAGAATTCATAGCCCAGCGTCGCGACATGGACGGCATGGACCTGCTCGGCCGGAATCGTTCCGCCCTGGCCATCCGGCAGGTCGAAGCAATCGCAGGCGTCGGTGACCAGCATGATCGGCCATCCGAAATTGGCGCCGGTGCGCACGGTGGTGGAAACGCACATGTCGGTCGAGATGCCGAACACCACCAGCCGTTCGATGCCCTGCCGACGTAGCCGCAGGTCGAGGTCGGTGCCGATGAAGGCTGAATTGACGCTCTTGCTGACGACCGCTTCGCCGTCCAGCGGTTCGAAGCCCGCGCGGAAGTCGTTGCCGGGCTGGCCGTGACGGAGGGTGGAGGCCGCCGCCTGCGAATCGTGCCGCACATGGATGATCGGCCGTCCGCTGCGCCGCCAGGCATCGAGAAGCCTCAGGCCATTGTGATCGAGCGCGCGGTTCCAGCGGCGCGGCCAGGGCGGCCCGTCGAAGGCGCGCTGCATGTCGACCAGCAGAAGAAGCGAGGCGGCCGGAAGCGAGGTCATTGGATACTCCGTGCGAATCGTTCATGGTTCCCGTGCGGCAAAATCCGCCAAAGACGCGCCGGTCGCAGCCCGGCAAGATGCCGGCGGACCGGCATTGTGCCGGTGGTGGTGGTGGCGGCGGTGGCGAGCGTGGGACCGGGGGATGGACGAGAAGGATCGGATTCTGCTCGCGGCGTTGCGCCAGGACGCCCGCCGCACGCTGGTGGCATTGGCCCGCGATGTCGGGCTGTCGCGCAGCGCCACCCAGGAGCGGCTTGACCGTCTGCTGAAGGCGGGGGTGATCAAGGGCTTCACCACCGTCGAGGAGGGGCCGGCGCTGGATGGGGTCGCCGCCTATTTCCTGCTGCGCCATGAGCCGGGGCGAAGCTGTGTCCAACTGCTTCCCAAGCTGCGGCGGATTCCCGGACTGGTGGCGATGGATGCGGTGGCCGGTCCCATCGATATGATCATCCGGGCCGAGGCGGCGGACATCCGCGGCATCGAAAGCGCCCGCGCCGCCATCGCCGCGCTTCCCGGCGTCGCCGAGGTGACGACGCAGATGGTGCTCGAACGGTTCGTCTAGGAAGGAGAAGGATCTCAGCCCCCGCGATAGCTCCATTCGCTGTCCAGCGCCGCGGCGTCGCGGTCGCGCAGCAGGGCGACGTCGGCATGGGCCGGCGACAGCTCGCAGACCGGATCGGTGGTGTCGGCGCTGCCGGCGAGCGCCAGCGCCTGACAGCGGCAGCCGCCCCAATCCTCCTCTTTGTGGTCGCAGGACCGGCAGGGATCCGGCATCCAGGCGGTGCCACGGTACCGGGTGAAGGCCGCTCCGTCGCGCCAGATGTCGGACAGGCTACGGTCATGCACCGTCTCGAACTCCATGCCCGGAATGGTCTCGGCGGCGTGGCAGGGCAGGACACGGCCTTGCGGGGTGACGTTCATGAAGCGCCGGGCCCAGCCGCCCATGCAGCTTTTCGGACGGCGGGCGTAATAATCCGGCACGACGTAATCGACGACGATCCGTCCCGCCAGTTCCGGCAGCCGGGCGCGCACCGCCGCGTCCATCGCCAGAAGCTGGTCGCGCGACGGCATCAGCGCCGCGCGGTTGGCGAGCGCCCAGCCATAATACTGCACGTTGGCGATCTCGATCCGCCCGGCGCCGAGATCCATCGCCAGATCGATGACGTCATTCACCCGGTCGATGTTGTGGCGGTGCAGCACCGCATTGATGGTCAGCGCCAGACCCTGGGCCACCACCGCCCGCGCCATCTCCAGCTTCTTCGCGTGGCCACCCTTGAAACCACCGACCCGGTCCGCCCCGGCGGCGGCCGAATCCTGGAGGCTGATCTGCACATGCTGAAGTCCGGCCCGCCGCAACCGCTCCAGGCGCGGCTGGTCGAGCAGAACGGCCGAGGTGATCAGATTGCTGTAGAGACCGATCTCGGTGGCGTGGGCGACCAACTCTTCCAGATCCTTGCGGACGCAGGGCTCGCCGCCGGAAAAATGGACCTGGAGGGCGCCGGCATCCGCCGCCTCGTCCAGCACGCGTTTCCAGGTGGCGCTGTCCAACTCGGCGCTGGCGGGGTCGAGCGCCACCGGGTTGGAGCAATAGGGGCAGCGCAACGGGCAGCGGTGCGTCAGCTCCATCAGCACAGCGAAGGGCGGTGCCGGCTCGGCGGCGGTCGCGGCGGCGAAGGCGGGCAGGGCGCAGCTCATTCGACACACCTCCTGTGGACGCGCCTCATGTGACGACATAGCCCTTGTTGCGCAGGTCGGTCAGCAGTTCCAGAACATCGGCGGCGACCTCCGGGCGCGGGGCGTCATACTCGGCCGCCAGCCGGTCGATGCCGCTGGTCACATCGGCGGCCTCCGGCCCGACACAGGCCCGCACCACCGCCAGCGCCATCTCGTCGAGCACGAGCAGACGTTCCGGCGCCATCAGCATCCATTGGCCACGGCGGCGGTCGTTGCGCAGCATGACGCCGGGGGCCAGCCGCAGCCGGTCGGCCTCCGCGATCGCAGGGGTGGGGGCAGGGGTGGGGGCAGGGGTGGGGGCAGGGGTGGGGGTGGTCACCGGCTGTACCGTGTCGCATCCATGTCGGCGGGAACGAAGGCGCCGGGTGGGATCAGGTTGGGGGTGATATAGGCATGGTGCAGGGCGTCGAGCTGCGCCCACAGCAGCTCGGTCTTGAAGCGCAGGGCGTGCAGGCACTGACGCTGCCGCTCCGCCGTGCGGGCATTGGTCAGCACATACTCCAGCCCGAATTCCACGTCGCGCGGCGCCTCGTCCAGCCGCTTGCGGAAATAGGACAGGGTGCTGTCGTTGGCGAACGCGTAATTCCGCTCGAAGCCGGCGATCCGCTCGCGGTGGATCGACGGGGCGAACAGCTCCGTCAGCGAAGAGGCCACGGCCTCCAGCAGCGAATGGTCACGCACGAAATTGACATAGGCGTCCACCGCGAAACGGGTGGCGGGCAGGATGCCCTCCAGCGACCTTACATAATCGCGGTCCAGCCCCAGCCCGTCGGTCAGCCGCAGCCAGCGTTCGATGCCGCCGACCTTGGTCTCGTCCAGTTCGCCGGTCTGGGTCAGGCCGTCATGGTCGAGAACCCGTTGCAGCCAGGTCCGGCGCAGCGCCGGGTCGTCCATGCGCGACATGATGGTCAGATCCTTGCGCGGGATCGACACCTGATAATAGAAGCGGTTCAGCGCCCAGGCCTGGATCTGTCCCTTGCGCAGCTTGCCGCCATGGAGAAGCTGATGGAAGGGATGGAGGTCGTGATATTGCCGCTCGCCGATGGCGTGGAGGGCGTCGCGGAACGCCTCGCGGGACATCGGGGCATCGGCGGGCGGGGCATCGGCGGGCGGGGCATCGGCGGGCGGGGTCTCGGTGGGGAGGTCGGTCATAGGGTCAGCTCCAGCCCGTCATGGGCGATGCGCCAGCCGGCCGCCTCGGCCTCCGCCCGCTCGGGCGAATCCTCCAGCAGGGCGGGGTTCGTGTTGTTGATGTGGATGTAGATCTTGCGGGCGACAGAGAGCGGCGCGAAGGCGGCGATGCTTCCCTCCGGTCCCGACATCGGCATATGCCCCATGCGGCCCGCCGTCTTGACTCCGGTGCCGTTGCGGATCATCTCGTCATCGGTCCAGGTGGTGCCGTCGAACAGCACCAGCGCCGCCCCGAACAGCCGGTCGGCGAGCCAGCCGGGCAGCGCGGCGCAGCCGGGAATGTAGAAGAAGCCGTCACCCGACCCGTCGCTCGGGCGGATGCGCACCGCCACCGTATCCTCCGCGACCGATCCGAAGCCGGGACCGGCCGAGGCATCCTCCAGATAGAGCGCCACCTTGCCTGGCACGGCGAAGGCCTCCACCTCCAGCCCCAGCGGGCGGCCATCGGCCCCGGTTGGCTCGAACGGTTCGCCCAGCGCCATCTGCCGGCGGGCGACCAGATCCGGGTTCAGCACATTGAAGACACTGTTGCCGGCCAGCACGCCATGGACGCGGGTCGTGGCGTAGATGGAGAAGGGGTGGGATTCGCGCAGCGTCAGCAGGCCGGCGACATGGTCGATGTCGGCGTTGGTCAACAGTGCCGCGCTGATCGGGTTTCCGCGCAGGCCGCCCGTCGGATGAAGCTGCGGATTGGCCAGCAGCTGCGCGCCAAGGTCGGGCGAGGCGTTGAGCAGCAACCAACGCTCACCGTCCGCTGTCACCGCCAGCGACGACTGGGTACGCGGCTTGGCCGCCGGATCGCCGGAGCGGGCGCGGCGGCATCCCGCGCAGGCGCAGTTCCATTGCGGAAATCCCCCGCCGGCCGCCGAACCGAGAACGAGAATCTTCATGGCCACCGTCTTCACGCCGTTCCGTCGGGAGCCGTCTCGGATGCGGTCCAGAGAGAGGCTGGTGGAAGGGAGGGGGACCGGGGAAGGATGTCACACAGCGCCCCGGTCCCGAATCGTTGGGCTTTGAGGGCCGGCTTACAGGCCGGCGCAGGCGTAGGCGTTGATTTCGGTGCCGACGGCGATCTCGATGGTCTTCGGTTTGCGCCAGGTCTTCATCGCGGGTTGCTCCTGATTGCAGATTGTTGATGGCCATGATGGTTGGCAAGATGAAGAGTATCCGTCCGGGGTGGGGGATCGCCATGCTACCATGGTGTAATCCGCCATCCCCTTCGGCCCCGTCCCTCCGCCGGTTTCAGGGCGCGGGCGCTGTCGGTGGTGGCAGCGGATGCGCCTCCTCCGTCGGCAGACCGGCCTCCATCCAGCCGTCGATGCCCGTCGGGTACCAATGGACCCGGGCATAGCCAAGCAACACCGCGCGCTTCGCCGCGTTCCACGACATCCAGCAATCGGACAGGCAATAGAACAGAATATCACGCGCCCGGTCGCCGGCGGTCAACCGGTCCAACTGCGATTCGAACCAGCCCAGCGTGGCGGCATCCGGTGCGCCCAGTCCGACATTGGGCAACCAGACGCTGCCGGGAATCTGCCGGTAAGGCTTCGATTGCAGCCAGGGGCCGCCGGGAAGCGTGCTGCGTTCAAGCCGCTGGACGAAGATCGGGATCGTACGGCCCTGCGCCAGCAGGGAACGCACCGCAGCCGTGTCGACAGTCTCCGCCCCGGGGACGCCGTCCGGCGTGGGGGAGCGGTAGTCGGACAGGCGGTAACCCTCCGGCTGCGGCACGCCGGCGGCGAAGGCGGCAGGATTGAACCCTATGGTCGCGAGAAGGGCGAGGGTTGGGAGGGTCAGGCCGATCCGGACTGTCGGGAACCGCAAATCCGCCTCACCGCCGGTCGGCCAGAACGCGGTTGGCGATCACCACCGCCTGGGTACGGCTGTAGACCTTCAGCTTTTGCAGGATGGCGGAGACATGGGCCTTGACCGTCGTCTCGGTGATGCTGAGATCGAAGGCGATCTCCTTGTTCAGCTTGCCGGTGCCGAGCAGCTCCAGGACTCGGAGCTGTTGCGCCGTCAGGGTGGAGATGCGGCGCGCGATCTCAGCGGTCTCGGCATCCTCGCAATCGTTGGCGCCGTCCTCCACCCCGGTCTGGGGCGGAACATAGAGTTCGCCGTTCAGCACTTGGCGCAAGGCGGCGGCGATGGCATCGCGGGGGGTGGATTTCGGAATGAAGCCGGCGGCCCCGCTCTCCATCGCCTCCCGGACCCAGCGGCGCTCCTCATGGGCGGAAACGACGACGACCGGGGTCGCCGGGAAACGCTGGCGCAGCGTGCGCAGCCCACCCAGCCCGTTCATGCCCGGCATGTTCACGTCCAGCAGCACGAGGTCGAGGTCGCCCCGTTCCTCCAGCGCCTGCATGACGCTGTCGAGCCTGTCCGCCTCCATCACATCGGTGGCCTGGCAGGAATAGAGCACCGCGCTGCGCAAGGCGTCGCGCACCATCGGGTGGTCATCGGCGATCAGGATCCGGGTCATGGCCTGCGGTTCCCTGCACAGCGGCGGAGAGGATGGGCGGCGGGAAGACTTTCCGACTCCATTGTGTCAGACTGAAACGGGAAGGTGCAATACCGTGAACAGCACAAATTGTTTTGTGCGCGAACATGTCGCACGGCCATCGGACATACCCCCTTCGATTGAAGCCGGCGGTCAGTCTTCATGCACGGTTTCCAGCCAGGAGCGGATCGCCCACAGCGCCTCCTGCCCCAGGGCCTCGCCGAATTTCGGCATATAGGTGACGCCATTGCGGATCGAACCGTTGGTGACGCGTTCCTTGAACCACTCGTCGCCGGCATCGCCCTTTTCGAGATAGCGCAGGTCGGGAGCGATGCCGCCGGACACCGCGCCCAGCCCATGGCAGCGCGCGCAGTTCTGGTTGAAGGCCGACGCGCCGATCTCGATGGCGCGCGGATTGCCGCGGTAGGGATTGCTGTCCCGCCAGGTGTCGCCCAGCTTCTCCAGCCCCGCGGTGTCCACCGGCTGGGGCACGACGTCGCCATGGGCGAAGGCCCCACCTGTCAGCGCCGCCGCCAGCAGCCCGCCCATGACAACCGCCTTTGGGGCTGTTGGCGAAAGGTTGCCGCGTGAAGGGGGTGGCGGCGGGCAGGGCCTGTGCGTCATCGGTGCGTCCTCTTCCTGCATCCGTTTTTGGCTCCCGCGTTCACCGCGCCTCCGCCCCGGTTTCGCGGGGAGGCGGGATGGTCGCAGGGCCGGATTGCGGCCGAGGATAGCAATCGTTCGTTCGCTTAATTATTCGACGATGGTCGAATGACGATTGCGGCAGTTTGCGGATTGGCGGGTGGCAGAGGGATCGCTGCCCAACGCCGGCCGTCAGGCCAGTGGTGGCAACCGCCCGGCATTGATCGCCGATTTCACCTTCGCCAGTTGCCGCACCGCGGGATCACCCAGCCGCAGCGCGACGCCGGTGGACAGCACGTCGATCAATGTCAGATGCACCAGCCGCGACGCCATCGGCGTGTACATCTCCGTGTCCTCCACCGGCTGGCTGGCGATGACCACGGTCGCCATGGAGGCGAGCGGCGACCGGGGGGCGGTGATCGCCACCACCGCCATGCCCTGGGCCCGCGCCGCCGCGGCCAGCTCGTTGATCGTCCCGCTGCGCCCGGTGTTGGACAGGGCCAGCAGAACGCAGCCGGCCCCCATATTGACGAGCAGCATGCGTGCCAGCACCGGATCGGCGCAGGGCTGGGCATCGGCGCCGAACCGCAACAGCTTGTGCGCGGCGTCCTGGGCCAGCGCGCTCGACCCGCCGGTGCCCACGCACAGCACCCGCGGCGCATCCGCCAGCAGCGTGATCGCCCGCTCCAGCGCCCGGTCGTCCAGCGCGGCCGAAGCGGTGGTGAGGGCGGCGGCGCTCGATGAAAAAATTTTTCGCGCCAAGATGCCGACATCATCGTCCGGCGCGACGTCCTGGCTGACATAGGGGGTGCCGCCCCGCGCCTCGTCCCGCGCCTGCGATCCGGCGAGCCGCAGCTTGAAATCAGGGAAGCCGGCACAGCCGACGCTGCGGCAAAACCGCACGACCGTCGCTTCGCTCACCTCGGCCGCCTGCGCCAGGGATGTGACGTTCAGATCCAGAACCCGCCGTGGATCGGCCAGCACCAGATCGGCGATCCGCCCTTCGGACCGCTTCAGCCCGCTGCGCCGCCTGCGGATTTCGCCCAGCATATCCAATGGTGTAGGAGTGGCGGATGCGCTGTTGACCGGGGATGGCATGGCGTAAGGTTGCTTCTCTGGAAGAGGGCTTCGAGGGAGAGCTTCGAACCGCGCTTTTCCCCCATTATGAAGAATTTTGCCGCGGATGGCGAGAAATCCAGTCGCGGCGGCCTATGTATGAAAAAAAATTTCTTCACAGCCCGCCCTCCCAGGCGTATGGTCCGTTTCGGAAATCATCGCCTCCCACTAACGGTCGAGACGCGATCATGAGCAAGCCCGCCTCCCTGAATTCTGTCGTCGCCCGCGTGACGGAGCGCATCGCGGAGCGCAGCCGCGACCGCCGTGCCGCTTATCTGGCGCGGTTGGAAAGCGCCGCCGGAAAGCCGCGCCGCCATCGCCTGGGCTGCGCCAACCTCGCCCATGCCTTCGCCGCCTGCGGCGCCAACGACAAGGCGGCCTTGCGTGGCGAGGTCCAGCCGTCGATCGGCATCGTCACCGCCTACAACGACATGCTGTCGGCCCATCAGCCCTATGAGCACTATCCGGCGCTGATCCGCCAATCGGTGCGCGCGGCCGGCGGCGTCGCCCAGGTGGCCGGCGGCGTGCCCGCCATGTGCGACGGCGTCACCCAGGGCTATGAGGGGATGGAGCTGTCGCTGTTCAGCCGCGACGTCATCGCGCTGGCGACCGGCGTCGCCCTGTCCCACGCCACCTTCGACGGCGTGCTCTGCCTGGGCATCTGCGACAAGATCGTCCCCGGCCTGGTGATCGGCTCGCTCGCCTTCGGCCATCTGCCGACGATCTTCGTTCCCGCCGGCCCGATGCCCTCCGGCCTGTCGAACGCCGACAAGGCCAAGGTGCGCCAGCTCTACGCCCAGGGCAAGATCGGACGGGACGAGCTGCTGGAGGCGGAGTCCCAGGCCTATCACGCGCCGGGCACCTGCACCTTCTACGGCACCGCCAACACCAACCAGATGCTGATGGAGATCATGGGCCTGCATCTGCCGGGCGCCAGCTTCGTCAATCCCGACACGCCGCTGCGCGACGCGCTGACCGATGCCGCCGCCCGCCGGGTGGTGGCGATGGCCGCTCCCGGCGCCGGCTCGCCGATCGGCCGCATCGCCGACGAGCGCGCCCTGGTCAACGGCATCGTCGGGCTGCTGGCGACCGGCGGTTCGACCAACCACACCCTGCACATCCCGGCCATCGCCGCCGCCGCCGGCATCGAGCTGACCTGGGAGGATTTCTCCGACCTGTCGGCCGTCGTCCCGCTGCTGGCGCGCGTCTATCCCAACGGCAGCGCCGATGTGAACCGCTTCCACCAGGCCGGCGGCATGCCCTTCATCATCGGCCAGCTGATCGATGCCGGCCTTGTCCATACCGACATCGCCACCGTCTGGGGCGAGGGCGGTCTGGAGCCCTATCGCAGCATGCCGGAGCTGGACGAGGGCGGCGCCCTGAGCTGGACCCGCTCCGCCACCGACCAGAGCGGCGACCCGACGGTCGTCGCCACCACCGCGGCCCCCTTCGCCGCCGAGGGCGGTCTGCGCGTGCTGACCGGCAATCTCGGCCGCGGCGTCATCAAGATCTCGGCGGTCAAGCCGGAACATCGCGTGATCGAGGCGCCCGCCCGCGTCTTCGACAACCAGGAGGCCGTCCAGGCCGCCTTCCGCGCCGGTGACCTGGACCGCGACGTCGTCGTCGTCGTCCGCTATCAGGGGCCGGCCGCCAACGGCATGCCGGAACTGCACAAGCTGACCCCGCCGCTGGGCGTGCTGCAGGACAAGGGCTTCAAGGTGGCGCTGGTCACCGATGGCCGCATGTCCGGCGCCTCCGGCAAGGTGCCTGCCGCCATCCACGTCACGCCGGAGGTGAAGGGCGGTGGTCCGCTCGGCCGGGTGCGCGACGGCGATATCCTGCGGCTGGATGCCGAGGCCGGAACGCTGGACGCCCTGGTCGATAGCGCCGAATGGCAGAGTCGTGGCGCTCCGCCGCCGCCGAGCGAGGATGCCTCCCACGGCTGCGGGCGCGAACTGTTCGCCCTGTTCCGCAACAATGCCGGCGCGGCGGAGAAGGGCGGCTCCGTCCTCAACCTGCTGGGCTGATCCGGCAGGCGATTCCTGGAACCCCGGGGCCGGCATCGGGTCGTGCCGGCCCGCATTGTGACCGGCCCATCCCTGTGGCACCATGAACGCACGGGCTGCCCAGAGGCACCGTGCCACCGACGTCGAGAGGTCCGAAGATGAACTCCCGCTCC
>NC_013855.1:905000-972500 GCF_000010725.1 Azospirillum sp. B510 | reverse complement strand
GGAAAGACCCCGTGCACCTTTACTACAGCTTTGCAGTGGTGCTAGGGACTTCATGTGTAGGATAGGTGGGAGGCTTGGAAGCCTGGGCGCCAGCCCGGGTGGAGCCAACCTTGAAATACCACCCTTGAAGTCTCTGGCATCTAACCGTGGCCCGTGATCCGGGTCCGGGACCCTGCATGGCGGGTAGTTTGACTGGGGCGGTCGCCTCCCAAAGTGTAACGGAGGCGCGCGATGGTGGGCTCAGAGCGGTCGGAAATCGCTCGTCGAGTGCAATGGCATAAGCCCGCCTGACTGCAAGACTGACAAGTCGAGCAGAGACGAAAGTCGGCCATAGTGATCCGGTGGCTCCACGTGGACGGGCCATCGCTCAACGGATAAAAGGTACGCCGGGGATAACAGGCTGATGACTCCCAAGAGTCCATATCGACGGAGTCGTTTGGCACCTCGATGTCGGCTCATCACATCCTGGGGCTGGAGCAGGTCCCAAGGGTTCGGCTGTTCGCCGATTAAAGTGGTACGTGAGCTGGGTTTAGAACGTCGTGAGACAGTTCGGTCCCTATCTGCCGTGGGTGTCGGAGTTTTGCGAGGATCTGTCCCTAGTACGAGAGGACCGGGATGGACATACCTCTGGTGCACCGGTTGTCACGCCAGTGGCATGGCCGGGTAGCTAAGTATGGACGGGATAACCGCTGAAAGCATCTAAGCGGGAAACCCACCTCTAAACCAGAGCTCCCTTGAGAGCCGTGACAGACCATCACGTCGATAGGAGGCATGTGGAAGGGCGGCGACGCCTGAAGCTAAGCCTTACTAATCGCTCGATCGGCTTGATCCCAACCCCACACAACCGCGCCATGCGCAGCAGCAAGCCTGCTTGACGCAAACAAGCCGGTTCGATACATCCTCTCAATCACTTGCACGTTCAAGCATATGCCTTGTTGGAAGGAGCGTCGGTCTTGTGCCTCGGTGACCTGGTGGTCATGGCGAGGTGTCAAACACCCGATCCCATCCCGAACTCGGCCGTGAAAAGCCTCCGCGCCAATGGTACTGCGTCTTAAGACGTGGGAGAGTAGGTCGCCGCCAGGTCGCTCGGGCACAAGAGACAATCTCTCCAAAAACAAGCCGCTTGAAATCTTCACAGTCCATCATCCAATAATGAGAGACATCCGCGGGGTGGAGCAGCCCGGTAGCTCGTCAGGCTCATAACCTGAAGGCCGCAGGTTCAAATCCTGCCCCCGCAACCAACGACAGTTGACAGCCCGCCTCCCACGAGGCGGGCTGTCGGCGTTTCGGGTCCGCCTCGGCGCATGCCTCCAGGATTGCCAGCAGGTCGCCATGAAGCTGCGCCTCCAGCCCGGCGCCCCAGGGGCAGGGCGACAGCACGACGCGGTCGACCATGGACCGGATCATCTCCATCGCGGCCATCCCCTCGTCGCCGTCGCCGAGCACGGACTCGAGCTCTGCGATCTTCCGTCGGTACAACTCCGGCAGGTTGGCCGGCAGCAGCATCTCCGGCGCCTCCGTGCCCAGGGCGTCGATCTCGGCGGCGAGTGTGGCGCGCTCGGCCTCCAGGGCGGACAGCCGCTCCTTCAGGGCCGGGCTGTACATCCCGTTCTCCACCGCCTCCAGGATCGACGCGATCTTCCGGTCGATGCCGACGAGGGCGCGCTCCTGGTCGCCGCGCCGGTTCCGGGCTTCGGCCTGATCACGCCGTTGCGCCACCACCATTTCCTCAATAAAGGCGGCGACCACGTCAGCGCCGAGCAGGCGCTCCTTCAGCCCGGCAAGAACACGGCCCTCGATTGCTTGCCGGCTGATGGTGCGGTCGTTCGGGCAGGTGCCCGAATTCCGGTGGCCGGCGCAACCGTAGCGGTCCTTGCCCATGATGGTGTAGCGGCCGCCGCAGACGCCGCACACCAGCACGCCGGACAGAAGGAAGCGCCGCCGATGCACGCGGTTCAGAGCGTTGCCCTGGTCATCCCGACCGATCTCGGTGGCAACCGCCTCCTGTCGCACCTTGACGCGGTTCCATAGAACGTCGTCGACGATGCGCAGTTCGGGGACTTCGACAATCTCCCGCTTTTCCTGAGGGTTGATGCGGGCGACGCGCTTGCCGGTGCCCGGATCCTTGACGAACTCGCAACGTCCCCATTCCAGAACGCCGGCATAGTTGGCGTTGTTGAGGATACCGGTCCCGCGGGCGACCTGTCCGCGGATCGTGGTATCGACCCATCTCCTCCCCCTGGGACCTGGAACGCTCTCGTCGTTCAACAGGCGGGCGATGGCGCGGGGGCTCATGCCGTCGGCGTACAGCGTGAAGATGCGGCGGACAACGGCGGCTTCGTCCGCGTTGATGCGGCGGTACCCGCCACCAGCCTTGTCACCGTCGACGATGTCGTATCCATAGGCTTTGCCGCCGGGAATACGTCCCTCCTTGGCGAGGCCGAGATGACTGCGTCGGGTCTTCTGACCGGTCTCCTTGAGCTGTACCTGCGCCATCATGCCCATGATGGCGATGTGGAGCGTGGTGATCTCGCCGAGGTGGGGCGTGTACAGCTTGATATTGTGGAGGTTGAGGCGGTCATAGAGATCGGAGGTGTCCGCCAACCGTCGGCCCAGACGGTCGATGCCCTCCGACACCACGAGATCGAAGCGGCGGCGCCCGGCATCATCCACCAGCTTCAGAAAGCCCGGGCGGTGCCGGGAGGCGCCGCTGATCGCGGCGTCCGTGTAGGTATCGACAACCTCCCAGCCCTGCTGGACGGCGTAACGCCGGCACAGCTCGATCTGGTCGGCGATCGATTCCTGGCGCTGCTTGTCGGTCGAGTAGCGCGCGTAGATCACGGCGCGGAGCCGGGGGTGCTGGAGGACGGTCATCGCAAGGCCTTCAGGGAGAACGCGATCAGGGCGGCGAGAAGAACAAGGGCGAGGCCGGCAGCGAACGTCATGAAGCCGGCCTGGGACGGCCGTCGGCGCATCTCATGGCGCGCCAGAATGCGCGCCAATCCGAGCAGCTTCTCGAGCGGAACGGTCCCCTGCTCCTGCTGGGGCGGCTGGACAACGGGCGTCGTCGTCGCGGCGGTGGAGTCGGTGGTGTGGGGCACGGGTGGAAAGTCCATGGTGGGAGCGGCCATGACGATATAGTCCGATGGTGGCAGAAGCGGAAACACAGCGGCAGATCGGCGTCGCCGACGCCAACCCGGTCATAGGTGCGGTCAGGAATCGGGCTGCGCGGCCATGGCCGGCAGCCCCAACGAGCCCTGCTTGGCGGGCTTCACCTTGCCGCCGGCTTCACGATGGGCGGATGCCGCGAGCGTCGCCGCGAACGGCTCCAGAACCTCCAGCCGCCCCCGCAGGCGGGCGTTCTCGCGGCGCGCTTCGTCCAGCGCCTGCTCCACCTGATGCTTGTCGGTCAGTTCAGAACGCAGCTGGTCGAGCTGCAGCGAGGAGCGCAGGAGGGCAGCCTTTTCTTCCGACAGAAGGCGGTTCACGGTCTCCACAGCGGCTTGCGCGTCCGCCGCCTGCCGCTGCCAATCCTTGATCTCTGCGGACATGCGGGTCAGCGCCGCGTTCTGCTGGGCGACCGTCACCGCCAGCTGGTTGCGGTCTTCCGTGATCCGGTCGTGTTCCTGCGCCAGATCCTCATAGCCCTGCTCCTGTTCAGCGATCTCGGCCGTCAGGGCGTGCAGTTCGCTCCGGCAGGCCGCGCTTTCGTTCTGCAGGGCTGCCAGCGCGGTGGCGTGCTGTTCCGCGGCGAGGCGCCTCTCCTCCTGCCGCATGGTGTCGATCGACGCGATGAAGGCCGTCAAGGCGCCGTCGAAGGCACGCCGCATCTGCTCGGCCGCGGCGCAGGACTGGACGTCAACCGGCCCTCCCGCGATCGCATTGCCAGACGTGCTGACCGCGCCCTTCTGAATGACGAAGAGGTGAGGGGCGGTCTTCCTGATGTCATGGATGAAGCGCGATACGTCGCGCAGGGAACCCCCGCCAATTTCGGCGCGGATGCGGCGGTATGACGGATAGGCGTGGTCCTTCGACACGATCTTGCTGACCGCTTCCGAGACGGACTCGTGCGTGATCAGGGGATGGGTGGGCTGGGAGCAGGACATCCAGAACCTCTGCGGGGACTACGGTTTGGGCGGCCGTGCCGTCGGCCGGCTGAGTATCTGGATGAGTTGCGATGCCAGGAAAGGGCTGCGGCGACGGAATCTTGACGGTTCCGGTCCAAGCCGGCCGATTGTGAGGTGATACCGCGGTAGCGCTACCGGGTAGCGACACCTGATACCGGTGTTACCGTCGCCAACCACGTCGATCCCACCCCTCCGCCTGCGGGCCGCTCAGGTCCACCATTTCACCCAGGCGGTGCAGAAAATTGCCCGGCGCCCGATGCGGCGGGGCAGAACCCTCCATACGCTTCCTTCTGAACCAAGCTGCCCGGGCGTCGGACCGCCGGCCCTCGCTACGGGCAGCCTCGAGCGAAGAAGTGTGCAGTTAGGCGTTGCGGCGGGCCGCAACGCCTCCGGGGCCGGCCGGGGCCGGTTGCCGGATCGACGACGACGGCGGGGAGGTGCCGATGCCGTGGCGGACTTGGGATACTTTCGCATCGAACAGGGCATGCTCTGCCGTGGCGCCGGCGCGAAGGCCGGAGCGTCGGCGGCTTATCAGTCCGGTGGCCGGTTCCGCACTGTCATCGCAGCGGCCGCTTACCAGGCTGGGGTCGGTCTGACCATCGGCGCCGACCTGCGGGAGCTGTGGGCGGCGAAGGGGCAGGACCCTGTGTCGGCGGTCGTGGACTTCACGGCCAAGTCCGGTGTCCACCACACCGACATCCGCGTGCCTGCGGGCGCGCCCGCTTGGTGCGCCGACCGGCAGACCTTGTGGACCAGGGTGGAACTCAGCGAACGGCGCCGTGACGCGACGCTGGCGCTGCAATACACGCTGTCGCTCAGCCGGGAGGTCCCCATCGCGACATCGATCCGGTCGGTCGAGCGCTTCGTCGATGAGCACCTCGTGGCACGCAACCTGATCGCCGACATTGCGGTCCACCTGTACGGGCGCCCCCTGGACCCCAGGGTGCCGGCCGCCGCCGAGAAGTTGGCGAACACGGTCGATCCCGCGTGGCCGGTGATCCCGGTGGCCCGTGTCCCCAGCGCTCCCCCGGTGGACGGCCCCCACGCCCTGGAATTGCCCGATGGGCGCCTCGTCGTCTACCAGCCGCACGCGCACGTTCTGGCGACGACGCGCCCGCTCGTCGACGGCGCCCTCGGCCCGAAGGACCGCGACCTGTCGCGGAAGGCTTTTCTGATCGGAAGCCGTAAGCTGTGGGAGCGGCTGTGCAACGAGGTCTTGGCCGAAACCGGGGCGACCCATCGCGTATCTCAGCGGTCGAAGTGGCATCGCCACCGTCAACAGCAGGACCTCGGCGCCGCTGGGCCAACCCCTGAACCGCTTTCCCAGGTGCCGCTCGGTCCGGCCTATCACCCGGTCGTCGAGGGGCGCGCTCTGGATTTTGGAGGAGTGGACGTCATGCCTCATGAATTCAATGCCATTGTGGCGGAACTCGAAAAGTCCAGACGCGCAGCGCCCGACAAAAAATCGGCGCGTCTGGCTCGTGCCGTTGTCCGGATCGAAGAGCTGGAAGCGCAAGGGGTTCGTTTCAGCCGGGAAACGGGTGGGATGGTGAAGGTCGAAGCTCCTCGCGGTGTTGTCGTTGACTGGCATGACCGCGGCTTGTGGAGCGGGATACACGAGATGGTGCTCGACTACCTGGAGATCCGCGACGCGGAACGGAAAGCGCGCGCGTCCGAACCGCGCTCCGTCGGGACCGCCGTTCCTGAGGCAAGTGACAGGACGGTGACGGCGCCGGAACCGACGGTGGAGGCGGCGCGGCTGCGGGAGGAACTGGATGCTGCCACGCGGAGCGTCGCGACCATCGCGGCGGCGACCGGGCAGGCGCAGCCGGATGCCGCGGCCTCTCTGGCCGATGGCATCGTCACCGTCGCCCGCGGCGCCATGGCGACCGCGTACGAGAGATCGCGCGGCGTGCTGATGCGCGAGCAGCAGGCGCGTGCGTCGGCGGAGACGCGCGCCGAGGAACTCACCGTGGAGTTGGTGCGTGCGAAGGCCGCCCTGGCGCTGGAGCAGGAGAAGCGGCGGGCAACGGAAGCGGACTGTGGTGCCCTCCGCGCGGAAGGGACTTCACTGCGGCAGCAACTGACCGAGGCGAAGCGCAGCGCCGAGGTGGCGACCATCATGGGAGCGGCTGCCGCCCGGCAGGCCGACGAAGATCGGCAAGGGCGTCACCGCGCCGAACAGGCACTCCGCCTCGTGCGCCGGACGGTCGACACCGACGCTGCCGACGAACAGTTGGCGCTTGAGCTGCGCAAGCGGTTGCAGGCTGCCAGCCGACAGTCCGACGCCGTGGAGGCGGCGGCGCGGTCAGCGGGGCTGACGCCGGAGGGCCTGCCCAGCGAACCCGGCGCCCGGCTGCGGGCGATTGCGCAGGCGAACCGTGACCAGGCACTGGATGAGGTGGCCACCCTGTTGGACGCGCCGGTGCGGGCGCTTGGTGTGCACCTCCGCGGCGCCGCTGCCGAGCGGATTCCGGCGGCTCTGGCGATCCTCACGACGGCGATCGAAGGTCGGGATGCGGAGCTTGCGCGGGAGCGCGCCAGTCGGGAGCAGGCGGAACTGGAAGCGCAGGGATGGAAACGCGCCTACGAGGTTCTGGTTCGCCACGGCCGGCGATTGGTGATGCTCCTTGCCCGGCAGGCCGGGCTGGTCGAACCGGCGAAGGCGGCGTGGCGTCTGCTGATGGATGCCATCAGTCATGGCAAGGAGCCGGGCGATCTTTCCTCTGCGCTCGCCAGCCGGCGCAATGATGCTCCAGCGCGCGGTGAGGCGCCGAACAGGAGCCCGCGGCAGGAGGAGGGCCAACGGACTGGCCGCACCGACAAGGTGAAGTCCGACGCGGAAGCGGCGCCCATCATGGGCGGCGTGAAGCCACCCGCGGCAACCCAGGAGTCGCTGGAGGTCATGACAGGGGAGAAGCCGCGGCCATCGGACGCAGTGGCGGGCGCCGTCCGGTTGACCAGCGCCGCGACCGAGGCCGTCAAGGCCTTGGAGGCGCGGCTCAGCGCGATGAGCAAGGACGACTTCTTGGAGGCCGCGCGGGCAACCGAACGGGCAGCGCGTGAGGCGGGCGAGGAGGGGCGCCGGAACGAACACCGGCACGCCTATTCGGTCATCGCAAGGGTTGCGCGGCAGCGTGGCGTCGCCCTGCAGCCTCTCCAGCCGTCCAAGCCCCGGATCCTTGACGAGTATGTGAGATGACAGGCTGCGGTCGGAGCGCGTCGGCGTTGCGTCCACCCGGAGTGGCGGCTTGCCCTGCGGGCCGCCACTCCGGGCGGTCGCAACTCAGGACGACCCGTGATGATGACCACCCCAGTTCGGAGCGGCGCAGCCCTGGCCGCGTGCATCGAAGACGACGCGATCATCCGTGTGCTTCCGGCGGAAAAGAGCGCGGCAACGATGAAGTTCGTGGACTGGCTTCAGGAAACCCTGCAGCGCTGGGCCTGCGGGCAGCGTGGCGCCGCCGACCGTCGGACGCTGGACATGATCGTCCAGGCAGCGGAGGCGATGGACTACCGGCTTTCCCTGACCGTGCAGGACATCTTCGACGTTGTGGAAGACCTCGACGCAGCCCTTGATGCCGGTTTGCTTCTGCTGCGTGGGTTCGATCGGCCCGTCATCCGTGTGCATCTCGTGAGCAAGGGTGCTGCGCAGTAGGTGGGGACGCCGGAGCGTCCTGGTGCATCCCTCTGAAGGAACCCACCGCGCTCCGTCCTGATACGGCCTCCCTGCCTCGACCCATCGGGCACGGCGCTTTCTTTTCGGCAGGGCACGTTGCTGGTCCCGAACGCGGCTGCATACAGAACTGGACGGAAGGGCTGTCATCCCGGCGGGACCGGAGTGTCCAGCTGAGTTGTCCCGCCTCTCCGTTCAACACCTGCCGATCGTCCAATCCGCTAACCCCTTGGCCTTGTTGCTGATTCCCACAACAGCGTCCGGAATTCTGCCGATGTGCCTGCCGATCCATGGTCAATCCGCAAGCCTTTGATCGTGCGAGAAATTTTGAGGTCACAGTCTGCCAACCTTGCCGATCCTCGCCGCAGCGTCGGAGACGGTCCTTGCGTCCGACGGGGCTTGCAAGATTGGTGGCTGGCCGGTTGCGATCCAAGTGGCGGGGAGCGTTCTGTTTCGCCAATTCGACGGCCCTGAGTTGGGCTTGACGCGTCACGGCGACCGCATGCGCTCCCTGGATGACCAATTGAGGGCAAAACACCAGAGATAATTTTCCAAGAAGACGTTGATCGCAAAGGCTTTGTCCGGCATTTCCGTATGATCTCCGATTTGCCGGACAAACGCTGCCATGGCAGCTCCCACCGCGCCCTAGCACCTCCATCCGATGCCGGCGGTCTTGTTGGTCAGCGCTATGGCGGCGAGTTTGGCTGGCTTGCGCTCCAGTAGCTTCGCCGCCCAGCAGCAGGCCGCGTGGTCTTGGCGCGCCAGCCGCAATCGCCGTGGCGCCGGCGACCAGCAGGCGACGGAGGTAGCCTTCGCCCTGCTTGCCGATGTCGACCTGACGGTCCTTGCCGCAGCTGCTGTGCGCCTTCGGCGTCAGCCAGAGCTGCGTATTTCGGCGAATTCGCCCAGGCGTTTCGGTTGAAAGCGCCCACCGTTTCGGCGAAAGCGCCCACCCGAATTGCAAGCTGGTGGGAGCCGGGGCCGAACCCTGGATTTACGTTATGAAGGTTGTGGGTTTGGTTGCCAAGCACCGGCCTTAGGTGTCGGGGGTTTCGCTGGCGGCATCGGCCTTGGTGCGGCGCATGGAGTCGCCATGCAGGTCGATGCGGTAGGCCCGATGCACGAGGCGGTCGAGGATGGCGTCGGCGTAGGTGGCATCGCCGATGAGCCGATGCCAGTTGGCCACGGGAACTTGGGTGGCCAGCATGGTTGCGGCCCGGTCGTGGCGGTCATCGATCACCTCCATCAGGTCCAGGCGCTGAGGCGCGGTCAGCTCGGTCATCGTCCAGTCATCCAGGATCAGCAGGTCGAGCCGGGCGATCCGTCGCAGCAGCCGGGCGAGCGAACCGTCCAGGCGGGCGGTGGCCAGATCGTCCAGCAGGCGGGTCAGCCGGGTGTAGAGTACGCTGTGGCCTTCCCGCGCCGCCTGGTTGCCGAGTGCACAGGCCAGCCAGGTCTTGCCGATCCCGGTCGGGCCGGTGATCAGAACCGGCCGGTTCTCCTTCACCCAGCGCCCGGTGGCCAGCTCGCGCACAACACCGCGATCGAGCCCACGCGGGGTGCGCAGGTCGAGGTCCTCCAGGCAGGCCGTCTGGCGCAGCCGGGCACGTTTCAGTCGGCTGGCGAGTGCGGTGTTGGCGCGCTCTGCCGCTTCCCGCTCGATCAGCGTGCCCAACTGCTCGTCGAAGGCCAGTTGGCCGCGATCGGGCAGGCGTTCCAGCGCCTCCAACCCCTTGGCCATGCCGTACAGCCGCAACTGGCGCAGCCGCTCGTGGTTGACGTGCTTCATCATCGTATCTCCGTCAGTGATAGTAGGAAGGGCCGCGCAGATTGGTGTGCTCGCCGGCACCGGCCGCGTCCGCCGTTGTGGCCGGGGGAGCGGTCAACCAGCGCTGGACGTAGCGGTAGGATCCGACGTTGGCCTCCAGCGCCGCCTGGCAGGCTTGCTCCAGCCGGCTGGTGCCGTGGGTGGCCGCCAAGCGGATCAGGCCGATCCCGGCCCGCACCGCCTGTTCGGGGTGATCGGCGCCGGCCAGGATGCGTTCGAACAGCAGCGCGGCGGCCGGGCCGATGGCGGCCAGTTCGGTCTGGATGGCATCGGGGGTGAAGCGGGCGACGGCCCGGTGGTTGGCGGGGCGATGGGCGTCCAGCGTCACGGTGGCGCCGTCCTGCCGGCGGACATGGCAGGCCATCCGCTTGCCGCGCAGGAAGACGCTGATCACGCCGGCGGTGCTGTGCACGTCGACCGTCTTGCCGATCAGCGTGTGGGGCACCGAGTAGACGCCGCCGTCGAGAGCGAGATGATAGTCGGGCGGGACCTTGTGGCGCGCCCAGGTGCCCGGCACGAAGCGGTCCGGCGGCAAGGGGCGCAGGGTCGGCTGCTCCTCGGCGGCGAACAGGCCGGCGCGCGTGTCCTGCGGCCGGCGGCTCAAGGGAGCGGCATTGAGGGTGGCCAGCTTGTCGCGCAAGGCCGCGTTGGCGGCGTCCAGCGTGGCGAAGGGCGTATCGCGCAGCGGGGCCAGCACCCGCCGCTCGACCTGCTGCACGCCGTTCTCGGCGCTGGGCTTGTCGCGCGGGCGCCGCACCCGGGCCGGCAGGACGGCGGTGCGGTAGTGCCGGGCGAGATCGTGATAAGCCGGGTTGATCGCCGGATCGTAGAAGGAGGCGTGGCTGACGCCGACCTTGAGGTTATCCGGCACCAGCTTGCCCGGCACGCCGCCCAGATGTTCGAACAGCCGGGCGTGGGAGGCCAGCCACTCCTCCGCCTGCTGGGTCCAGGTCGCCTCGGCATAGACGTAGCCCGAATACGGCAGGCAGGCGACAAACACCTGGGCCTGCCGCGCCTCAGCGCCGAGCCCGACGGTCAGCGTCATCCCAGCGTAATCAACCTCGATCGCCGCCCCCGGCCGATGTTCCCGGCGCAGACGCGGCTCGGCATGAGCACCCTGCCATGCCCGGAAATGCTGGACGAATTGGGTGTAGCGATAGCCGCCGGGATGGACCTCCAGGTATTCCTCCCACAGCAGCCGCAGCGTTACGCCACGGCGGCCGAGTTCCCGGCTGATGTGCCGCCAGTCGGGCACCGGGCGCGCCGACGTGACCGGAGGCGGGAACAGCCGCTCCTCCAGCTCGACGTCCGTCCAGCCCAGCACATCCGCGTACTGCAGCCCGGAGGCCCGTAGCCGCTCCAGGTAATCGCGCACGGTGCTGCGCGGCAGCCGGCAGGCATCGGCAATCTGCCGTTGGCTGGCGCCAAACTCATCCCGCAGACGAAGGACTTCTCTGATCCGCCGCATGTCCGACCTCGCTCGGGGCATCCCGATCCTCCTTGGCCTGTGCCGTGGAAAGATCATGGGGATGCCAAAGGCTGGTTCGGACCCCGATACCACCACTCCTACGGGTGGGCGAATTCACCGAAACGGCTGGGCGCTTTCACCGTTCTGCCCGGGCGCTTTCCGCCGTTCCCGCTGGGTGCTTTCCGCCGAAATATGCAGCCAGAGCCAAGCGGCGAACTGCTGGCCCGATCGGAACAACGCCCCATCCGACACTACCGCGGCGATCAGGCTGGCGGTGATCGGCCCAATGCTGGGTATCGTCGCCAAGCGGCGGCTCACGTCTCTGGCGCGATCCCACTCCAGATACCCGCCTCCAGCCGGTCGATTTCCTCGTCGAACAGACGGAGTCGGTCGACGAGACCCTGCGGCGCCCGCTGCGCCAGTTCCGGCATCCGCGGCGTCACATTCCGTGACGGCATCAAGGTCACCGATGCCGTGTCACAGCACGCCGCCTGATCGGCCTATCACCCATTTCCCCTTATGCCCCGGCCAGCCCGAACTTGACGGTATCGCTCAAACCTCATTTTTCCTTGGGTCCAGCGGTGTTCACACATGACGGTTTCCACGGCAACGGACAAAACAAGCAAATGATAAATCTCATCCGTTCAACAGAACGGTAAATATAATTTTGACCGCTATATAATATATGTGCTGCAACGGATCAAAATCCTTTGAAAATTCTCCGCCGGTCCACTATGATTTACGAGAGCTAATAGGGGTGTTCTGCGGTTGACGTGCCTTGGCTTCGTTATTATCATTCCTCACCAACTATGCCATTTGCCATCACGCCTTAAACCCGTAAACGATTCGCTGTGGAGAAGACGTATGCAGAAGATTTCGTGGCGCCGGTACAGGCTGGATGCGCTTGATGGCCTTCGCTGCCGACGCGCCACCATCCATGGCGTCGAAGCAGAAGTGGTTGAGATGGATTACCACGAGGGTTGCGGCTGGATCTGGTCCGTCGTGGTGCCGCTGGATCCGGATCGCGTCCCGCGGGAAAGCGGGATCGCGGCCACGGAGGAGCAAGCTATGGCCGAGGCCGTTTCGGCGGCGGACCGCTGCGTCAGCGCGCATGAACGTGCCGTGCTCGTTGCGGCTAAACCTCGGTCTTAACATTACAGTTGCGATGGATTGACCTCCCGCCTGTTGAGCAGGCTTTGGGCATTACAGTTGCGCTTTTTTACGGTGAGCTTGGCAGGCGAGTGCTTGATGGCATCGCCTCGCAGTTGACCATGCGATGACGTCGGCGGGCTCGATCCGCCGTTGGGTCAGGCGGTCGGCAACACGACGGATCTCCTGCATCGACCAATGGACCATGAGCGAGGAACTTTCCTCATCGTTTTTGGGGGCGTTGCAAGGGTATCGGCCTTGTGTCGGACCACGACCAGCAGGGCGAAGGCGAGCATGACCAGTGAAACGTGTCGGTGCCAGCCGTGCCAACTCCGCGTCTCGTTGTGATCCAACTCCAGCCCGGTCTTCGCCGTCTCTAAGAGCCTGACCCGAAAAGAATTGAGTGATTTCAGTCTCTTGTGATTCGATCGATGTTGCGAAGCATGACGAATGACAAGACAATGTGGACTGAAATCACCCGAGCGCAGTATCAGCGAAAAGGATTGAGGTATTCAAGCGACACGACGGACGCGGAGTGGGCGGTGCTCGAACCACTCCTCCCGGCGGCTCGACGCTTGGGACGGCCGCGAACGGTCAACGTGCGCGAGATCGTGAACGGCATCCTCTTTCTGGCGACCTCCGGGTGCCAGTGGCGGCAACTGCCGAAGGATTTCCCGCCGATGACGACGGTCCAGCGCTATTTCTACCGCTGGCGCGACGATGGGACCTGGGAGACGATCAATCACGCCTTGGTGGCGATGGTTCGGGAAAGCATGGGACGGGAGGCCAGCCCGACAGCGGGGGTGATCGACAGCCAGTCGGTCAAGACGACGGAAGCAGGTGGCCCCCGTGGCTACGACGCGGGCAAGTGCATCAAGGGGCGCAAGCGGCATGTGTTGACCGACACCAATGGCTTGCTGGTCGCCGCCATCGTTCATGCCGCCGACATCCAGGACCGTGATGGCGCCCCGGCGCTCCTCGCCTCCGTTCGCACGCTCTTCCCCTGGCTTCGCCACGTCTTCGCGGACGGCGGCTACGCTGGACCCAAGCTGGAAACCGCTTTGGCTCAGATCGGGACATGGACTCTGGAGATCGTCAAGCGGTCCGACGCCGCCAAAGGCTTTGAACTGCTGCCTCGGCGGTGGGTCGTTGAGCGTACAATCGCTTGGCTTAACCGCAATCGCCGCCTCGCCAAGGACTTCGAGGCCACCGTCGAGAGTGCCGTCGCATGGGTCTTCATCGCCAGCGTCAAACTGCTCTCAAGACGGGTGGCTCGAACATAGACACAGCTTTGCCGATTCCGAGTCGGACTCTAAGGCGTCCTCGATCAACCAGCGTTGTCCCTCGACTCGGACTAATGTGTCCACCGGCGTACCGTGCCGGCACTAGGTTGTGAAGAATGAAAGTTTTTCATCAACGGGGCGTCGCATCAACAGCAGGTCGCGCGTCGAGAGGACAAAACTGGTCGGCACTACAACTATCTCAGGATCGAAATCGGCCAATTCCAGGTAGGGCCAGTCATAAAGCCGCAGCCCCTTGGTGCCGTTGCCCGCCGACAAGCGAATCCAGCTCTCCGCCGGCAGCTCCCTGGCGACCTTCTCGGCGGTGCCAGACACCGACAATGTCGGGCTCCAGGAATTGATACCGGTGAGCGGAGCCGCTGACTCACTGAGAGGGATTCCCAAGGCCGGCAATCCGTGATTCGATACCCCATCGCGATGGGGAGGAGCGAATGCCAGCGGCGTTGCCGATCCGGGAAGACTTGAGCGCGAGCGAATTGCGTGCCTTGGCGCGGCGGGAGCACAAAGGGCGGGTGGCGGCCCGGATGTTCGCCATCGCCCATGCGCTCGACGGGGTGAGCCGGGCGGAAGCGGCGCGGTTGGCCGGCATGGACCGCCAAGCCCTGCGCGATGCGGTGGTGCGTTACAACGCCGAAGGCGTCGCCGGGCTCTATGATCGTCCACTGCCCGGCCGGCCGGAATGGCTGAGCGAGGGCGAACAGGCGACGCTCAAGGCCATCATCCTGGCCGGCCCCGATCCGAGACGGCACGGCTGCGTGGAATGGACCCTGCCGATCCTGTGCGAGGTGATCGCCGAACGCTTCGCCAAGACGCTGCATCCGGCCAGTCTGTCGCGCATCGTGCGTCGGCTGAACCTGTCGAAGCAGAAGACGCGGCCCCGCCATCCGCAGTCCAACGCCAAGGCCCAGGCCGCCTTCCAAAAAAGGGGCTGCGCGAAGCGCTGAAGGCCGCGGCCGCTGCGCATCCGGAGCGTCGCCTCCAACTCTGGTTCCAGGACGAAGCGCGCATCGGCCAGAAGGGCCGCACCGCGCACCGCTGGTGGGAGCGCGGGCAGCGTCCGGCCGGGCTGTGCGACAAGCGCTTCACCTCGGCCTACCTCTACGCCGCTGTCTGCCCGGCCAGCGGCGCCGACTTCGCGCTGGTCATGCCGACCGTCTCCACCACCGCCATGAGCCTGTTCCTGGGCGGCTTCTCCCGCAGCCTGGAACCGGACGTCCAGGCGGTGCTCGTGCTCGACCAGGCCGGCTGGCATGGATCGCGGGCGCTCGTCGTGCCGGGCAACATCACGCTGGTGCCGCTGCCGCCCTAACAGGACGCGGAAAAAGGCTCGTGTATGGCGTCCTTGCCTCTGCGGAGGCTCGAAATTTGGGCCTTTTGCACCCGCTTTGGTCGAAATCAGCGGGTGCACCCCCGGCCTGGAGCGCCCAAGGCCGCCTTTTGGGCGGACTCCGGGCGTGATTATGCCGCCGCCAGTAGCTTTGGCAGGCGGATCAGGTTGTAGGCGGCGGCGGTCAGGGTGAACATCCAGCCGACACGGGCCGTGCCGCGATGGCGGGTCTTGCGTAGCCCGGCCCCTTTGATCCAGCCGAACACCTCCTCGATGCGCTTGCGGATTCGTAGGCTGACTGCATAGCCGGGGTGGCGGGTGGTTCGGCCGTCGATGGCCGAGCGGCGGTTGCGGGTGTTCTGGGCGACGTGCGGGGCGGCGCCCAACTCGCGCATGTTCGCCACGAAATCCTTGGTGTCGTAGGCCTTGTCGGCGCCCACCGTGATGCGGTGGCGGCCGGGGATGGCCTCGACCATGGACACCGCCGCCTCGCGCTCGGCCAAGCCGGTCGCCGCGGTGAGCCGGACATTGACCACCAGGGCGTTCCGGTTCTCCATCAACGCATGACCCATGAAGGCCAGCTTCGCCGGCTGCCCGTTGCCCTTGCGGTACAGCCGCGCCTCGGGGTCGCTGGTCGAGGCATGGGTCTCGTTGGACCGCTTCTCGCCGTGAAAGTCGCGTTCGCCGTTGCGTCCCGGCCCCGGCGGCTCACCGCTGCCATCTTTGGGCCGGAAGCTCTTCACGCTGGCCCAGGCTTCGATCAGCGTCCCGTCCACCGAGAAGTGCTCGTCCGACAGCAGCGCTTTCACCTTCGGCTGGCCCAGCACGGTGGCCAGGAACTTGGCCGCCACATCCCCGGCCAGCAGACGCTCCCGGTTCTTGGTGAACACCGTCACGTCCCACACCGGAGCGTCCATCGACAAGCCGACGAACCAGCGGAACAGCAGGTTATAGTCGAGCTGTTCCATCAGCTGGCGTTCCGAGCGCACCGAGTAGAAGGCCTGGAGCAGCAGCGCCCGCAGCAGCTTTTCCGGCGGGATCGACGGCCGGCCGATCTTGGAGTACAGCCCCTCGAACGCCGGTGACATCACCTCCAGCGCTTCGTCCACGATGGCCCGGATCGGCCGCAATGGATGGGTCGCCGGAACCCGTGCCTCGCAGCTCACGTAGCTGAAAAGACCTTCGCTGCGTTCGTCCGAGCCCCGCATCATTCCCTCAACGGTCGCCTTTGCCCTCACTGGAGGGAATCACGACACGACAGCCGTGCACAGCCCTTTTTCCGCGGCCTGCTAATTCATAACTCGGGCTGTCTCACAGTCGTTGACACGTTCCGCACCCGATCAGCGTCGACGGAAACCCGGTCGACGACAAGGCCGGCTGGGAGCAACGAAAGCAGTGATTTGGACAAGGAAACCGGAACTCTGGAGGGAAAAGTGTTCCCTCTATGTGCTCATCCTCGCGTCGATCTGCACCGAGAATGCGGATGGGCCAAACTTCATTCGGCCTTTACAGGTGGAGACGCCGCGCAGATAGAGCACCGGCAGCAGCGCGTCCAGGCTCTTGGTCCGCCGCGCCCAGCGGGGCAGGATCGCCGAGGTGAAGCGGACCCGCTCGCCAGCCTCGGCGCCGCCACGGTCGCGCACCTTGGCGCGACGGACCGGCACTGGACCGATGCCGGTCTGGATCGTCCATTCAGGACCATGGCCGTGCCGCACGACCCGCTCGCGGCCGTCCGGCAACGTGACGGCCTTCATGGAGGCCAGAAAGCTTTCCACCTCCGCCTCGATCGTCTGCTCCAGCAGCCGGCGGGCACCAGCCCGTAAGATGGCGGTCAGCGGGTCGTCGATCTCCTCCGGCTGACGCAGCCAAACAACCTTGCTATTCTCATCCATGGCGTATCGCTGCCTCGTGGAGGTTCGGGCAGGTTTCGTCACCAACCTCGATACGCCGCCCTCTTCAGACCGTCATCACCCAGTTTCCCGCATAGCTCAGCGGTGATCCTTGAGCTTTTTGCGTAGCGTCCATGACAGGGTGGTTGAGCGGCGTGGCGCGATGGGATAAGAAGGCGGAAGCCTGAACTTTCATGCGTCTTGACGCGGAATTTCAAAATGAACTCCTATAAAAAAATCCAGTTCCCGCATAATGGTGATGTGGCATCGTTTCTTTTGTCGCCCCCACTGGGACGGGCGTTGGAGTCCGGATTTTTCCATGAGCAATTTACATCCTTGACCTTTCTTGAGCTTCTTCGCCCCGGCGACACGGTGATCGATGTCGGGGCTTGCGTTGGCTACTACTCCCTCCTGTCCTTTGCGGCCATGCGCGGCCAGGGGCGGATTTTGGCATTCGAGCCGAATCCCCAGACCTATGTCCGTCTGGCCCGCCATATTGCCGCCAATGGCGCCTCCTGCATCATGGCCTTCAATGCCGCATTATCGGACAAGGTTGGTGCCGGCCGCATCCTGGCCAACAGCCAGGACATTGGGCTGTCCCGCGTTTTGGGAGCGGAGGACACGGTGGGGCAGGAGGACGCCGTCTTCCCCTGCACGTCCCTGTGTCTGGACGATCTTGTCGAGGATTTGCAGCTCACCACAATCCGTCTCATGAAGATCGATGCCGAGGGCCATGAGCAGCATGTGATGAAGGGAGCCCACCGCACCTTGTCGCGCCGCCTGCCCGATTACGTCGTGTGCGAGATCAACCGGGGGGAGCTGCTGCGCAATGGGTTCGGCGAGATCCCGCTCCGCAAGACCTTTGAGGAGTATGGGTATCAGACGGAGCTGATCAACAACGTCGGTGTCGACCTGTGTGGCGGGCGGAACCGCAAGCCCTATCCGCTGCCTGAGGTTGTTGAAACTAACACTGTTTTCAATCTCTTGTTCCGCCGTGTTCCATGATCGCTGGGATTTCTGCTTTCTCTTCGATGAAATCCGCTTCCGTATGGCCGGTGATTCTCTTGTGGACCGGCTGTGCCGCCATGATGGCGGACGGCGTCCAAGATCGCGCTGAGTGGGGTGGTGATGGACGCGGTTGTCCTTGACGGCGAGCGCGGCGATACCGCCTCGTGCCTGACCTACGTCCAGTCGCTCGGGATCGATCCAGGCGCCCGGATCCTTGATGTCGGCTGCCGTCATGGCAGCTTTCTTGAAAATCTGCGCCGGCGTGGGTATGGCGACGTCTATGGGGTGGAGGTGGACGCCGCCGCCCTCGCCAAGGGAGAGGCCGCCTACCCCGCGTTGAAGGGGCGGATGCAGGCCTATGACGGTACGACCCTGCCTTTTCCCGACCAGAGCTTCGACGTCATCACCATGTTCGATGTCATCGAGCACATCCCCGAGGTGGAAGCCTATCTGGCCGGGCTGCGCAGGGTGTTGCGGCCGGGGGGACGCCTTGTTTTCCAGACGCCGAACCTGCTGATCGATGCGCCCTATTGGATCCTGGCGCTGCGCGCCTTCAATCGCGAGAAGTTGGCCCTGATCTTTCGTGAGCATTGCTCGCTCCAGACCTATGGCAGCCTGCACCGGCTGCTCAAGCGCTCCGGATTCCATGACGTGACCATCGAGCGCAACCACAGTGACACCGAATTCAAGAAGGATTTGGTGCGGGAATCGCTGGGCTGGCCCGGTCTGCTTATCCTCCAGGCCTCCAACCATTTCCCGATGGTGCTTTGCCCAAACTTCTGGGGCCATGCCCGAGCATAGGGGACTGTCGGAGTTTCCGCTATCCTCAGGGCAATCGCATATCAGATTTGGGCGAGCAGTTTTCGGAGGAAGGCGGAATTCCAGGCGGCTCGCAGCAGCTTGACGCGGGTGGCCCCCTTGGAAGCATCCTTTGAGACGAGGTTGATGGCGAGCCGGAGGACGGCAAGGTTTTCGGGGCCGTTGTCCTTGTGTGCATCGGCGTGGAACAGTAGGCCAGTTTCGGGGGTGATCGGCGTCCCAAACCCATCCACCTCCTGATCTGGCAGACTTCCACTCTGGGTTGTGCGACAGGGTGGCCAAGCGAGGATGCTGACGGTGGAGACGATAGCGCGGATCCGACGGGAGCACGCAAAGGGGAAGAGTGAGCGGGCGATCGCCCGGTCGCTGAAGGTGTCGCGGGAGACGGTGAGCAAGTACCTGCGCTCGGGGGAGACGGCGCCGCGGTATGAGCGGCAGGTGCAACCCTATCCGCAGTTGGGAGCCTTCCAGAAGGAGTTGGAACGGCTGGTCGAGGAGAACGATCGTCAGCCGGCGCGGGACCGGCTCGATTACCTGGGCCTCTTCAAGCGCCTGCAGGCGGCGGGCTTTCCGGGCGGCTATGATGCGGTGCGCCGCTACATCAAGCGCTTCCGGCAGCGCCAGCCGGTAACCACGCCGGCGCAGGCCTTTGTGCCGCTGACCTTCGCGCCGGGTGAGGCCTATCAGTTCGACTGGGCCGAGGACTGGATCGTCCTGGACGGCGTCACCACCAAGGTGCAGGTGGCGCACGTCCGGCTGTGAACCGCACCGGGTTTGCTGGAGGCCCCGTTTCTTGAGAGACTGGGTTCAACATGACGAAGCAAGCATCACCCAAATACGCCCCTGAAGTGCGCGAACGCGCGGTTCGCATGGTGTTTGACCACGAAGGCGAACACGCGTCGCAGTGGGCGGCGATCAGTTCGATCGCTGCGAAGATCGGCTGCAATCCCGAGACGCTGCGGAACTGGGTCCGGCAGGCCGAGCGTGACCAGGGCAAGCGGCCCGGTCCGACGACGGACGAGCAGGAAAAGATCAAGGCGCTGGAGCGTGAGGTGCGGGAGCTACGCCAGGCGAACGAGATTCTGCGCAAGGCGTCGGCGTATTTTGCTCAGGCGGAGCTCGACCGCCCGTTCAAGCGATGATCGCCTTCATCGACGCGCACCGCGCTGTCCACGGGGTCGAGATCCTATGAGGTGAAGAGCGACTGGAACCGGGTCAGAGTTCTGGTCCAGCACTGAACCCGGAGGCCGTCATGTCCAGCACATCCAATTCCACCGCCATTCGTGTCGATCTCGGCGCGATCTTCGTTTCGCTTGAGCTGAGCCAGTCGAAATGGCTGGTCACATCACTGACGCCGGGTGGTGGCGAGAAGATGTCGAAACATCTGGTCAAGGCAGGGGATATTGGTGACCTGCTTTTGCGATTTGCGGAATTACGACGCAAGGCTCTGGTTCGGACTGGGCAAATCTTTCCAATTGTTGTGATCCAGGAAGCAGGGTTGGACGGCTTCTGGATTCATCGGGTCCTACTCCAGGAAGGGATCGAAAGTCACGTTGTCGACCCGGCATCGGTAGCGATTTCGCGCCGCCGTCGTCGGGCAAAGACCGACAGGATTGACGGCGAGGCGCTCGTCCGAACGTTGCTGGCCTACAAGCGGGGCGAGCCTCGCGTTTGTGCAATGGTAAGGCCGCCAACGCCTGAAGAGGAAGACCGGCGGCGGATCGCGCGGGAACGCAAGGTACTGGTCAATGAACGGGTAGCGCACGTCAATCGGATCAAGGGGCTGCTCTACAGTCATGGCGTCGGAGCTTATGAACCGCTGCGGCGCGATCGCCGGGAGCGGCTTGATGAGCTCCGTACCGGAGATGGCCGCCCATTGCCACCCCACCTGCAGGCGCAGATTTCGCGGGAGCTTGACCGCCTTGAACTGGTGCTTGCACAGATAAAGGACATCGAGCGGGCGAGTACCGACATGCTTACCGCAGAGGCGCTCGCATTTCCCGGCGCCGCTCTGTTGCTGGGCCTGAAAGGGATTGGAGCGGCGGCCGCGGCCGTGTTGTGGGGCGAAGGGCTTTGCCGGCATTTCGACAACCGCAGACAGGTCGCCGCCTACGCGGGCCTCGCGCCGACACCCTGGCAGAGTGGCCAGGTGGATCACGAGCAGGGAGTTTCAAAATCAGGTAATCCACGTCTGCGCACGACGTTGATCCAGATCGCCTGGCTGTGGAACCGCCACCAGCCGGATTCCGCACTGACGCTTTGGTTTAACAGGACGCGGAAAAAGGCTCGTGTATGGCGTCCTTGCCTCTGCGGAGGCTCGAAATTTGGGCCTTTTGCACCCGCTTTGGTCGAAATCAGCGGGTGCACCCCCGGCCTGGAGCGCCCAAGGCCGCCTTTTGGGCGGACTCCGGGCGTGATTATGCCGCCGCCAGTAGCTTTGGCAGGCGGATCAGGTTGTAGGCGGCGGCGGTCAGGGTGAACATCCAGCCGACACGGGCCGTGCCGCGATGGCGGGTCTTGCGTAGCCCGGCCCCTTTGATCCAGCCGAACACCTCCTCGATGCGCTTGCGGATTCGTAGGCTGACTGCATAGCCGGGGTGGCGGGTGGTTCGGCCGTCGATGGCCGAGCGGCGGTTGCGGGTGTTCTGGGCGACGTGCGGGGCGGCGCCCAACTCGCGCATGTTCGCCACGAAATCCTTGGTGTCGTAGGCCTTGTCGGCGCCCACCGTGATGCGGTGGCGGCCGGGGATGGCCTCGACCATGGACACCGCCGCCTCGCGCTCGGCCAAGCCGGTCGCCGCGGTGAGCCGGACATTGACCACCAGGGCGTTCCGGTTCTCCATCAACGCATGACCCATGAAGGCCAGCTTCGCCGGCTGCCCGTTGCCCTTGCGGTACAGCCGCGCCTCGGGGTCGCTGGTCGAGGCATGGGTCTCGTTGGACCGCTTCTCGCCGTGAAAGTCGCGTTCGCCGTTGCGTCCCGGCCCCGGCGGCTCACCGCTGCCATCTTTGGGCCGGAAGCTCTTCACGCTGGCCCAGGCTTCGATCAGCGTCCCGTCCACCGAGAAGTGCTCGTCCGACAGCAGCGCTTTCACCTTCGGCTGGCCCAGCACGGTGGCCAGGAACTTGGCCGCCACATCCCCGGCCAGCAGACGCTCCCGGTTCTTGGTGAACACCGTCACGTCCCACACCGGAGCGTCCATCGACAAGCCGACGAACCAGCGGAACAGCAGGTTATAGTCGAGCTGTTCCATCAGCTGGCGTTCCGAGCGCACCGAGTAGAAGGCCTGGAGCAGCAGCGCCCGCAGCAGCTTTTCCGGCGGGATCGACGGCCGGCCGATCTTGGAGTACAGCCCCTCGAACGCCGGTGACATCACCTCCAGCGCTTCGTCCACGATGGCCCGGATCGGCCGCAATGGATGGGTCGCCGGAACCCGTGCCTCGCAGCTCACGTAGCTGAAAAGACCTTCGCTGCGTTCGTCCGAGCCCCGCATCATTCCCTCAACGGTCGCCTTTGCCCTCACTGGAGGGAATCACGACACGACAGCCGTGCACAGCCCTTTTTCCGCGGCCTGCTAAGGATCAGGTGGCTAGGAATGGGGGACGGCTCAAGAAGACGATGATCGTCGCCGTTGCCCGAAAACTGTTCGTCGCGCTTTGGAAATATACCCGTGCGGGCGTCGTCATTGAAGGTGCCGTGCTGAAGGCCGCCTGACGTTCCGAGCGCTCATCAATTTCTCCGGGGAAAACCTTCCCGCTGGAGCCCGTACGGGCGAACCGAAGATCGGCATGGCTGTCAAACAGCCGCGGTTTGAGAATGGTCTCGCCCAATTGAGCCTTGCCCGCCGCATGCGGGATGTTGGTGCAGTCGCCCCAGTCGACTGACCGTATATAAGTTGGATCAGGCCCGGTTTCCGGGCCGCGTCATTGAAGCAGGCTCACGCCGTGGATACCAGATAGCGCTACAGGAGCATAAAATGAAAAGCTGACGAACATTTCCGTTGATTCTCCTCATATAAGCCGATCTGCAAAGCGCTGCCGATCGCCCCGTCCAGGGTGCGCCGGCATGTCGCCCGTCAGGCCGATCCGGCCAAGCTACCGGAACGGGTCCGTCGGGATGCCGGGTTGAGAGCCGACATCCGGCGGGTGTTTGACGAGAATTTTCAGGTTTATGGGGTCCGTAAAGTATGGCGGCAATTGCAGCGGGAGGGTCGGAAGGTGGCCCGTTGCACGGTCGGACGGCTGATGCGCGGGATAGGCCTGCGGGGTATCATTCGCGGCAAGCCGGTGAAAACAACCATTCAGGACAAGGGCTTGCCCTGTCCTCTGGATCATGTGAACCGGCAGTTCCGAGCCGAACGGATGGACACGTTATGGTTGTTCGATTTCACCTATGTCCCCACCTGGAACGGCTTTGTCTATGTGGCCCTCATCATCGACGCCTTCGCCTGCAAGATCGTTGGCTGGCGGGTTTCCCGGACGGCCGATGCCGGTTTCGTCCCGGATGCCCTGGAACAGGCCCTGCATCAGCGCCGGCCGGTCGGCAAATCCGGGCTGGTTCACCACTCGGACAGGGGCAGTCAATATGTGTCCATCAAGTACACCGAGCGTCTGCTCCAGGCTGGCATTGAACCCTCCGTCGGCAGCGTCGGCGATTCCTATGACAACGCCTTGGCCGAAACCGTCAACGGGCTCTACAAGGCCGAGATCATCCACAGGCGAGGACCTTGGAAATCCTTCGAGGCCGTTGAATAGGCCACCCTCGAATGGGGCGACTGGTTCAACAACAGGCGCCTGCTCGAACCCATCGGAAATATTCCGCCAGCAGAAGCCGAGCGACGTTACTATGCTGACCGGGAGGCCATGCCCATAGCGGCATGGCTCACGAACAATGGCCGCCGACAATCCCGCTGCGGTTCAAAAGGGCGGGGCGTTCCTGCCGATGACGACGTGGAACAGCGGCTTTGTCAGTTCATGCCGGTGTCAGTCGATGGCCGTCGTGGCCGGCAATCGAGCTGCGAAGGACGGTGGGGCCGTGCCGGCCTGATGGCTCGGTTGCGGAGCGAGGTTGCCCTTCAGGACCATGAACAGCCCGGCCAGGATCACCGGAACGCCGACGATGGCGAAGGCGATCGGCAAGCCGAGACCGCTGGACAGGATGGTGCCGCCCACCATCGACCCGAGAACCGATCCGCTGCGCCCCACCGCGTTGGCCCAGGCCACTCCGGTCGCCCGGTTCGCCGTTGGGTAGAAGCCGGCCGCCAAAGCATTCACACCGACCTGCGCGCCGGCCAGGCAGAAGCCCGCACCAAACACCGCGGCGGCGAGCAGAGCGGGGGAGGCGGCGGCGCTGCCGATCAGCGCGATGAACAGCGCGGCGGTCGCATAGGCGACGCCCAGCACCTTGTGCGGATCGAGGCGGTCCATCAGGGCGCCGATCACCAGCGCTCCGACCGTGCCGCCCAATTGCAGCATCATGGTCATCAGCGAGGCATCCTTCAGGGTCATCCCGGCGCTGCTGATCACCGTCGGCAGCCAGCTCGACAGCAGGTAAAAGACCAGCAGGCTCATGAAGAAGGTCGACCACAGCAGCAGCGTGCCGGTGATCAGGCCGGGCTGGAACAACTGCCCGACCGGGGAGCCGGCCGGCCGGTGGACGCCGACGAAGCGCGCGCCGGCAAGGTCGGGCTCCGGCGCGATCCGGGCCAGGATGGCGGCCACCCGCTCCGCCGGGGCGTTGCGCAGGACAAGGAAGCGCACCGATTCCGGCAGGGCCAGCAGCAACACCGGCACCAGCAGCAGCGGCGCCAGTCCTCCCAGCAGCAGCACCGACGACCAGCCATAGTCGGTCACCAGCTGCGCCGCCGCCAGCCCGCCCAGCGCCGAGCCGAGCGTGAAGCCGCAGAACATCAGGGTGGTCAGGAAGGATCGGCGCTTGTCGGGACAGAATTCCGAGGTCAGGGTGATCGCGTTCGGCATCGCCCCGCCCAGCCCCATGCCGGTCAGGAAGCGCAGCACGGTCAGCTCGGTGAGGTTGGTTGTCCAGGCCGATGCCAGGCTGGTCAGTCCGAAGAACAGGACGGTGAGAATCAGCGCGCGCTTGCGCCCGATCATGTCGGCCAGCGGCCCGAAGATGAGGGCGCCGATCATCAGCCCGAACAGGCCGGCGCCGAACAGCGGCGCCAGTTGTGCCGGGGCCAGCTGCCATTCGGCGCGGAGCGCCGGGGCGATGAAGCCGATCGCCGCGGTGTCGAAGCCGTCGATGGCGACGATCAGGAAGCACAGCGCGATCAGCGTGCTCTGGAAGCCGGAGACTCGATGGGAATTGATGAAATCCTGGACGTCGATGACCCGTTGTGTCGGTGACCCGTCGTATCGATTCACGGGCTTGCCTCCCTGTTGATGTGATGAACGGAAATGACCGCAACGGTGCGCGGTTCGGCCCGGTTCGCCTGCCATCGCGTCGGAACGCTCGGCGGTCTTCCGGGGTTTTTCTTGGTGGCGGAGTTTCCCGGCCGGCGGTCAGCCGATGCTGCCGCCGGCGACGAAACAGGTCTGGCCGGTGATGTAGGAGGCCTCGTCCGACGCGAAGAAGCAGATGGCGGCGGCAATCTCGTCCTGGGTGCCCATGCGCCCCATCGGCGTGTCGCGCATCACCTGCCCGTAGGTCTCGCGCTGCCAGACCGTCTCCTGCTCGCTCATCGGCTTTGGATTGCGCGGAATCGCCCGCTCGCCGTTGTTGACCGCGCCGGGGGAGACGGCGTTGACCCGCACGCCCTTGTCGGCCAGCTCCATCGCCATGCAGGCGGTCATCGCATGCACGCCGCCCTTCGCGGCGGAGTAGGGGACGCGGTAAATTCCGCGGGTGGCGTTGCTGCCGACATTGACGATGCTGCCACGCCCCTGCGCGATCATGACGGGGATCACCGCGCGGCAGGACCACAGGGTCGGCCACAGGGATCGGCCGATCTCCTTCACCATCTCCTCCTCCCGGTATTCCCAGAAGGGCTTCATCCAGATGGTGCCGCCGACATTGTGGACCGAGATGTCGATGCGCCCGAACGCCTCCAGCGCGGCGTCGACCATCGCCTGGGCACCGGCATAGCTTTCCAGATCGGCGGTGAGCGACAACGCCGACGCTCCCCGGCCCACCAACTCCTCCGCCACCCCGTGCACCAGATCGGAGCGGTCGACCAGCAGCAGTTTGGCTCCCTCGCCGGCCGCTCTTGCGGCCACCGCCCGCCCGATGCCCTGGGCGGCGCCGGTGACGATCATCACCCGATCCTCGAACCGTCCATGCGTGGTCATCGGCCGGTCCCCTCGCTGGCGCTGAACTTTTCGTAATGGAAGCTGGCCGGGGTGATCCCCTGGTCGCGGAAATGACCGCGCACCGCCTCCACCATCGGCGGCGGGCCGCAGAGATAGACATCCACGTCGCCGCCGTTCAGATGCTCGGGCCGGAGATGGTGGGTGACGTAGCCCTTCAGCTGATGGCGGCTGTCCGGATCGGCCACGCAGGTGGCGAAGGTAAAGCCGGGGCAGCGGTCGGCAAGGCGTCGCAGGGTCTCAACCTCCACCAGATCGCGGTCCAGCGTGACGCCGTAGACGAGATGGATCGGCTGGGGACTGCCGCCCTCCATCGCCGCGATGCGGCCCAGCATCGACAGGAAGGGCGCCAGCCCGGTTCCGCCGGCCAGCATCAGCACCGGCCGCCGCAGGTCGCGCAGATAGAAGCTGCCGAGCGGGCCGGTCAGGGTCAGCCGGTCGCCCGGTTTGGCCCGCCCGGTCAGATAGCCGCTCATCAGCCCGCCCGGAACATTGCGGATCAGGAAGGTCGCCACCTCCGCCCCGGGCGGCGAGCTGAAGGAATA
Source organism: Azospirillum sp. B510 (assembly GCF_000010725.1). Classification (NCBI taxonomy): domain Bacteria; kingdom Pseudomonadati; phylum Pseudomonadota; class Alphaproteobacteria; order Rhodospirillales; family Azospirillaceae; genus Azospirillum; species Azospirillum sp. B510. The sequence continues at coordinate 946,037 of NC_013855.1, read as the reverse complement.
GGAGCGCGTCTGCCCACTGCCGGGGACCTCGATATTGACGTACTGGCCGGGCAGGAAGGACAGCCGGGCGCCTCCCTCCAGCCGCAGCGCGAGGGAGAGGGCACTGTCGGACAGGCGTTCGACCGACACCAATTCGGCGGTGACGGCCATCGCCTTGGTCTTGCACAGATCCGACGAGGCGGCGATGCGCAGCGCCAGGTCCGATGCCGGGCGCATCTGGCAGGTCAGGCAATAGCCTTCCGCCGCCTCCGCTTCGGATAGTGCATCCTCGATGTAGGAGCCGCCGTCATAGCGTCCGGCCTCGCAGAAACTCTTGCAGGTGCCGCAGGCGCCGTCGCGGCAATCCAGCGGAATGTTGATGCCCTGGCGATAGGCGGCGTCTGCCACCGTCTCGCCGGGATGGGCTTCGATGAAACGGGTCGGCCCGTCCTCGAAGGTCAGAGCGATTTGAAAGCTCATGGCTGGTCTCCCCGGCCCGGCGGGCATGATCGGGCATGCCGGGCCGGTTTTCTGCGGTCCTGGCTGATCGGAGCCGGTGATGGCTGATCGGGTGCGGCCGATCAGATGTGGCCGATCAGATGTGATAGATGTCAATGACGTGGTGGATGTAGTCGTTCTTCAGAACCACCGTCTTTTCCTTGATCAGCGGCGTCTCGCCCGAAACATCCAGCGTGTAGAAGGACGTGCCGAAATAGCTGTCGGTCGTCTTGTAGCGGAAGCTCAGCGTGAACCAGTTGAAGCGGAGCTTGCACAGGCCGCCGGCTTGCTCCAGCACTTCGAGGTTGCTGATGTTGTGGGAGGTGCGCGGCTCCGGCAGGCTGGTGGCGCTCGACCGTTCGGTCTTGATGCGGAAGACGCGATCCTCCAGACCGCCGCGGTTGCCGTAGTAGATCAGCGAGATTTCCCGCTGCGGATCGGTGGTCAGGGCGCCGTCATCGTCCCAGGCCGGCATCCAGAACACGGCGTCGGCGGCGTAGAGGCCGAGCCACTCGTCCCACTGCTTCTCGTCGAGCAGGCGCGCTTCGCGGTGAAGAAAAGCTTGCAGGGAGTCGAAGGTGATGGTCATGAATCTGCCCTCCCTCAACCCTGCGTCCGCGGAGCGCCGGACGGATCCGCTGCGGCGCGGCGCATGGTGTCGAGCCAATGCTGATGCTGGACGACGAACAGCCCCTCGTCCTCGGTGCGCACGCCGCTCATCAGCGGGTGCAGGTCGATGGCCTTTGCGGCCTCGTCGGCCCCCTCCACCCAATGGGCCGCCCCGCGCGACAGGTCGTTCCACGGGGCGGCGCCAGCCAGATAGCCGGTCTGGCAGGAGCGGAACTCCTCCAGGTCGTCGGGGGTCGCCATGCCGCTGGCGTTGAAGAAATCCTCATATTGCCGGATGCGGCGGGCGCGGGCCTGGGCGCTTTCGTTCTTCGGCGCGATGCAATAGATCGTCACCTCGGTCTTGTCGACGGACAGCGGCCGGTAGGTGCGGATCTGCGAGCTGAACTGATCCATCAGATAGACGTTGGGATAGAGGCACAGGTTGCGCGAATTGCCGATCATCCAGTCGGCCCGCTCGGCGCCGAACTGGGCCGCCAGCTCGTCCCGGCGCTCGTACAGCGGCCGGTCCTCGGGATTGGCCCAGCGGGTCCACAGCAGCAGATGCCCGTTCTCGAAGGAATAGAAGCCGCCGCCTTGCTTGGCCCAGCTTCCGGCATCCATCGCCCGCACGCTGTCGCCGGCGGCGGCCATCTTGCGGTGGTTGGTGGTCGCCGCATAGTTCCAGTGGACGGCGGTGACGTGGTAGCCGTCGGCGCCATTCTCTGTCTGGAGCTTCCAGTTGCCGTCATAGATGTAGGTCGAGGAACCGCGCAGCACCTCCAACCCGTCCGGCGACTGGTCGACGATCATGTCGATGATCTTCGCCGCCTCGCCCAGATGCTCGACCAGTGGAACCACGTCGGCGTTCAGGCTGCCGAACAGGAAACCGCGGTAGGAGTCGAAGCGGGCGACCTTGGTCAGATTGTGCGATCCCTCGCGGTTGAAGCTTTCGGGATAGCCAGCGCTGTCGGGATCCTTGACCTTCAGCAGCTTTCCGGAATTGTTGAAGGTCCAGCCATGGAACGGGCAGGTGTAGGTCGCCTTGTTGCCGCGCTTGTGCCGGCACAGCATGGCGCCGCGGTGGCTGCACGTGTTGATGAAGGCGTTGAGTTCGTTGTCCTTGTTGCGGGCGATGACGATCGGCTGCCGGCCGATGAAGGTGGTGAAATAGTCGTTCCTGTTGGGAATCTGACTTTCGTGGGCGAGATAGATCCAGTTCCCTTCGAAGATGTGCGTCATCTCCAGCTCGAACAACTCCGGGTCGGTGAAGATGTCGCGCCGACAGCGATAGAGTCCTCGCTCCTTATCCTCGACGACGGCGTCGTCCAGACGTGCCAACAGGTCGGCGGTCATGATCCTGGTCTCCACAAGAAGGGGGCGATGAGCGGTGGCAGCCGTTCGGTGGCCGGCGTCGCGGACGGCGGCCGGGGCCGCCGCGCGGGTCGGCGCGCCGTTTCGATGTCTTCGGGAAGATTTTGTTGCAAAGCCAAGCTATCCGTTGCCGGGCGTATTGTGAAAGACTGTGTTGGTCTGGTTTGATACCATGCAGGTATGACGCGCTGCGGCAACTCACCCCATGCCCGCAGCGTCCAAACACCGAAGAGGCCGGCCCATGGAACTTCGCCACCTGCGCTACTTCCTGGCGGTCGTGGCCGAGCGGAACTTCACACGCGCGGCGGAGCGTCTGAACATGGCGCAGCCGCCGCTGAGCCGGCAAATCCAGCAGTTGGAGGAGGAGCTTGGCCTTCAGCTCATCGAACGGGACAGCCGTCCCCTGCGTCTGACGGAGGCGGGCCGGCTGATCTACGAACAGGCGGTCCAGGTGCTGGAGCGGGTGGACGAGATCAAGGCGCTGGCCCGCCGCCTGCGGCATGCCGAACACAGCCGCTTCACCATCGGCTTCGTGGCATCGACCCTGTATGGCTGGCTGCCGGAGATGATCCGCCGGTATCGCTCGATCCGTCCGGATGTGGAGGTCTCGCTGGTGGAACTGACGACGGTGGAGCAGGTCGCGGCGCTCAAAGATGGGCGCATCGACGTCGGCTTCGGCCGCATTCCGCTGGAGGATCCGGCCATCACGCGCACCCTGCTGCGCTATGAGGCGATTATCGCCGCCATTCCGTCGGGCCATCCGCTGCTGGAGCAGCAGCGCCCCTTGCGTCTTGACGACTTGGCGTCGGGGACACTGGTTGTTTATCCAAAGTCGCCGCGGCCGAGCTTCGCAGATCAGGTTCTCGCCCTCTATCGGGCCCGTGGACTGAAGCCGGATGCCATTCTGGAGGTGCGGGATGTCCAGACAGCTTTGGGGTTGGTGGCGGCGGACGTCGGGGTCAGCTTGGTCACGGCATCCGTTCGGCACCTGCGCCGGGACAAGGTCGAGTATCGTGAAATACAAGAAGAACAGGCGCTCTCACCGCTTTTCATGAGTTATCGGAACAATGATCTATCTCCAGAGATTGTAATGATGCTGGAGGCGATCCGGCATGTTTATCGCGCCAATGACGTGAAGAACGAACTTGGTGTTTAGGGCATTCTCCGCTCGACACGGCCTTATCCGCCGGCTGTGAATCCTCCGTGAATTGGGTCAAGGATTCCATCGACCAACAGCGGACCGGCCTGATCACCCTCCTGGTTTGGGCGAAGAAGTGGAAGGCGGTCGCCTGACATCGAGCGATACCGTGTTGTCGAGTGGTTCGCGCATGTCGCAGCGCAGGCGTTTGGTGGCGAGCAGGTGGTGTGTCAGGAACAGAGCCATTCCAGTCTCCAAATCCAGCAGGTCGTCCATGTCCTGGCAGTACTGCCGAAGGGACAATCCGCTTGGCTGGAATTCTACTTCCCGCAAGAACAGACGGGCCTTTTCTTCGAAATAGCCGGGATAAGGCTGGCTCAAATTGTCGAGATAGCCGTATTGATGGACCCAGAGGATGGCGGAGACCGGTGTCATACCAAAGCCGTTAAATTTTGACCTGTAAGGCCCACGGGTAACCGCATGTGGAGCGGATGCGGCCGGGTTCGGCGAGGATGCGGTTCCAGACGCGACAGCAGACGTCGAGGATGGCGTTGAGGTCGGTGAAGAGCCGGTGGGACAGCAGGGTGTCGCGCATGACCTGCCAGAGCCTTTCGATGGCGTTGAGTTCCGGGCTGTAGGGCGGGAGCGGCACGAGGGTGATGTTGGCCGGCACGGCGAGATCGCCGCTGGTGTGCCATCCCGCCCCGTCGATCACCACGGCGGCATGGGCGCCGGGGGTGACGGTGCGGCTGATCTCCTCCAGCATGAGGTTCATCGCCTCGGTGTTGGCGCGCGTCATGACGATGGCGGCTCCGGTGTCGCGCTCAGGACAGACCGCGCCGAAGAGATAGGCCGACTTGAAACGATGATCGCGCACGGCGCGCGGCCGGCTGCCGCGCGGCGCCCAGCGCCGGGTCAGGGTGCCTTTCTGGCCGATGCGGGCCTCGTCCTGGAACCAGACCTCCACGGCGCTCGCCTCGGGGTGGTCCTCTCCGATGGCGGCGAGGCGTTCGGCGAAGTTTTTTTAAACGCCTCCTGGGCCGGTGCGTCGGCCTTGGGATGGATCGGGCGCGGCGTCAGGAAGGACAGCTTCATGCGGTGCAAGCGGTCCTGCATGCCGGTGCGGCTGTAGTCCGCCCCGAAATGCCGCAGGGCCAAGTCGCGGATGTGGCGAACCCGGTACTCGACGACGCCGTCCCGTTCGACCTCGGGGCCGGCGGCGATCAGGTCAGCCAATTCCGGCTCCAGGGCGTCGGCGAGCAGCGGCGGCCGGCCGCAGCGCGCCCGATCCCGCAAGCCGTCCACCCCTTCGGCGTTGTAGCGCACGACCCAGTCGCGCAGCGCTTGCCGGTCCATGCCGGCTTGCCGCGCCGCTTCCGCCCGGCTGACGCCGTCCAGCGCCATGGCGATCGCCAGCAGGCGCCGGCACACCCGCCCATCGCTCTCGCCGCGGGCGAGGCGGCGCAGGTCTTCCGAGCTCAGGTCGGGGCGGATCGGCAGGGCGGACATGGCTGTGCTTCGCTCAATGGTGAGACCTGGCACAGGGAATCACTACCGGCGCTGAACCGCAAGCCACAGACCCGGCGAGTCAGAAGTTTCCGGCTCTGGTATCATCGGCACGTCCCGCTCGGTCAGGACACCCCATTCGACATTTTGAGCGAGCCAGTAACGGCGCTCGATCTCCAGCTTTTCCAGAATGCGTGGCTTCGACAGTTCGGCCGCCGGCTTGATGGCGCGAGCCAGCGTGACCAGCCGGCCGCCAACGATCACGTCCACCACCAGATCGGTGGTCATTACCAACGGAACTTTGGTCTTTGGGTCGAGTGGATGACGAATGCCGAGGTCTCCGGCAATCCGCTGGGTGAGGGCACGATCGAGGGGGAATTGCTCCCGGATGTCCTCCGTATCATCGGCTCAGTCGAACAGCAGGAAGTGGCGCCATTCGATGTCGGACAGCAAGTGATGCTGCCGTCCGGTCTTTAGCCCTCGTACGCGATGAACCCGGCCGGACGACGGCACATCCTGCACGGTCAGCCACGGCTTGTAACTGTCGCCTCGTCCCGTGCCGCGCCCTTCCTTGTGGAAGAGGGCGATCCTGTCCTCGTAGAAAGCGTAACGGCGGCGAGCCATGACACCTCCGGGGTGCGGCCACCTCTTTCGAGGATGCGCCGATTCCCCGGACGGTGCAAGGTCGCTGAGGATGAGGCTTTATTATTCAGTATGATGGTTTATTCTTTAGTATGAGACTTTATTCTCCGCAAACAACAGCGCGAATAAGCAAATCCCGGCTCATTCCACCGTTACGCTCTTTGCCAGGTTGCGCGGCTGGTCCACGTCGGTTCCCTTCAGAACCGCCGTGTGATAGGCCAGCAACTGCACCGGAATGGCATAGAGCAGCGGGGCGACCAGCGGGTCGCAGGCTGGCAGTTCCACCGACCAGCGGACCTTGTCCTTCAACTTGTCGATGCCCTTGCGGTCGGCCAGCAGCAGCACCTTGCCGGAGCGGGCGCAGACCTCCTGCACGTTCGACACCACTTTCTCGAACAGGGCGTCGGACGGCACCAGCACGATCACCGGCACATTGTCGTCGATCAGCGCGATCGGACCGTGCTTCAATTCCCCGGCGGCATAACCCTCGGCGTGGATGTAGCTGATCTCCTTCAGCTTCAGCGCGCCTTCCAGGGCCAGCGGGTACATGGCGCCACGACCGAGATAAAGGACGTCGCGGGCCTCGGACACCTCCTGCGCCAGTTCCTTCAGGCGCCCGTCATGGGCCAGCACGTCGGCGGCACGGGCCGGGACTTCGCGGAGCGCATGGGCGATCTGCTGCATCCGCTCCTGGTCGATGGCGCCACGGGCACGGCCGACGGTGACGGCGAGGCAGGCCAGCGTCGTCAACTGGGTGGTGAAGGCCTTGGTCGAGGCGACGCCGATTTCGGGGCCCGCCATGGTGTAGAGCACGGCGTCGGATTCGCGCGCGATGGTGCTTTCCGTGGCATTGACGATCGATAGAATCTTCTGGCCCTGGCGCTTGCAGTAGCGCAGCGCCTCCAGCGTATCCAGCGTCTCGCCCGACTGCGAGATGAACAGGGCGATGCCGCCCGGCGGCAAAGGCGCCTCGCGGTAACGGAACTCCGACGCGATGTCGACCTCGACCGGGATGCGGGCCAGCGTCTCGAACCAGTATTTCGCGACGAAACCGGCGTAATAGGCCGTGCCGCAGGCGACGATGGTCAACTTGCTGGCGCCGGCCAGATCGAAGGGGAAATCCGGCAGGGTGAAGCTGCCGGTTTCCGGGTTGATGTAGGCGTTCAGCGTATCACCGATGACCTGCGGCTGCTCGTAGATTTCCTTCAGCATGTAATGGCGGTAGCCGTCCTTGCCGATCAGCGCGCCGGAGACCGCCGTGGTCTTCACCGGCCGCTCGACCACCGCGTCACTGGCGTCATGGACGATGGCGGCGGTACGGCCGACCTCGACCCAGTCGCCATCCTCCAGATAGCAGATGCGGTTGGTCAGCGGCGCCAGCGCGAAGGCGTCCGACGCCAGATACATCTCTCCCTCGCCATAGCCGACGGCGAGCGGCGTGCCGTGGCGGGCGCCGATCATCAGCTCATGCTCGCCGGCGAAGATCAGCACAAGGGCGAACGCCCCGGTGAAGCGCTTGAAGGCGGCGGCCGACGCCTGGACCGGCGTCATGCCATGCTTTTCCAGGTAATAGGTGACGAGGTGGACGATCACCTCGGTGTCGGTCGCGCTTTCGAAGACGTAGCCCTGGCCGGTCAGCTCGTCCTTCAACTCCTGGTAATTCTCGATGATGCCGTTGTGGACGACGGCAACGCGTTTGGTGGCGTGGGGGTGGGCATTGTTCTCGGTGGGGCCGCCATGGGTGGCCCAGCGGGTGTGGCCGATGCCGACCGTGCCGGCCAGCGGCTGGTCGCGCAGCCGCATGTCCAGGTTGTTCAGCTTGCCCTCGGCGCGGCGGCGTTCGATGTGGCCGTTTACCAGCGTGGCGACGCCGGCGCTGTCATAGCCGCGGTATTCGAGGCGGCGCAGACCCTCCACCAGCCGGGGGGACGCGTCGTGAATGCCGTTGATGCCGATGATGCCGCACATGGACCTGATGCTCCTGAAAAGATGCCGATCGGAGAGAAGACCCGAACCGACCTTACGCCTTTTTCGCTTTCTCGTTTTGCTTCCGTTCGCGGAACCGCTTCGCCCAGCCGGCGTACGCCTTCTGGTTGCCGCGGGCGACCACCAGCGCATCCGCCTCCACCGCGCTCGTCACCACGCTGCCGGCGCCGACGATGGCGCCGTCGCCGATCACCACCGGGGCGACCAGCGCGCTGTTGGAGCCGATGAAGGCCCCGGCGCCGATCTCGGTCCGGAATTTGCCGAAGCCATCGTAATTGCAGGTGATGGTTCCGGCGCCGATGTTCGCCTTGGCGCCGACATGGGCGTCGCCGATGTAGGTCAGGTGGTTGGCCTTGGCCCCGGGCTCGATCACCGCGTTCTTGACCTCGACGAAATTGCCGATATGGGCGTCGGCGCCGATCTCGGCGCCCGGACGCAGGCGGGCATAGGGGCCGATGACGGCGCCGCTGTCGATGCGCACGCCCTCCAGATGGCAGTAGGGCTTGATCTCCACCCGGTCGCCGATGGTGACGCCGGCACCGAAGAAGCAGCCGGGGCCGACCACCACGTCGCGGCCGAGCCGGGTGTCGACGCTGAGAAAGACGCTATCGGGATCGATCAGCGTGGCGCCATTGTCCATGGCCGCCTTGCGCAGCCGGCGCTGCAACAGCTTCTCGACCTCGGCCAGTTCGGCGCGGGAATTGACGCCGACCACCTCGGCCGGGGCGGCCTCCACCACGGCGCAGGCCATGCCGGCGCGGCGCGCGATCTGGACCACGTCGGTCAGGTAATATTCCGACTTGGCGTTGTCGTTGCCGACGCTGCCGATCAGGTCGAACATGCGCGCGCCGTCGAACGCCATCAGGCCGGCATTGCACAGGGTGACCGCGCGCTCCTGCTCGCTGGCGTCGAGATACTCGACGATCTTCTCCAGCCCGCCGCGGGCGTTCAGGATCAGGCGGCCATAGGCGCCGGGATCGTCGGGCCGCATGCCCAGCACCACGACCGCCGGGTCGGCGGCCTGCCGGCGGGCCTGGACCAGCGCCCGCAACGTGTCCGGAGTGACCAGCGGGGTGTCGCCATACAGAATGATGACGTCGCCGGTGAAGCCTTCCAACAGGCCGAAGGCCGCCCGCACGGCGTCGGCGGTTCCGCGCTGCTCATGCTGGACCGCGGTGGGGTAGGGGGCGACGGCGGCGGCGACGCTGTCCATGCCGGGGCCGACCACGACGACGACATGGTCGGGGTCGAGCGCCTTCACCGCGGCCAGCACATGCCCGACCATCGGTCGGCCGGCCACCCGGTGCAGCACCTTGGGCAGATCGGATTTCATGCGCGTGCCCTTGCCGGCGGCAAGGATCACGCAGGCGAGCGGACGATGGGCCATGCTACGATTCCTGGGGTGATGTTCCTGATCGGACCTTGGTGCGCCAAAGAAAACGGGTGTCGTGGGTAGGACGGTTGGTCAGAAGCCGTAGATGGGCCGGCAAAGGTTAAGACATCACTATTCCCCCGGGCGATGCTACTTTCGGAGCGCGCACCACACCATCGGCAATTCCGAGCATTGTGTGCCACAGCCGGCGGGGAAAGCCCAACTCAACTTTTGTTTCAGTTTGCAATAAATGAATATTTCCAACAGGTTGGGGGATTCCACGAGTCCTGCGGGACCACTGGCCGGTGATCGCCGCTAGTTTCGGTATATCCAGCCGGCCTCGGACGGCCGCGGGGTGGAGAATTTGCGCGGTCCCTGGAAAACATATCCGCATGATCTTCGCTCGCTAAGCATACGGTGTTGGAGACCCGCGGTCTGTTCCAGAGTTGTCCGGAAGCGGAGGCGACCAGTATTGTCACCGAAGTAGCGTTTCGCTTCGGTGGCGTCAACTCGGCCATTAGGTCCGCGTGGTATCGCCCCCACGGCCGAGCGCAGGTCCCTTTGCGGGTAATCAGGATCGCGGAGCCGTCATGGCCGCCCCGCCGCATCGAGGCGGTGTCCGAGACCTCCGGCCGGCGGGAGGCTCAGCGTTTGGGCTTGCGCTTGGTCGGCTTGCGCTTCGGCGGCGTCATCATGGCTTTCAGCATCTCCGACTGGTTGCGCTTGGCGGCCGACATGGCGGCGGCGGTCATCATCCCGGTGGCGCGGTTCGCCCAGGACAGCCATACGCTCATGAAGGGATTCTTGGTCATCATGGGACTGACTCCGAAGCGGTTGGTGGCAGGTGGAACAACAGGAATCGAGCCATGGATGTTGCGTTGCACATAAGATCATCAGAGAACTGCCTGGATTTACGGCGCTTCCGCTCAATTCCTGGGCAATCCCATGCGGTCCGGGCGGCCTTTCCGCGTCACGAAAGCCCCATCCTTCCGCTGGCATATCCATTGCTTGGACGCCGCCAAGCGGGTGGAGATGTCGGGAGGAACGGGCCGCATGGGCGAGGAGCGTGACAGCGGGAAAATTGGTGCCGGCACCGCCGCGGCACGGTTCCTGCGCGCCGCCAAGCTGTGCCGCATCCGCGACGTCGAACAGCTGCTGGCGGTCAGCACCCTGGTCCGCGATCTCAGCGCCTTGATCCATGCCCTGCAGAAGGAGCGCGGCGCCTCGTCGATCTATCTAGGCTCCGGCGGTGCCCGCTTCGCCGAGGACCGCGCCCGATGGCAGGCCGACGCCAAGGCGTTGGAGGCCGTGCTGCGCGACCGCCTGGACCATGTCGACGAACAGCTCGACCGGCCGGGATCCGGGGCGCAGTTCTACACCCGCGTCGCCATAGCGCTCCATGCGCTGGATGGGTTGGCAGCCCTGCGCGCGCAGGTCTCGTCGCTGGCGCTGGTGCCGCAGGATTCGGTCAAGGCCTTCACCGACATCGTCGGCCATCTCCTGGCCGTGGTGTTCGAGGCGGCCGACATCGCCGCCGATCCGGCGATCTCCCGCGCCCTGGTGGCTCTGTTCAACATCGTGCAGGGCAAGGAATTCGCCGGGCAGGAGCGGGCGACCGCGAGCGCCGGCTTTTCGCGCGGACGTTTCGACGGGGCGGAGCATGCGCGGCTCGTCCAACTGATCGAGGTCCAGAACCGCGCATTCCGCATTTTCGCCGAATTCGCCGACCCGGCCCATGCCGACGCCTTCCGCACCATCCTGGCCGATCCGGCGATGGCCGAGGTGGAGCGGATGCGGGCGGTGGCCCTCAGCGCCGATGCCCGCCATGGCGAGTTGTCAGGCATCACGCCGGAGGTCTGGTTCGAGCAGGCCACCCGCCGGATCGAGCTGCTGAAGCGGGTGGAGGACCGGCTGACCGAGGATCTGCGCTGTCTGTGCGAGACGAAGCTGGCCCAGGCCCGCGCCGATCTGGGGCGGGCTGACGGTTGCGGTCCCGATGCGGTGATGCCTGTCGCCATGGTGCTGGTCGACGCCGATCCCGGCCTGACGGGGCAGGTCGGGCTGGGACAGGGACGGGAGGGCGCAGGGCTCTATGCCCCGGACGGGTTGCGGCCGAAGCTGATGCGCTCCGTCCTCGATCTCATGCAAGCGCAATCCCAGCGTCTGCGCGATGTGAGCCTGGAGTTGGAGACGGCCAAGGCGGCGCTCAACGAACGCAAGGTGATCGACCGCGCCAAGGGCCTGCTGATGTCCACCCGCAACCTGTCGGAGGACGAGGCCTACAAGCTGATCCGCAAGACGGCGATGAACCAGAACAAGCGGATCATCGAGGTGGCGGAGGCGATCCTCAGCATGTCCGACATCCTGCGCGGCAGCGCAGGCGGCGGCGCGGGGGCCTGATCGACGACCTGCGGCCCCTCTCCCTCGGAGGAGAAGGGCCGCAGGCCGCCGTTCACTTCATCGACGGGAAGGCGAACTGGGCGCCTTCGCGGACTCCGCCGGTCGGCCAGCGCTGGGTGACGGTCTTGCGCCGGGTGTAGAAGCGGACCCCGTCCGGACCATAGGCCGACAGGTCGCCGAACAGCGACCGCTTCCAGCCGCCGAAGCTGTGATAGGCGACCGGCACCGGCAGCGGCACGTTGATGCCGACCATGCCGACCTTGATCATGTCGCTGAAATAGCGGGCGGCCTCGCCGTCGCGGGTGAACAGGCAGGTGCCGTTGCCATATTCGTGGGCGTCGATCAGGTCCATGCCCTCCTGCATCGACTTGACCCGGACGAGGCACAGCACCGGCCCGAAGATCTCCTCGCGGTAGATGGCCATGTCCGGGGTCACGCGGTCGAACAGGCAGCCGCCCAGGAAATTGCCGCTCTCATGGCCGGGCACCACGAGGCCCCGGCCGTCCACCACCAGCTCGGCGCCCTCGGCGACGCCCTGGTCGACATAGGCCTTCACCTTGTCGTAATGGGCGCGGGTGACCAGGGGCCCCATCTCGCAGCCGGCCGAGGTGCCGGCGCCGATCTTCAGGTCGCGCAGAGCCGCCGACAGCTTGTCCTTCAGCCGCTCCGCCACCTCGTCGCCCACCGCCACCACGACGGAGATCGCCATGCAGCGCTCGCCGCAGGAGCCGTAGGCCGCCCCCATCAGCGCGCTGACCGCGTTGTCGAGGTCGGCGTCCGGCATGACGATGGCGTGGTTCTTGGCCCCGCCCAGCGCCTGCACCCGCTTCCCGCGGGCGCTGGCGGTGGCATAGACATATTCGGCGATCGGGGTGGAGCCGACGAAGCTGACGCCCTGCACCCTTGGGTCGGTCAGCAGCGTGTCCACCGCCTCCTTGTCGCCGTTGACGACGTTCAGCACGCCCGGCGGCAGCCCCGCCTCCTCGGCCAGTTGGGCGACAAGGAGGGCGGCGCTGGGGTCGCGTTCCGACGGCTTCAGGATGAAGGTGTTCCCGCAGGCGATGGCGATCGGGTACATCCACAGCGGCACCATCGCCGGGAAATTGAAGGGGGTGATGCCGGCGACGACGCCCAGCGGCTGGAATTCCGACCAGCTGTCGATGCTGGGGCCGACATTCTTGGAGAATTCGCCCTTCAGCAGTTCCGGCACGCCGCAGGCATATTCGACATTCTCGATGCCGCGGGTCAGCTCGCCGAAGGCGTCGTCCAGGACCTTGCCATGCTCCTGGGTGATGAGCGCGCAGACGCGCTGGGCGTTCTCCTCCAGCAGCTGCTTGAAGCGGTACATGACGCGGGCGCGCTTGGCCGGCGGGGTGGCGCGCCAGCCGGGGAAGGCGGCCTCGGCGGCGGATATCGCCTCCTCGACCGTCTTGCGGCTGGCGAGCGCCACCTGTCCCGTCACCTCGCCGGTGGCGGGGTTGACGATGTCGGCGGTGCGGCTGTCGGCGGGAGCGTCGGTCTTGCCGCCGATCAGGTGCGGAACGATGGGCATGGGGCGGTTCCTGGGGGTGTTTGTCTTTGCAAGGTTAGCCCCCCACCCTGCCCCTCCCCGCCGGGCGGGGGCGGGGCGGGGCGGGGAGGGGTGGGGGCGGTGCGCGGGCCGGCGCCCTTACGCCGTGGCCTGGATCGCGTCGGCGACGACGTTGAACAGCCGGTCGAGATCCTCGCGTTCGCTGATGAAATGCGGGCCGAACTGCAAGGTGTCGCCGCCATAGCGCACGTAATAGCCGGCGTCCCAGCACTTCATGGCGATCTCATAGGGCCGCCGCGCCGGCTCGCCGGGCAGGGCCGCGATCTGCACGGCGCCGGCAAGGCCGCAGTTGCGGATGTCGGCGACGTTCCTCAAGCCCTTCAGCCCGTGGATCAGCCCCTCGAAATGCGGCATCAGGGCGGCGGCCTTGTCGGCCAGCTTCTCGCGCTCGAACAGATCCAGCGCGGCGAGGCCGGCGGCGCAGGCGACCGGGTGGGCGGAATAGGTGTAGCCATGCGGGAACTCCACCAGATACTCGGGCCCGCCATTATCCATGAAGGTTTGGTAGATCTCGCGGCTGGCGACCACCGCACCCATCGGCACCGCGCCGTTGGTCAGCCCCTTGGCGACATTCATGATGTCCGGGGTCACGCCGAAATAATCGGCGCCGAAGGCGGTGCCCATGCGGCCGAAGCCGGTGATGACCTCGTCGAAGATCAGCAGGATGCCATGCTTGGTGCAGATCTCGCGCAGGCGCTGGAGATAGCCCTTGGGCGGTGGCAGCACGCCGGCCGACCCGGCCATCGGCTCCACCACCACCGCGGCGATGTTGGAGGCGTCATGCAGCGCCACCAACTCCTCCAGCGCGTCGGCCAGATGGGCGCCTTCCTCCGGCATGCCCTTGGTGAACACATTCTGCGGCAGCAGGGTGTGCGGCAAATGGTCGGCATCGACGCCGATGCCGAACAGCTTGCGGTTGCCGACGATGCCGCCCAGGCTGGTGCCGCCGAAATTGACGCCGTGATAGCCCTTGACCCGGCCGATCAGCTTGGTCTTGGCCGGCTGCCCCTTCATCCGCCAATAGGCCCGCGCCATCTTCAGCGCGGTGTCGGCGGCCTCCGACCCGGAATTGACGAAGAAGACATGGTCGAGCCCGGCCGGCGTCATCGAGGCCAGCTTGTGCGCCAGCTTGAAGGCGGCGGTGTGGCCGTACTGGAAGGCGGGGCTGTAGTCGAGCGTGGCGATCTGCCGCGCCACCGCGTCGGCGATCTCGCGGCGGCAATGGCCGGCGCCGCTGCACCACAGGCCGGACAGGCTGTCGTAAATCTTGCGGCCCTGGGCGTCCCAGTACCAGGCCCCCTCCGCCTTCACCATGACGCGCGGGTTCTTCTTGAACTCGCGGTTGGCGGTGAAGGGCATCCAATGGGCGTCGAGTTCCTCGCGGGTCAGGCCGCCGGCCCGGTCGAGGGCGCTGTCGGTGGGGGCGCTGCCGATCTCGTTGTCCAGGGGGGCCATGCCGCCGCTCTCCTCATCTGGTGTGGGGGTGATGAGGGGCAGTGTGCCGTCAGGTTCGCTGTGCTTAAATCCAAACCATGCGAACTTCACGTAAGCAATAGCTTACCAAAATCCGAGTGCCCCCATGAGCAAGCCGACCCGCCCGTTGCCCGCCGTCACCGATGCCGACATCCGCCTTCTGCGCGTCTTCACTACGGTGGTGGAGTGCGGCGGCTTCTCCGCGGCGGAGGTCGAGCTGAACATCAGCCGGGCCGCGATCAGCCAGCATATGGCCGACCTGGAACGGCGGCTCGGTCTGTCGCTGTGCCGGCGGGGGCGGGCCGGATTCCTGCTGACGGAGGAGGGGCGGCTCGCCCATGAGGCGGCGCTCCGGCTGCTGGCCGGGCTGGAGAGTTTCCGCAGCGAGATCAACGCGGCGCATGGGCGGTTGCGCGGCGAACTCAGCATCGGCATCACCGACAGCCTCGTCACCATGCCGCGGATGCGGGTGACCAACGCGCTGCGCGGGCTGAAGCGCGAGGCGCCGGAGGTGCGCGTCAACATCCGCATGATCCCGCCCAACGAGATCGAGCGCGGCGTGCTCGACGGCCGGCTGCATGTCGGGGTGGTGCCGGAACGCCGCGCCCTGCCGGGGCTGGCCCGCGTCACCCTCTATGAGGAGGAATCCCGGCTCTATTGCGGGCGCGGCCACCCGTTGTTCGACGCGGACAAGGCAACCCGCGAGGCGGTGGAGGCGGCCGACGCCGTCGCCCCCACCCAGTCGCAGCCGCCGCATGCCCTGAACGCCACCGCCACCGCCACCGACCGTGAGGGGGTGGCCTTCCTGTTGCTGACCGGCTGCTATGTCGGATTCCTGCCGGTGCATTACGCCGCCCATTGGGTGGAGCGCGGCGACATGCGCGCCCTGCTGCCCGACAGCCACCATTACCGGGTGCAGTTCAGCGCCGTCACCAAGAAGGGGGTTCCTCCCAATCTGGTGCTGGAGCGCTTCATGCAATTGCTGGAACGGACGGACGAGGCCTGACGGCTATTGCACCGTGCGCAGCGGGGAGAAGGGCAGGCCCGCCTGATCGAGCGCCCGGTCGATCACCTCGTCGGACTTCTGGTCGAACAGTTGCAGCAGCAGGTCGTCGACCATCCAGTCGTTGGTCGGGGTGCAGGCGGTGAACAGCTCGCTGATGACCTCCGACTGGAAATCCTCTCGCCGCCCGTCGCCGCCTTCATAATCCATGAGCTTGGCGACGCCGACCGCGACCTGGAACGGCTGGGTCAGGCCGGGAGCCACGCCCGCCTTCTTCAACAACGCCGCCATGCCCAGCTCGCCATCGTCCCAGGCGAGGCGGCGGGCATTCTCCGGCGGGATGCCGGCGCGGGTGGCCATGCCGGCGACGAACAGGGCGAGGTCGCCGGCGCACAGCGCGCGGAACAGCAGGACCGGCGTCAGGCGGCGGTTGGTGTGCAGCCACTGGATCACCGCGTCGATGTCCTCGGCTCCGCGCAGCACCGGGCGCAGCATGCGCATCGTCGCCGCTTCCCGTCCACGCTCCACCAGCCGTTCGACCAGTTCGCGCGACAGGCCGTGGGCCTGCATCAGCGTGGTGCGCATGCTGTCGGAGACGAAGGCGACCACCCGTTCCACCATCGCCAGCGACAGGCCGGGACGGGTCGCCGCCGCCTCGCTGACCATGCGGACGCGGCCGAAGCGATCGAGCGCGCGGCTCATGGCCCCGTCGGGAAGCTCGGCGCCGTCATTGCGCAGCAGGGCGGTCACCGCGATGACGTTGCCGCGCTCGGCGATCGCGCCGGACACGCGGGCGGAAACCTTGGAGCGGCTGGCGACCGCCACATGCTTGCCGGCCTCGGGGTCGGACAGCACGTCCAGCAGCAGATCGTCGGTCAGGCCGGCGGCATCGCGCAGGATGGGAAAGGCGACCCGGCCGACGTCGCGCACCAGCCGTTCCGCCAGATCTCCGGTCAGCAACGGGCTGTTGCGCAGCTGCCAGGCCACGGCTTCCCGCACCGCGACCTGGGCGTCGCCGGCGAAGCAATGAACCACTTCGATCGCCAGCGAGCGTTCGGCCGGGCTCAGCGTTCCCGCCTCAAGGTCGTGGAACAGCTTGTTCATCGTCTCGATCCGCGTTTCCGCGTCGGGCGAGGCCAGCAGCCGGTCCACATCCTTGGATGTCAGGGCGTTGGGGTGGGGGATGTCGGGTTCGGGGGCGGGGTATGGCATCGGGGTGCCCGGCTGTGGAATCGGACGAGACTCTTCAATCGGCATCGGGGGGCTCAATCGAAATCGAGGCAGGAATAGCGCACCATGTCGCCCCACAGCCGGTCGAGCCGGCGGAGCGTGCGGTAGCTGGCCTTCAGGTCGCGGACCTCGGTCTCGTTGCGCACCAGCGCTTCGGCCTGAGTCCGCTCCATCCGCCGCAGCCCTTCCCACAGCTCCCGTCCCTTGTCGGTCAGCTGGAGCCGCGCGGTGCGGCGGTCGCGCTGGTTGGCCGCCCGGCTGATATAGCCGGCATCGACCAGGATCTTCAGGCTGTAGGAGGCGTTCGAGCCGAGGTAATAGCCGCGCTCCATCAGGTCGCGGACCGACAGCTCGTCCTCGCCGATCAGCATGACCATCAGCGCCTGCACCGGGCCGATGTCGTCGACGCCCTGCTTCGACAGGCCGACGCGGACGACGTCGAGATAGCGGCGGTGCATCCGCTCGATCAGGCGGGCCATGCCGTGGAAGTCGGCAAGGTCCAGCTCCTCATCCGGCTTGCCGCCGCTCCGCTCCGTCGTCTTGTCGTCCGCTCCCGCTTCGGGCGCGTCGTCATCGTCCCAGCTCAGGTTGCTCATCGCGTCCATAATCCCCCCGGCTCACCCATAAGCGTATCCTTTCCTTTCAAATCACTCGGCGGCGGCGGCGAGGCCGCGGAAGCCGTTGGGATGGGCGCTCCGCCATGCCCAGGCGCTGCCGATGATGCTGTCGAGATCCGGGAAGCGCGGCCGCCAGCCGAGATCGCGGCGGATGCGCTCCGACGACGCGATCAGCACCGGCAGGTCGCCGGGGCGGCGCGGGCCGATCTTCACCGGAACGCTCCGTCCGGTGATGCGCTCGACCGACGCGATGACCTCGCGCACGCTGTAGCCGGTGCCGTTGCCGAGATTGTAGCGGACCGACCGCTCCTCCAGCGCGTCCAGCACCCGCAGATGGGCGTCGGCCAGATCGCAGACATGGATGTAGTCGCGGATGCAGGTGCCGTCGCGCGTGTCGTAATCGTCGCCGAAGATCTCGATGTGCGGACGCTTGCCGGTGGCGGCGTCGAGCACCAGCGGGATCAGGTGGGTTTCCGGGCTGTGATCCTCGCCCAGCTTGCCGTTGGGATGCGCGCCGGCGGCGTTGAAGTAACGCAGGCAGGCGGAGCGCAGACCATGGCAGCGGTCGGCCCAATGCAGGGCGCGTTCGATGATGAACTTCGATTCGCCATAGGGGCTGCCGGGATCGATCGCCTCGTCCTCGTCGATGGGAATCCGCTTGGGCGCGCCGAACAGGTTGGCGGTGGAGGAGAAGACCAGCTTCATCACTCCCGCCTTGACCGCCGCCCGGATCAGGTTCAGCGAGGTGACGCTGTTGCCGTGCAGGTAGGCATGCGGGTCGCGCATCGATTCGCCGACCACCGACAGCGCGGCGAAGTGGAACACCGCGTCGAAGCGCCACTGCCCGAACAGGCGGGCCAGCGCCGCCTCGTCGGCGAGATCGCCCCGGACGAAGGCCGCCTCCGGCGGAACGGCGGCGGCGTGGCCCTGGCGCAGATTGTCGAACACCACGACCCGGTGGCCATGGTCGAGAAGCTCGGCCACGCAGTGGCTGCCGACATAGCCGGCGCCGCCGGTGACGAGAATGGTTTTGGCCTGGGCGGCCTTGGACATCGTCATGACTGGAGTTTCCTTGAACCGCATTTCAGGGAACCGGAATTCAGGCCGCAGCCGGAATCGGGTGGCCGGCGTGGTGGAAGGAAAGCGGGGGGGCGGGGCGGGGGGCCGGATTGGGGGGAGATCACGGCGCCTTGCGCAAATCCATCGCGTCGCAGCATGCCCGATGTCGGGGCCGTCTGACCAGATGGCTGTAACACTCTCGCCTAAGTGCCTAACACCTTCGGTGAATGACAGAAAATTCATTATGTTTCAATGGATTACCCATTGAAAAACATAAATCTCCACGGAGCGTTGACGGAAGGGGCCGGCATTTGTCACACATCTCTAAAATATATTCAGTGTAAAGCTTAACCGTGACACGTTAGATGGCGCCTCCCCCCCCGCGCCGATCTGTCCTCAGACATAGGCGTGCATCCCGTGATGGGCCATCCCATCAAGGGCTGACCGCACCGGCATCCCCCCAAGCCGGTTCCCTGTCCAGCGATCGTCGCTGCCGGCAGCTTTTCGCGTTTCCCCGGCTCTTCCCCGAATTTCGGCGCCGCGCGAGCCGGCGACTCCTCCTTCAGGCCCACATTGGGAAGGATCGAAGATGAGTTCCGTGGATCGGCCCCTGCTGACCCAAGCCTACCGGAAGATCGGACAGGGCCTGCTGCTGGCGGGTATTCTCAGCCTGTTCGTGAATGTGCTGATGCTGGTGCTGCCGCTCTTCACCATGCAGGTCTATGACCGGGTGATGAGCAGCCGCAGCCTGGAAACGCTGACGATGCTGGCGATCATCGCGGTGGGGGCGCTGGCGCTCTATGGCGTGCTGGACTTCATCCGCGCCCGCGCCTTCCTGGTCACCAGCGCGGTGATCGCCCACCGCTTCAACGTCCCGGCGCTGGAGGCGTCGATCGTCGACGCGCTGTCGGGCGGTCCGCGCAACGCCGCCCAGACCATGCGCGACCTGAACGACCTGCGCGGCTTCATGACCAGCAGTGCCGTGACCGCGCCGCTGGAACTGGCCTGGGCGCCGATCTTCCTGGCGATCCTGTTCCTGCTGCATCCGGTCTATGGCGTGCTCGCCATCGTGTCCGCCCTGGTCCTGCTGGCGATGGGCGTGCTGACCGACATGCTGACCCGCCACCCGATGGCCCAGGCGAACGAGGCCTCGGCCCGCGTGTTCGCCGACATCGCCAGCACCGTGCGCCATGCCGAAGCCATCGAGGCGATGGGCATGCTGCCGGCGCTGGCCCGGCGCTGGCAGTCGGCGCAGAGCGGATCGGCCGGGATGATCGACCGCGGCGCCACCCTGTCGCGCGGCCTGTCGGCGGCTTCGCGGTCGCTGCGGATGATGTTGCAGGTCGGCGTCATCGCGGCGGGCGCCACGCTGGTGATCGACAATCTGGTGACGCCCGGCAGCATGATGGCAGCCGGCCTGATCACCGGCCGGCTGCTGCACCCGTTCGAGCAGCTTGTGGACGGCTGGCGCCAGTGGGTCAAGGCGCTGGAGGCGCATCGCCGCATCCGCGACCTGCTGAACAACGGCGCCTCGGCCCGATCGACCATGCCGTTGCCGCAGCCGCAGGGGGTGCTGTCGGTGGACCGGGTCACCCATGTCCCGGCCGGGTTGAACCGCCCGATCCTTCGCAATGTCACCTTCGCGGTGCGGGCGGGGGAGGTGCTGGGCGTCATCGGCCCGTCGGGCGCCGGCAAATCGACGCTGGCCCGGCTGCTGGTCGGCGTCTGGCAGCCGACCGCCGGCGGCATCTATCTCGACGGCACCAGCACCTATCTGTGGGAGCGCGAGAGCTTCGGCCGCTATGTCGGTTACGTGCCGCAAGCGGTCGCCCTGCTGGACGGCACCATCGGCGAGAACATCGCCCGCATGGCCAAGGCCGACCCGGCGGAGATCGTGCGCGCCGCCCGGCTGGCCGGGGTGCATGAAATGATCGGCCGGCTTCCCTTCGGCTATGACACGCCGGTCGGCGACAGCGCCTTTTCGCTGTCCGGCGGCCAGCGGCAGCGCATCGCGCTCGCCCGCGCCCTGTTCGGCCGTCCTCGCCTGCTGGTGCTGGACGAGCCCAACTCCAACCTCGACCATGAGGGCGAACAGGCCTTGTTGGGGGCCGTGCGGAAGGTGAAGGCCGAGGGCACCACGGTGGTGATGATCGCCCACCGTCCCTCCATCGTCGCCATCGCCGACACGCTGCTCGTCATGAAGGACGGCGCCGTCGAACATTTCGGCGCCCGAAGCGACGTCCTGAAACTGGTTCAGCCCGGCGGCGTGCCCGCAGGCGTGACCCGCCTCGTCCGCAGCGGAGAACAGCGATGACCGGTGAAACCCACCTTCCGTCGTCACGAACGGTCTGGACCGCCACCATCGACGCGGTGCCGGCCGAGCCGTCGCTGCGCGGCACCGCCCTGGCGGGGACGCTGGCGGTTCTGGTCGGCTTCGGCGGCTTCCTGCTGTGGGGCTTCACCGCCAGTCTGGACAGCGCGGCGCTCGCCGCCGGCACGGTGATGGTGGAGAGCCACCGCAAGACCGTCTCGCACCTGGAGGGCGGCATCCTGCGCGACCTGCTGGTCAAGGACGGCGATCTTGTCCAGGCCGGGCAGGTGCTGTTGCGGATGGATTCCACGCAGAGCCAGGCGGTGGTGGCGCAGTTGCAGGGGCAATATTGGACGGCGCTCGCCCGGTTGGGCCGGCTGCGCGCCGAGCAATCGGAGGCGCCGAAACCGCTGTTCGCCGATGAGCTGGTGAAGGCCGCGCGGGACAATCCGGTGGCGGCCGAGGCTCTGGCGGTGGAGGAGCGGCTGTTCCGGTCCCGCACCGACAGTTACGAGGCGCAGCTCGGCATCCAGCGCCGCCAGATCTCCCAGCTGCGGGACGAGATCGCGGCGCTCGACTCCCAGCGCGTCGCCACGTCGGACCGGCTGCGCTACACCCAGGACGAATTGCGGGTGGTGCGGGACCTGTTGGCCAAGGGGTATGAGCGCAAGCCGCGCCTGCTGGAGCTTCAGCGCAACGTCGCCGATTCGGAAGGCCGGCTGGGCGAGCTGATGGCCAACAAATCCAAGGCGGAACAGGCCATCGCCGCCGCCGAATTGACCATGATCAACATCGGCAACACCCGCCGGTCGGAGGTGGCGACCGACCTGCAGACCGCCCAGGCCAGCGTCGCCGACCTGTCGGAACGGCTGCGCGGCGCCGATGATGTCCTGCTGCGCCAGGCGGTCACCGCCCCCCAGGCCGGGCGGGTGACCGGCCTGAAATTCTTCACGCCGGGCGGCGTGATCCCGGCCGGCGCCGGCATCCTCGACATCGTGCCGCAGGACGACGCGATGATCGTCGAGGCGCGGGTCTCGCCCCATGATGTCCAAAATGTCGAGGTCGGCAGCAAGGCGATGGTGAAGTTCACCGGCTACCGCCAGCGCGCCGTGCCGCCGGTGGCCGGGCAGGTGGTGTCGCTGTCGGCCGACCAGTTGGAGGATGACCGCACCGGCACCTTCTACTTCGCCGCCCGGATCAGCATGGATGCGGCGGAGCTGAAGGCGCTGCCGTCCGTCGAGCTGCATCCCGGCATGCCGGCCGAGGTGATGATCCACGGCCATGCCCGCCGGGCCATCGACTATTTCCTGACGCCGCTGACCGATGGCCTGCAAAGAGCTTTCCGCGAGAAGTGAGCGGATCCGGTGTCCTCCCGGCCCTCCCCCTTCGGGCCGGTGCGGACCGGGGGCCCCGCACGGGCGTCCATTCCCTGGCAGGGCTCTTCTGGAAGGGCCGGCGTCCCCCACGCCGGCCCTTTCGCAGCATTTCAGAACGGATTCCGTGGCTTTATTGCGGCGGAGTCAGTCATTGTTTTCATACCGGAGTATAAAATTCACGATTCCGAGGATTGCCGCCTGCGGGATCTGTTCTCATCCGGTTTTCGTTGCGGCGCACAGGGCGCATCCGTGCCGTTCGGCTCTAGCCGCCTTTATTCACCAGGGTGGCGAGCGGTCTGGTCGCCGCGTTGAGATGATCAACGTTGGGCTGTATGGGCGCGCGTCGTCGGCCGCCGCGCTGACGGCGGCGTGACGGTGTCGGAGTTGGTGGTGGAGGGGATTGGGTGACGGCTGGGGCACGCTGCCCCGGTGCTCAGCAGATGAGCCGGGGCATGCGGCCGAGGGCGAGGTGGATGATCGCCTGATCAGGCGCGCTGGTCGGCAGGTGCACCTTGATCTGCGTCTTCATCTCCACGATACGCGCGGCGGTCTTCACCAAGCGCAGCCGCAAGGTGTCGAATTGCACCGTGCGCCAGCGGGAGCGTTTCGGCATCAGCGAGCGCAGGCTCCACAGCAGCCAGTACGCCCCGGCGTGCAGGAACAGGCGGAACTGGTTGGCCGTCGCCTTGGTGCAGGAGGTCCGGTCTGCGGCAAGGTGGGATTTCCAGGCTTTTATATGATTTTCCGCCTGTCCCCTCGCGCAATACAGGCCGGCATACAGCCAGCGACCCGTGCCGTGGCGTAGGTTGGTGACGATGAAGCGGCTGTCGGTGCCCTGGTCTCCTGCCTCGACGCGCGCGACGATGCGGCGGACCCGGCTCCAGGTGCTGGCCCCGTCATAGAATTCCTTGAAGCGGCGCACCTTGTCGGCTCCGGGCATGGCCTGGAAGCGCGCCGCGGTGCTGGCCTCCAGCGTGGTGACGTGACGGCGCAGTGTGCTGCTGGTCGGCAGACCGAGCACGTAGTCGAGCCCCTCCGCCTCGCACCAGTCCAGCACCTCCGGGCAGGCGTAATGGCCGTCGGCGCGCAGCAGGATCTCGGTCTTGGGCCAGTTTGCCCGAATGGCGCGGAGCAGGCGACGCAGGAAGGTCCGGATCTCCGTCCCCTTGGGCCGCTTGGCTGGGCGCAGCACAGCGGTGACAAAGCGGCCGTTGCCGTCGAAGACAACGATGGGCTGGAAGCCGTACTCGTCATAATGGGCGTTGAACAGGCGCAACTGCTGACCGCCATGCACCGTGTCGAAGGTGTCGTCTACATCCAGCACGATGCGCTTGGGCACCTGGCGAAAGGACGCGCAGTAGAGATCGACCATGGCTCGGCCCATGCGCAGCAGTGCGCGGGTATCCGGCAGGTTCTCCAGGCGCGAGATGGTGGCTTGCGAGCAAAGGTCACGCTCGGACGGCAGGCGTTCCAGGGCCATCTTGAACAGCGGGTCGGAGCGTAGGCTGCCGGCGTCGTTGCCGTCCTCGTAGCCCGCCGCGATGGCCAGCAGGCGAAAGCCGATGATGTCGGCCAGCGAATGCACGGTGCGCGTTGGATCGCGCGGGTCCTCAATACAGGCGGCCAGCCGATCGGCAATCCGCAGCCGCTTCGCCACCTCCCGCAGCACCAGCAGCCCGCCATCGGAGGACAGGCGGCCGCCATCAAAGCGCCCGATCACCGGCTTTCCAGCAACGGGTGACAGGCCGGGCAGCGGCAGGGTATGATCAACCATGGCGGGTGGGCGCTCCGGAAACGGCAGGAGTTGGCGTCAGCACCCAAATCCTACGGCCGCTCAACGGATGCCGCTACACCCGCCAACCCTCATGAATTTTCCCGGCTAGGTCCGTGGCGGTGGTCGGGGCGGCGGATTTTTAAAAACTTCTTTAAATCGGCAAGGCGTCTTTTCAACGATTCCCAGGGTTTCCAGCGATTTCAGGACATTAAATGCTGGACATGCAATCATTTTATAAGGAGAAAACTGCTTAGAAATTCGATGTAAATCACAATAACTCTCTTTTTGAAAATAACAACAATGCATTATACTGAGATAATCATCTTCTTGGACTCAAGTTTCTCTTTCATGTTTCCGCGTTTTATCACATGATGCCCCCGATAGATTTGGTTACACCGAATGGCGCGTTCAGCGCTTTCGAACGAGGCCGGGAGCGGCCCAAAAATCCCAATCACATCGCAAGGAGACACCTACGATGGCTACGGTTCCAGGGGGTAGCTACGACGTGCATGTCGGCACGAATCACGATGACCTTATTGTTGGTGGGCAGGGGAACGATCTGTCGCTGGGGGGCAACGGAAACGACACTCTGCTTGGCGGCGATGGGCACGACGTCCTTTCCGGGGGGAATGGGGCGGATGTGATCCATGGCGGAACGGGTGCCGATGTGCTGCTGGGGGGCAGCGGCAGCGACATCATCGACGGCGGTTCGGGCGACGACATCATCCTGGGGGGGAATGGTGACGACGTGCTGATCGGCGGCGCCGGGCGCGACGTGCTCGACGGCGGCAACGGCGACGACGTTCTGTCCGGGGGGGATGGAAACGACGTGCTGACCGGCGGCAAGGGCGACGACACGCTGATGGGCGGCGGCCATGACGACATCCTGGATGGCGGCAAGGGCGACGACATCCTGCATGGCGGCACCGGCAATGACATCCTGAAGGGTGGCGACGGCGACGACACGCTGTTCGGCGACGACGGCGACGACCGGCTGGAAGGCGGCAAGGGCGACGACATCCTGTCCGGCGGCGCCGGCCACGACGTCTTCATCTTCTCCGGCGGCGGTGGCCAGGACATGGTCCTGGACTTCAAGGCCGGCGAGGACATTCTTCAGATCGCCCGCAACATCAACGGCCTGAAGGTGAGCGACGCCGCCGATCTGGCCGCCCGCGTCACCGACCAGCACGGCGACGCGGTGATCGACCTCGGCCATGGCGACAGCATCACGCTGAAGGGTGTCTCGGCCGCCGACATCCACAACCACCCCAACGACTTCTTCGTCATCCACTGATCATCCGCCGCCTTTCCAGGCGGTGCATGAGAAGGACGGACCGGTGGTGTGAGACCGCCGCCGGTCCCCCTTTGCCCGAACTCCGCCCATCCGACCCTCACCCTTATCGACGCTGCCGGGATACCGCCCATGACCGTCATCGCCGTTCTGCCGAATTCGGTGTCGATCGCACCCGCCCAGCGCCTGACGCTGGGGCGCCGCTTCCTTCTCGTCTCCTGGACAATTGAGGGGACGATGGAGGGGACGATGGAGGACGCGGCCGCCTCCGTCGGCTCCATCACGCCGAACGTCAACGGCGAACCGGTGCGTCCGCCCTTCACCACCCTGACCATCGACACCGGCTGGGGCGGGCGGCGGGTGCTGTCGATTTTGCCGGCGCCGCGCGATCCGCGGATGCCGATCCATTTCGTGGCCAACAACCGGGTGGTCGCCGAACTCCGGCCCGACCTTCACCTGGGTGCCGGCGGGGCCGACCTCGACCCGACCGGCCTGCTCGGCAGTCTGGACGGTGCCGCGCGGCTGCGGGTGTTCCGCTTCCTGTTCGATTTCGCCTGTTCCACCCCCGCCCTTCGTCGCGATCCGGCCTTCGCCACGCTGTGCCGCCGGCTGGTCCTGGACCGTGCGGCGGAGCCGCCGGCCCTGACCATACGCGCCAAGGCCGGTGGTGACCTTCTTCTGTGCGCCGGTGCCTTGTCCGGCCGCTTCGGCGCCATCGGCGGGCTGGTGGTGCTGTCGCCGGGCGCCGCGCTGCGGGCTCCCTTCGATGCCTGCACCGGTCCCGATCCGGCGGGCCGGGGGCGCATCGCCTTCGACCTGCTGGTCGACCGCGCTTTGTGCGCGCCGGGCAATCTGCTGGTGGTGCTGGGGGCGAACGGTGTCGCCTGCCGGCGTTTTCCGGCCGAGCCGACGGTCTTGCCGACGCTGACCGACCGGCTGAACGCCCGTCCCGACACGCCGGCGTCCCTGCGCGATTATCTGTTGAGCTGTCTCGCCCAGCGCGGGCGGCGCGATCCTTCGGCGGCGGCGTCGGTCGGCGAGTTGCAGGCGCTGGCCCCGCTGCCGCGCCGGCAGGCCGTCGATGCCCGGCGGCCGATCGGCGCCTCTCTCGACCTCGCGGTTCCCACGGCCGATGGCGGGCTGTTCCTGGCCGGCTGGCTGCATGATCCGCATGGCCTGGCCTCGGATCTGGCGGTGCGCACCCCCTTCGGCGGTGAACGCCGGGTGGAGCGCTTCGCCCATCGCTTCCCGCGCGAGGATGTCGCCAAGCTCTATGGCACCGGCGCCATCGACCGCAGCGGCTTCGTCCTGCATCTGCCGGGGGCGCCGGAACCGGCGGAGGCGCTCCAGGTGACGGCGGAGCTTCGGCTGGCTTCGGGCGGGGCGCTGCGCCTAGTGCCGCCGCCGCGTCCGCGCGCCGATGCCGACGCCCGTGCCGCCGTGCTCGGCAGCCTGCCGCCACGCTTCGCCACGCCGGAGGTGCTGGAGAGCGTCATCGGCCCGGCGGTGGCCCCGCTGCATGCGGCCCATCTCGCCAGCCGCGGCGAGCCGGAACTGGTTGTTTTTGGCGCGCGCAGGGCGAAGCCCGAGGTTTCGGTCATCATCCCGCTCTACCGCACGCTGGAGTTCCTGCGCTTCCAGATAGCCAGCTTCGCCACCGACTCCGCGATGGCCGAGGCCGAGCTGGTCTTCGTGCTCGACAGTCCGGAGCAGCGCGACGAGGTGGTTCATCTGCTGCGCGGCTTCCACGGCCTTTACGGGCTGCCGATGCTGCTGCTGGTCCAGAGCGCCAACTATGGCTACTCGGCCGCCAACAATGCCGGCGTCGCGGTGGCCGCCGCCGAGCGCCTGCTGTTCCTCAATTCCGACGTGGTACCCGACCGTGCCGGCTGGCTGCCGAAGCTGGTCGCGGCGCTGGAGCGGTGTGCGGGCATCGGGGCGGTGGGGCCGAAACTGCTGTTCGACGACGACAGCCTTCAGCATGCCGGGCTGTATTTCGAACGCGACCTCCAGGGCGTCTGGTACAACCATCACTATTTCAAGGGTCTGCCGCGCGACTTCGCCGCCGCCTGCCGGGCGCGGCCGGTACCGGGTGTGACCGGCGCCTGCCTGCTGACGACGCGGGACGCCTACGCCGCCGCCGGCGGTTTTTGCGAAGACTACGTCATCGGCGATTTCGAGGATTCGGACCTGTGCCTGCGCATCCGCGGCCAGGGGCTCGACATCCGCTATGTCCCGTCGGTGGAGCTGTACCATCTGGAACGCCGCTCCATCGGGCGGCACCAGGGCTACACCCGCGGCGTCGCCTCCGAATACAACCGCTGGCTCCATGGCCGCCGCTGGGCCGACCGCATGGCCGAGCTGATGGACCGGGACTGGCGCGACGACGAGGCGCCAGCCTCCGAGGCGCCATCCTCCCAGGCCCGCCCCGCCGCGACGCGGGACGCCGGCAAGACCGCACAGGTGATCCGATGAACGCCGTTCTGCCGTCTCCCCAGCTTGCCGTCCTGCGCCGCCGGACCGATCCGCGGCTGGAATGGCTCTGCGCCCAGATCGCGGCCAACCGCTTCCTGCCGGTGCCGCCGCCCGAGCTGCATTTCATCGGCGACGGCGATTTCCGCGCCATCGGTGCGGAGTTCCTGCGCCATTTCGTCCGGCTGGGCGGCCTGCGCCCCGACCACAGGGTGCTGGAGATCGGCTGCGGCGTCGGCCGCATGGCGCTGCCGCTGACCCAGTATCTCGATGGGGCCTACGACGGCATCGACATCGTGCTGGACGGCATCCGCTGGTGCGCCTCGACCATCACCCCGGCCTATCCGGAGTTCCGCTTCCACCATCTCGACGTCGCCAACGGCCTCTACAATCCCGACGGCCGGATCGAGGGAGGCACGGCGACGTTGCCGTTCCAGGCGGGACGCTATGATTTCGTGATCCTGACCTCCGTCATCACCCACCTTCGCACCGCCGACACCGAGCGCTACGCGGCGGAGATCGCACGGGTGCTGAAGCCGGGCGGGCGCTGCTTCCTCAGCCTGTTCCTGGCCGACGCCACCGCGCGCGCCGGCATCGCCAAGGGCACCGCCCGCCCTCCCTTCGGCGACGGGCCGGGGGTGGAGCTGCTGGCCGATCCGGACCATCCGAACGCCGCCGTCGCCTATGACGAGGCGTTCCTGCTCGGCCTTTTCGCCGCCCAGGGCCTGCACGTCTCCCGCGCCATCATGCGCGGCCATTGGAGCGGCCAGCGCAGCGCTGAGAATTTCCAGGATCTGCTGATTCTGGAGAAGGAGCGCGGACGATGAGCCGCCGCCACAAGCCCCTGCCGTCCCCCGGCCATCCGCCGGCCCGCGCCGCCGTGCGCCAACCGGCATCCCCGCCGGTGACGGCGAAACCGCCGCGTGTGCTGGTGATCGCCCACAATCATCCAAGTCTGCATCCCGGCGGCACCGAGATTTTCGCGCATGAGCTGTTCGGCGGTTTGAAGGCGGCCGGGGCGGAGTGCCTGTTCCTGGCCTGCACCAACGACGTCCACCGGACGCCGCGTCCGGGCACCGGATTCCAGACGCTCGGCCGCAGCGCCGACGAGGTTCTGCTGTGGGCCGGGCATTTCGACCATTTCCACCAGAGCCAGATCGACCTGCATGGGCTGGTCCCCGACCTGTCCAATCTGCTGCGCGCCTTCCGACCGGATATCGTGCATGTGCATCACACGCTGTTGCTCGGCGTGGAGATGCTGTTCCTGATCCGCCGCGTCTGTCCGGAGGCCAGGATCGTCTACACCCTGCACGACTATTACCCGATCTGCGCCAATGACGGGCAGATGGTCACCCCGCCGCGCGGCGAGGAGGGGCGGGCGCTCTGCGCCAAGGCGTCGCCGGATGCCTGCCACCGCTGCTTTCCCGACCGTCCCGCCGACCAGTTCCTGCTGCGCGAGAAGCACATCAAGGCGATGTTCGGGCTGGTCGACCGCTTCCTGGCCCCGAGCCGTTTCCTGCGCGACCGCTATGTCGCCTGGGGCCTCGATCCCGACCGCATCGAGGTGATGGGCAACAGCCGGCCCGCGGTGGAGCCCGCCCCGGCGCGCGGCCTCGCCCCCGGCGCCGCGCGCGACGCCTTCGCCTATTTCGGCAACCTGAACCCGTTCAAGGGCGTCACCGTGGCGCTGGACGCCGTCGCCCGCATGGCCCGGCGGGGGCTTGCCCCCTCGCTGGCCGTCCATGGCGGCAGCCTGTACCAGACGCCGGAGTTCCGACAGCGCGTGGCCGACGGCTTCGAGGCGGTGCGCGGCCTCGCCACCGCCCATGGCCCCTACCGGCCGCAGGAGATGCCGGCGCTGATGGCCGCCGCCGACTGGGTGGTGGTGCCGTCGGTCTGGTGGGAGAACGCGCCGCTGGTGATCCAGGAGGCGTTCCAACATCGCCGGCCGGTCATCGTCAGCGGCATCGGCGGCATGGCGGAGGCGGTGCGCGACGGCGTCGACGGCCTGCATGTCCGCCCCAACGATCCCGCCGACCTCGCCCGCGTCATGACCCGCGCCATGACCGAGGCCGGCCTGTGGGAGCGGCTGTCCGCCAACATCCCCGCCGTCCGCCCGACGGAGGAGGCCGCGTCGCTCCACCTCGCGCTTTACCGCCAATTGTCAAATCCGGCCAGTTCAACCCAGGGGAACCGCAACCGATGAAGGACCGCAGCACCAAGGCCGACGTCACCGCCGCCGTCCTGCTGGATGACGACACGCTGATGCTGTTCGGGGCGATCGACCAGCCCTTGCCGTCCGACAGCTCCGTGATGCTGGATGGTATGACCGAAGGGCGGTTCCGTGGCCGCTGCTGGGCCGATGGCGCGGGGGAGCGCTGGTTCCTGGGCGCCATCGATGTCGCCGGCCTTGCCCAACTGCGCCCGTCCCGCATCGAGATCGAGGACGGCCAGGGCCGGCATCTGTTGCTGCCGCGCCTGTCCAACGTCCGCACCAACCCGGCCCATCTGGTCGCGGCCCTGCGCGAGGCGCAGCCGCAATCGCTCGACATCGCGCTCGACATCGCCATCGCCCTGCTGCCGGAAGTCCGGAGCGGGGAGGGGGGCGCCGACCGCCGCACCCGCCTGCTGACCGGGCTGGCGCAGGAGGCATCGCGCCCCGACGGCTTCGCCGAGGTGCTGGGCCGCTTCCGCGACGGCGCGCTGATGGTCCAGGGCTGGTCGCACGGCTTCCCCGCCGGTGCCGCCGACCTGCTGGTCGAGGCGGAGGAGTTGCGCGCCCATGCCTGCGCCGCCGCCCCCTTCCATCGCCCCGATCTGCCGGAGGATGCCGCCGGCCTGCTGACGGTGCTGGAGGGGCCGGTCGCGCCGCCCGACACCATCCGGCGCATCCATTTCCGCGCCGCCGACGGCTGGCGTCATCTGGCGATCTTCGAGCGGCGGCAATTGCTGGCCGACGGCATCGCCTCCGCCCATGCCCGCGACATGCTGGGGCAGCTTCAGGGCGATGCGGCCCGCCGTGGCGTCTCCGCCGCCATAGCCGCCCGCTACAACGGGGTGGAGACGGTGTCGCAGGTGCAAGCCCCGATGCGCATCGGGCTCGACATGGCGCTGCGGGTACCGGGCGCCGGACTGTTCGTCTGCGGCTGGCTGCTCGACCCGACCCAGGCGGTGCGGGCGGTGACGGTCAAGGGCGGTGGCATGGCGGCGCGGCTGGATGGCGACTGGTCGCGGTCGGGGCGCAAGGACGTGTCGGACGCCTTCGCCCAGGACCCGCTGTTCGCCGGGCGGCTGCTGCCCGGTCACGACGGCCACGGCTTCACCGCCTTCGCCCGCGAGCCGGCGGGAATCGCCGCCGACACCGAGTTCCATCTGGAGCTGGCGCTGGCCGACGGCGTCGCCTTCCTGCCCTTGCCCTGCCAGCAGCCGACCGCCGGCACGCTGCGCCGGATGCTGGGGGCGGTCAATCCCGACAGCCCGACCATCGACCGGGTGGTCGCCACCCATCTCGGGCCGATGCTGCGCGGTGCGGCCTCGGGGCTGGCGACGGCGTCCTCCGTCCTGCATCCGATGGGGCGCGCGTTGAAGAGCCCGCGCGTGTCGGTCATCCTGCCGGTCTGCGACGGGCGCGAGGACATCGACTTGAATCTCGCCCGCATGGCGAACGATCCCGACTTCGCCGACGCGGAGATCCTGGTGGCGGCCGGCGCCGGCACCCACGAGCGGCTGGCCGGCATGGTCCGGCAGGCCGCCGGCTTCTATCGGCTGGCGGTCGGCTTCGTCGCCGCCCCCGAGGCGGCCGATCCGTTCGAGGCGGTGACGGCGGCTCTCGCCCATGCCCGTGCCGACCGCGTGCTGCTGCTGTCGCCGTCGGTGCTGCCGACCGAGCGTGGCTGGCTGTCGGCGCTGGAGCGGGCGATCCGCAAGCCGAACGCCGTCGGTTCCGCCGCGCTGGCGCCGGTGATGGCCAGCCCGACCCTGCTGTATGAGGACCATTCCATCCGCTTCGCCGGCATCGTCGCGGTGGAGGGGGCGGGCGGCGCCGTCACCTATCAACGCCGCTTCGCCGGCTACCCGCGCGACTGGTTGAAAGAGCAGGAGGCGTCGGCGGTGGACGCCGCCTCGGCCGACTGCGCCTTGCTGCCGCGCGAGCTGCTGGTCCGGGCCATGGCCGACGGCGGCCGGTATCTGGGGCCGGAGCCGAAGGGGCTCGACCTGTGCCTGCGGGTGCGGGCGGCCGGCGGATCCTGCCTGTGGTTGCCCAGGGTCCGGCTGGTGGCGGTCGACGAGCAGCCGCGCGGCGCCCGCGACCCCCGGCTGGAGCGCATCAGCGCCCTGGTCGATGGCTGGAGCTTCGCGGAGCGCTGGAAGGCGTCGATCGCGGCTTAACGCTTTGCCTTCACCCAACCACCCTCCACTCCGCCTCGCACGAACGGTCACACGATGAGCAAGACAAAGCGCGCACTGATCATCAGCCATGGCCATCCCTCCTTCTCGCTGGGCGGGGGGGAGGTCGCCTCCTACAACCTGCACAACGGCTTGCACGACCTGCCGGGCTGGGAGAGCCATTATCTGGCCCGCGTGGCGCCGCCCATCGCCCAGCATCGCGGTTCCGCCCTGATGACGCTGCGCCAGAAGGAGCGGGAGGTTCTGTATTACGCCAACGACTACGACCATTTCCGGCTGTCCAACCGCAATTTGCCGGGGCTGGAGAAGGATTTCGTCCGCTATGTCCGCGACCTTCAGCCGGATGTGGTGAATTTCCACCATTTCCTCGGGCTGGGGATCGAGACCATCCAGGCGGTGCGCCAGGCCTTGCCGCGCGTGCCCATCGTGGTGACGCTGCATGAATATCTGTCGATCTGCCACCATCACGGCCAGATGGTGAAGACCAGCCGCAACACGCTGTGCTACCGCGCCAGCCCGGCCGATTGCGCCGGCTGCTTCCCGCATATCGGCGAGGCGGAGTTCTTCAAGCGCGAGCTGTTCCTGAAGACCTTCCTGGAGCAGGCGGATTTCTACGTCAGCCCGTCGAATTTCCTGATCGAGCGTTATGTCGACTGGGGGTTGCCGCGCGAGAAATTCCGCATGATCGAAAACGGCCTGACCATCGAGGGCATCGCCCCGCCGCGTCCGGTCACCCGTGGCGGCAAGCGCAACCGCTTCGCCTTCTTCGGCCAGCTTACCGAGTTCAAGGGCGCCCATCTGCTGGTCGAGGCGGTGTCCCGCCTGTCCGACAAGGTCTGGGGCGAGGATGGCGCGCTGATGATCTTCGGCGGCAATCTCGAACGCCAGCCGGAAGCCTATCAGAAGCGCTTCAACGACGCGGTGGGGAAGGCCGGCGACCGGGTGCGCTTCTATGGCAGCTACCGGTCCGCCGAGCTGCCCGGGCTGATGAAGGATGTCGACTGGATGATCATCCCGTCGATCTGGTGGGAGAATTCCCCCGTCGTCATCCAGGAGGCCTTCCTGCATGGCCGCCCGATCATCGCCAGCAACATCGGCGGCATGGCCGAGAAGGTGACGCATGGGGTCGACGGCCTGCATTTCCGCAACGGCAGCGTCGAGGATCTGGTGGACCGCATGACCGAGGCGCTGACCACGCCCGACCTGTGGGATCGCCTGCGCCTGCGCATCCGCCGCCCCATCGACCGCGCCGAATGCGCCCGCCAGCATGCCGAGCTGTTCGACGCGCTGCTGGGCGCGGCGGGGGCCGCCGCCTCCCTGCCCGAACGCGCGGTGGCGCAGCGGGCTTGACCGACACCGCCGGGCTTCGGTCCGGCTTTCACCCCTTCCTCCGATCGCCCAACCCAGGGAGAGCCGCCGTGGCAAACATCCTCGTCATGATTCCGTCGGGCGAAGTCTATGATCACGACTGCGTGCGCTGGTACAGCCACCAGGACATCCAGCGCAGCATCAGCCACTACCACAACATCGGCGACGCCTTCGTCTTCGATTCCTCGTTGAAGCTGCTGGCCTACGACAAGCTGGATGTGCTGGAGATCCGCGAGTTCCGCCAGGAGGTCGTCGACCGCGTCAACGCCGAGTACGACTATGTCTTCCTGCGCGGCAGCAACTACATCCATGACACGATGGATTGGCCGGCGGCGACGGTCCAGGTTCTGGCGAAGCTGCGCATCCCCGTCATCGCCTTCGGCGTCGGCGCCCAGGCGCCGGCCACCGGCAAGCTGACGCTGACGGAGGAGAGCAAGCTCATCTGGCGGACCATCGCCGACAAATCGGCGACGCTCGGCGTGCGCGGCACCTACACCGCCGAGGTGCTGTGGGATCTGGGCATCAAGAACACCCGCATCGTCGGCTGCCCGACCGCCTTCCGCAACCGCGACCCGGAACTGCGCATCGACCTGCCGGCGCTCGACAGCGTGCGCAAGGTCGGCATCACCATGCGCCGCGAGGTGTCGAAGCATTATTCGCCGGACGTGCGCAAGTATCTGGAGCGTCACCGCGACTTCGTGAAGGACATTTCCCGCCGCTTCGACACCGTCCTGATGATGCAGGGCGAGGTCGAGGAGAAGAAGCTGCTGTGGGGCACCGACGAGCAGAAGGCGGAGGCCTGGACCCATCTGCATGACAGCGCCTGGCTGAAGCAATGGTATTTCGACGACGAGATGGACGCGCTGTACCGCGAACGCCTGTGGTATTCCGACGTGGTCGCCGACTATGAAAATCTCGTGCGGTCGAAGGATCTGGTTCTGGGCTATCGCCTGCATGGCAACCTGATGGCTCTGTCGAACGCCACGCCGTCGGTCTATTTCAGCTATGACAGCCGGACGGCGGAGTTCGCCGAGACCTTCGCGATCCCTTGCTACAACGTCTATTCGGACAAGCCCTTCGTGCTTGAGGAATATTGGGACCAGAGCCAGTTCGAGAAGTTCAACCGCACCTATTACCAGCGCTATCGCGACATGCGGGAATTCCTGGACGAGAACTACGTCCCCCACCGCATGCCCAGCCACACCCTGCGCCGCGCCGCCGATCGCAAGGCGGCGTGAGCGTAACAGACCCCTCTCCATCAACCGGAAGCCGGCCGCCATGTCCGCCACCGCCAAGATCGTCGAGCTTCGCGACTCCGCCCCCGTGGCCGATTCGATGGGCGATCCCTCCGACACGCCGCAAGCGGCGGCCATCGTCGGTCACATCGACGCCTTGCAGGGGGGGCGGGTTTTCGGCTGGGCCTGGGATGGCAACCATCCCGGAGACCGGTTGGAGGTGGAACTCCGGCTGGAGCGGGACGGCGGGCCGCCGGAAATTCTGGCGCGGGTGGCGGCCGACCGGCCGCGGCCCGATCTCGCCGGGGGTGGCATCGGCGATGGCTCCCATGCTTTCGAAGCCGAGGTGACCCTGCCGTCGGAGGCGGACCCGTCGCGTGTGGTCGCGGTTGTACGCTCGCCCTCGACCGGAGAAACCACGCTTTTCGTCCAGCCTCACCCGGAGGATCAGCGGCTCGACCGCCTGCTGGGGCCGCATCTGCGGCGTGTCGGCGAGCGGATCGACGCCGTTCGCCGCGACCAGCGCCAGCTTGCCGCCGCGCAGCAGGCCATCGGCCGCCTGCTGCGCGAGGCCGGGGAGGGGGTGACGGCGTTGCGCGCCGACACCTCCCGTCTGGAGGCGGCCCAGGGCGAGCGGATGGATGCCCTGGCCTTGTCCCTGCATGAGTTGAGCGAGCGGGTCGGCGGGCTGGAGGTCTTCCTGATGCGGATGGACCAGAGTCTGCGTGGCCTGGACGGCGCATCGGCGGAAAGGACCGGCGGCCCCGGCTGGTCACCATTGCTGACCGTTGTCGGCTCGACCACCGGCGCTTTCGCCGCGGTGCTGGTCGGCTGGCTCCTGCTGCACTGATCCGGAAAGTACCCGTCCGGAGTCGCCGCGCAAAAGCCGTCCAGACGGTGAAAGGCCCTTTCCCAGTGCGGGAAAGGGCCTTTCTGTTTCCAAAATCATGGACTTGCGCTGTTCCGGCCCATGCCATTGCCGGCCCCGGACGCGCGCATCGCTGTCGGCGGCTGTCACCATGTCGGGAAGAACAGCAAAAGCAGGGCCAGCACCGCGAGGATGCCGAGGACGCTCCACATGGCGGGGCGGCCGAGGCCCCGCGAGGTGCCGGGCTTCGGGGTTCCGGTGTCCAGTCCGCGGACGGGGCCAGCCATTCTGTTCGCTCCTCATACCGTTGGTTCGTCGCCATTCAACAAGCCGACTCTGCAAAAGTTTCCGCCTCCAGTCAGCGCCCATCCAGGCGGCGCGGGATGCGGATCATCGGGCGCTGAAGCGGCGGACCGAGAATTTCTATTCAATAACAATGCATTGGGTGGCTTCCGCGAATTTCCCGAACAATGCTGTCAAAAAACCACTTCCCAAGCGCATCACCCATGGGCAAACTCTACATAAGAAATAGAAAAGTTTGCGCGGGAATAACATTTCATCCCGTGTGAATCAGGAGCCACCGAAGGAGACCCCTGCCATGTCGCTTCGTCGCCTGACCCTTCTCGCCGCCGGCCTGACGCTGGCTTGGCTGGGTGTGGCCGCCGCCGATTCCAAGGACGCGCTGCTGAACGTGTCCTACGATCCCACCCGGGAATTCTATGTCGAGTTCAACAAGGCCTTCGCCAAGAAGTGGGAGGCGGAAACCGGCCGTGCCTTGACCGTGCGCCAGTCGCATGGCGGTTCCGGTAAGCAGGCGCGCTCGGTCATCGACGGCCTGGACGCCGACATCGTGACGCTGGCGCTGGGGTATGACATCGACGCCATCGCCGATACCGGCCTGCTGCCGAAGGATTGGCAGAGCCGGCTGCCCTACAACAGCTCTCCCTACACCTCGACCATCGTCTTCCTGGTGAAGAAGGGCAATCCGAAGGGAATCAAGGACTGGAGCGATCTGGTGAAGCCGGGCGTCCAGGTCATCACCCCCAATCCGAAAACCTCGGGCGGCGCGCGCTGGAACTATCTGGCCGCCTGGGCCTATGCCCTGAACGCCAATGGCGGCGACGAGGCCAAGGCCAAGGAATTCGTCTCGCAGCTGCTGAAGAATGTCCCGGTGCTGGACAGCGGCGCCCGCGGCGCCACCGTGACCTTCACCCAGCGCGAGATCGGCGACGTTCTGCTGGCCTGGGAGAACGAGGCCTACCTGTCGCTTCAGGAATTCGGCGCCGACAAGTTCGAGATCGTGGTGCCCAGCCTGTCGATCCTGGCCGAGCCGCCGGTCGCCGTCGTCGACAAGGTCGTCGACCGCAAGGGAACCCGCAAGGTGGCCGAGGCCTACCTGCAATTCCTCTACACCCGTGAAGGTCAGGAGATCGCGGCGAAGAACTTCTACCGCCCGCGTCTCCCGGAACTGGCGAGCCAGTATGCGGGACGCTTCGCCGATGTTAAGCTGGTCACCATCGACCAATTCGGGGGCTGGCGTGCCGCACAGGAGAAGCACTTCTCGGACGGTGGTGTCTTCGACCAGATCTTCCAGAAGGGGCGGTGACCGATGGTCGCCACTGTCGACAGCGACAGCCCTCTGGCGGGCAAGGGGGGCGCGGTGACACTCCGCGCCCCCGTCCCCCTCTTCCGCAAACCCAGCGTCCTCCCCGGTTTCGGGCTGACGCTGGGCTTCACGCTCAGCTATCTAAGCTGCCTCGTGCTGGTCCCGCTGGCGGTTCTGATCGTCAGGGCCGGCGGTCTGGGCTGGAGCGGATTCTGGTCGGCGGTGACGACGCCCCGCGTGCTCGCCGCCTTCGAGGTCAGCTTCGGCCTGTCCTTCGCCGCCGCGCTGACCAACGCCATTTTCGGCTTTCTGGTCGCCTGGGTGCTCGTCCGCTATGAGTTTCCCGGCAAGCGGCTGGTCGACGCGCTGGTCGATCTGCCCTTCGCCCTGCCGACGGCGGTGGCCGGCATCGCGCTCAGCGCGCTGTACGCTCCGAACGGCTGGGTGGGCAAGCCGCTGAACGAACTGTTCGGCCTGAAGGTCGCCTTCACCCCGCTCGGCATCGCGATCGCGCTGACCTTCATCGGTCTTCCCTTCGTCGTCCGCACCGTGCAGCCGATCCTCCAGGATCTGCCGCCGGAGGAGGAGGAGGCCGCGGCGTCGCTCGGCGCCTCGCGCCTGCAAACCTTCCGCACCGTCATCCTGCCGGCGATCCTGCCGGCGCTGGTCACCGGCTTCGCGCTGTCCTTCGCCCGTGGCATCGGCGAATACGGGTCGGTCATCTTCATCGCCGGCAACATGCCCGGCCTGACCGAGATCCTGCCGCTGCTGATCGTCATCAAGCTGGAGCAGTACGACTATGCCGGAGCCGCCGCCGTCGGTACGGCGATGCTGGCGGTCTCCTTCGTCATGCTGCTCGTTCTCAATCTTCTCCAGCATTGGATGAGGTCGCGCCATGCCCGCTGACGCCAGCATCGCCGCACCGGCCTCGATCCGGGTCCAGCCGGCGCGGGCCGCCCTGACCGAGCCGGCCTGGGTCCGCGTCGTCCTGATCGCCGGGGCCCTGGCGTTCCTCGCGCTGTTCCTGCTGCTGCCGTTGGTCGCCGTGTTCGTCGAGGCGCTGCGCCGTGGCGTCAATGCCTATTGGGCCGCCCTGACCGAGCCGGATGCGGTTGCCGCGATCAGGCTGACGCTGATCGTCGCCGCCATTTCGGTGCCGGCCAACCTGCTGTTCGGCGTCGCCGCCTCCTGGTGCATCGCGAAGTTCGATTTCCGCGGCAAGAATCTGCTGATCACCCTGATCGACCTGCCATTCTCGGTGTCGCCGGTGATCTCGGGCCTGATCTATGTCCTGCTGTTCGGCATGAACGGGCTGTTCGGCGCCCATCTGCGCGACATGGGCGTCCAGATCATCTTCGCCGTGCCGGGACTGGTGCTCGCCACCATCTTCGTGACCTTCCCCTTCGTGGCGCGCGAGCTGATCCCGCTGATGCAGGAGCAGGGCTCCGACGAGGAGGAGGCGGCGCTGGTGCTGGGCGCGTCGGGCTGGCAGACCTTCTGGCGGGTGACGATCCCCAACATCAAATGGGGCCTGCTCTATGGCGTGCTGCTGTGCAACGCCCGCGCGATGGGGGAGTTCGGCGCCGTCTCGGTCGTCTCCGGCCATATCCGCGGCGAGACCAACACGATGCCGCTGCATGTCGAGATTCTCTACAACGAATATAATTTCGTCGCCGCCTTCGCGGTCGCTTCGCTCCTGGCCATGCTGGCCCTGGTCACGCTGGTCGTGAAGACCGCGCTGGAGTGGCGCTTCGGAGACGAGCTGGCGGCGTCCCGGCACTGATCGCCGGACTCTGAAGAGGATAGAGGACCCATGGCGATCCAGGTTTCAGGCATCACCAAGCGTTTCAATGATTTCACCGCCCTCGATTCGGTCGATCTGGAGGTGAATTCGGGAGAGTTGCTGGCCCTGCTCGGCCCGTCCGGCTCGGGCAAGACCACGCTGCTGCGCATCATGGCCGGGCTGGAAAGCCCCGACGGCGGCGGCCTGCTGCTGAATGGGGAGGAGGCGCTGGGGCTGAAGCCGCGCGACCGTCAGGTCGGCTTCGTCTTCCAGCATTACGCCCTGTTCCGCCACATGACGGTGTTCGACAATGTCGCCTTCGGGCTGAAGGTCCGGCCGCGTGGCGAGCGTCCGGGCTCGGCCGAAATCCGGCGGCGGGTGACCGAGTTGCTGGAGCTGGTGCAGCTGTCGCCCTTCGCCGGCCGCTATCCGGCGCAGTTGTCGGGCGGCCAGCGTCAGCGCGTGGCGCTCGCCCGGGCGCTGGCCATCGAACCGAAGGTGCTGCTGCTGGACGAGCCGTTCGGCGCGCTCGACGCCAAGGTCCGCAAGGAGCTGCGGCGCTGGCTGCGCAAGCTGCATGACGACATCCACATCACCTCGGTCTTCGTCACCCATGACCAGGAGGAGGCGCTGGAACTGGCCGACCGCGTGGTGGTGATGAACCAGGGACGGATCGAGCAGATCGGCACCCCGGCGGAGGTCTATGACCACCCGGCTTCCGCCTTCGTCTACGAGTTCCTTGGACAGGTGAACCGCTTCGACTGCACGGTCGAGGGGGGCATCGCCCGCGTCGGCGGCGGCGCCCTGGCGATCCCGACCGAGGGCGGCGTGCAGGGGCCGGCGGTCGCCTATGTCCGCCCGCACGATCTCGGCGTGACCCCGGCCTCGGCCGGTCCGGCGCGCATCTCCGGCATCCATGTCGTCGGTCCCGATGCGCGGATCGAAATCGACCTCGCCGGCCTGACGTTGGAGGCCGAGATGGATCGCGAGCGTCTCGCCACGCTCGGCATCGTCGCCGGCGAC
This sequence comes from Azospirillum sp. B510, assembly GCF_000010725.1. Lineage (NCBI taxonomy): Bacteria > Pseudomonadati > Pseudomonadota > Alphaproteobacteria > Rhodospirillales > Azospirillaceae > Azospirillum > Azospirillum sp. B510. The sequence goes on along the minus strand of NC_013855.1, from coordinate 906,049 downwards.
CGTTGTGCCGTGCATATCGACCGGGCGCGCGTCTTTGCCCGGTGATGCGGTTCAGTTCGCCGTCCGCTGTTCGGCGAGCGTGCGGTAGTTGCCGTCGCGGTGGGCCTTCAGGCTGAGATCCACCGCGGCGCCATCGACGCCGGCACTGCGCAGCACCAGCCCGGCCAGTTGCAGGCTGGCCTCCATGGTTTCCGGAACGATGGCGCTGGCGCCTGCGCTTGCCAGTTCCGCACTCTGTCCCAGATCATGGGCGCGGGCGATGATCGGCAGCGACGGTGCCGTCGCGTGGATCGCCTCGACCGCCCGCTGAGCGGCCTCCGGACGGTTCAGCGTGATGACCGCCGCGCGCGCCCGTTCGATCCCGGCGGCCCGCAGGACGCTTCCCTGGCTGGCGTCGCCGTAATACACCGGCAGCCCGTCATGGCGCGCCGCGGCGATGCGCTGCGGCTCCAAGTCCAAAGCGACATAGGCGATGTTGTGCTCGGTCAGCAGCCTGGCGATCGCCTTGCCGACACGGCCATAGCCGCAGATCAGCACATGGCTTTTCAGATCGCCGGTCTCGATGCCGAAGGCTTCGGCTCCCAGGCGGCCCTCGATCATCTGGGCGAGACGCTGGGCGACGGCGCCGATGGCCGGCGTCACCGCCATGCTGAGCGCCACCGCCGAGGACAGCAGCAGACCGGTATGGCCGTCGAGCACCGACAGGCCGACCGCCTTGCCGATCAGGACGAAGGCGAACTCGCCGCCCTGCGACAGCAGCAGCCCGATGCGCAGCGAGGTCGCCAGTCCCAGCCCCGACAGCCGGCAGAGCAGGAACAGCAGCAGGCTCTTGCCGACCAGCAGGGCCGCCGTCACCGCCGCGATCGACTTGGCCTCCGCCGCCATTGCCGGCAAATCCAGCGACATGCCGACCGTCATGAAGAACAGGCCGAGCAGCAGGCCGCGGAAGGGTTCGATGTCCGCCTCCACCTGATGGCGGTAGGCGGTATCGGCCAGCAGCATCCCCGCCAGGAAGGCGCCCAGCGCCATCGACATGCCGGCCTCCGCCG